>JADJMD010000014.1:300000-391376 GCA_016709765.1 Ignavibacteriales bacterium
GTATTTTCTGAAATTGAAAATACGTTAACAGGTTCAGGATTGAATTCTATTCTTCCCGTTTGCAATCGGCTCCACTCTAAAAGATTTGTTAATAACCCAATTGTTTGTTTTGAAATTTCAACAATACTTGATGCAAATTCTTTTACTTCTGATTTCTGAAGTTCATCAATATCATCTGCTAGAATTTCAGCATATCCAATTAACGCTATAATTGGTGTGCGAACATCATGTGCAATGATTGAAACAAACTTATCCTTCGTGTCATTTATCTGTTTAAGATCTTCTGCAATCTTTAGTATCTGTATTTCATTTTGCTTTTGATTGGTTACATCTCTTAACAGCATTAAAACTTCATTCTTATGACTTTTAACAATGCGTGCTTCATAATGTTTTTCTGCATCGTGATTTTGCATTTTAAAATCATAAGTTTTTAAATGCCCAGATGAGTATGATTCTCTTATCATCAATTGAAGCGGTTCGGCTATTGAATGTGGGAAAATATCCCAAATAGTTTTGCCAATAATGTAGGATGGAGAAATCGGAAACTCGGCATTGTTACCGGCTTTAAAGTCTGTAAACTTTCCATCTTCAGAAAGTATAAATAAAATATCGGGCAAAGCTTTTATGATGGCGTAATCACGACCTATAACATCACTAATAAGTTCATCAACTATTTTCTTTTCAGTTACATCTTCTGCAATGCAATCGTAATAAACAGAGCCATCAATATTATCATAACCTTTTTGAACAAACTCATTAACATAAACGGCTCGTCCGTTCCTGTTACGCCATTTAGATTCTACACCTTCTGTATTATTTATTTTAAAGAAGTGTTCTTGATATTTAACAACAGAAAAGTTTTCTCTAAAAGATTCTTCTTTCATATAAACTTCCATCAGTTCATCTAAAGAATTAAAACCGAGCATACGTAAAAAAGTTTGATTAGTATAAACCGGAGCTCCAGAATCTGAAATCCTGTAAAACGCAAAGTGCGGGCTTGCGTGAAAGTTTGAAGAAATATTTTCTTCCTTAATTAGATTTTCTGTTGTTTGCATCAGTTTATTAAATCAATTTTCTACAAAATAGCATGCTCCCTTTCCAACACTTTCAAAAATCGATTGGCTTATTTGATTTGACTCCACCTGAATCTGATATTTGAACTTGATATATTTTACAAGTTAAGTGCCAGCAAGAGAATTGAAAATTCTCAAAATGAATCCCATCCCACTACAATTTTTGACGCTAAAAGTGTTTGTTTAACCTTTAAATTCACATTTCGTTCTTGTATTGATAATACAGATGTGTAAAAAAATCCGATTGGTTAATATTGTGCAGCGATATCAAAACTAAAAAACAATTAACTCAATTTGCAAAATCAGAAAATAAAATTGTTACTGTTGGATTTTCATCACAGGAAAAATAAGTGTAACCTTGGTACCGGTTTGTTTACGACTAACAATTTCGAACAAGCCGCCCATCAATTTTGTTAGTTTGCTAGCGATTGCTAATCCCAATCCCGCGCCCTGATATTTTCTTGTATAGCCTTGCTCTTCTTGCGAAAATGGTTCAAGTAAAAACTTAATATCTTCCTGATTCATTCCTTCACCAGTATCGGTAATAGTTATGTAAGCAAATTGGCTAAACACAAAAGATCGTAAAACAACTTTACCATTAGTTGTGTATTTGATAGCGTTTTCTGTAATTGCAGAAACAATTTTTTCAAGTTTCATCCAGTCAGTTTTTATTACAACTTCCTGATCCGCAAGTTCAAGTACAAGTTCTATTCCTTTTTTGTTAGCTTTTTGATGAAGCTTATTATAAGCTGATTTTAGAACCTGATTACAATTAAGATAGACATAATCAAAAATCATTTCACTCGATTCAATTTCAGACATATCAATTATGTGGTCAAACAAATGTGATACTCTTGATAGAACCTCTTTTACAAGTACAACTAATTCAGAAACAGTTTTATAATCATTTGTTTTGATGCTTTCTTCTAAAATTTCTGCGTAACCGGAAATTGCATTAAACGGTGTTCTAATTTCGTGAGACATATTTTCTATGAATGAAGATTTTAGTTTGTTCAACTGAACTTCTTTTTCATAAGCCGCACTCATTTTATTTTGATAATTTTGTTGATCTGTCACATTGTTAAAATTTATCATTATAAAGGATTCATCTTCAGTGCTAATATCCATTAACGATACTTTACACTGGTAGTGAATCTGATTGTACTTTGCTTTAAACTCAACAAAAGGCAGAGAATCCTGCAAAAGTATTTCTGCGTTTTTAAGAACAAGTTTCAGAAGATCATTTGTAAAAACTAACTTTAAATCCACATCAGCAAGTTTTGTTTTATCCAAATCAAAAATTCTAAAAAAACCATTGTTGCCAGTTTCAAAAAACAGTTTATCTTTATTGCGTTTAATAATAAAAAGTGGATCGCGGATATTATTTATAATCGATTTTAATTTATTCTCAGATTCTTTAACAATGATATTTTTTTGAACATAATCAGTTATATCATGTGCAATCATCATAAAAGTATTTGATGATGTGCCGGCGTTTGAAAAAGGCGTAAGCTGTAATTCTTTAAATAATATTTTACCTTTATCTTTAAACGAAATAATCTTAACCCAGCTTTGCTTTAAAAAGAAAGCCCGCTCAGCAGTTAGCAAATCAGCTTTTGATAAGAAGTTTTCTAACGGAACACAAAAAAACTTTTCGTATAATTCATCAATTGTAAAACCAAGAATGTTTTCCATCGATCTGGATAGAAAAGAAATTTTACCGCTTGCATCAATAGTCATTACAGGAAGGTTGGCATATTCAATTGCTGCGTGAATTGAGTTTATTCTGTTTTCAAGAATAACTTCCCGTTCTGTTAGATGAAAAACTATAAAGAGATATTGTGTGTTATCTAATTCTATTTTTTCAATCTCAGCATCATACTCACCAAAAGATGATTCAGATAAATTTTTAATACGCAAGTTTATACTGATGTTGGAATAACTGCTCTCGTTAAAATCAGAAAGGAGTTCCGCAATATTTGCATCCGTTTGCATTCCGGAAATATTATTAATACTGTTTAATCCAAAAGCTATTTGTGCAGATTGGTTTGAATAGATTATTGAATTGTTTCTGTTTAAAACAATGATGGGTTTACATTCTACCGTGGCATTAATTGGAATGTTTTCCCCGTAATCAGAAATCTCTTCCTGTACTTCAAGTTCTTTATAACTTAACATTTATCTGCTGTATTCTGATTAATTTTTTATCTTCGGGATTATAAACACTAATTCTTAATTCTTTGCTAAATGTTTCGCCAACTATTTTTTCAACAAAGAAAATCACATTTCGATGTATAAGTGAAATTTCATATCGTAAATAATTCTGCGATTCATCAATCAAAAAATCATTAACCTCTGGGCTGTTAGAGTTTTTTGAAATTATGCTATCATAAGAATTGAATCTATCAAACAAACGATTTAGATATTGTGTATCTGTTGCAATAACAGGTTCAGTGTATACTTCAGAATCAAAATCAAAAGAAAGAAGAATTTGATATTTGCGTGTTGATGAGCTTATGAATCCTTCATTGATGATTTTATAAACAATGTTATTTGATCGGCAATCGTGTATGTTTACTTTTGTTTGAAATAAAAAATTGTCGATACCAAATTCTATCAAGAACTCCTCATTCACACTGTGTTCTAAGGATTTTAAATTCCATTTAAGTTGAGATAGATATTTGAAGGCATTTGAAAAACTTAACGAATCAGAAATACTTGATTTGCCACTGGAGATTCCGGGTAAAGTATGTAACCCACCCACAAAACGTGAATTGTTTTTAAATTCCGAAGCGGATGCGATATTTTCGATTTTTTTTAGCATTTTCCCAGTTCTCCACTCTATTATCGAAAATAAAAGAGAATAATTGAGACTGAAAAAAGAAAATTAATCCAATTTTAGCATATTACTATCATCAGAATAATTGATGATTTGGGGGTTTTCTAGGTGTGTTAATTGTTGTACAAAAGTCTGGATTCTTTCAATTGCCTGCTTCATTATTTCAAAATCTTCTTCAGTTTGATCAGAAGATTTGATAGCTGAGGATTCAATTAAGTTATTCATTGCAATTTTAAGGCTGCTTAGAGGATTATTAATTTTATGCCCAATAGTGCATGCAAGTTCTATAACGGCTTTTGAGTGTTCGATGTTTTTGAGTTCTCTTTGCAGATTAAAAATTCTAATTCCAGATCTAATTCTTGCAACAAGTTCCTGGTTTTCAATTGGCTTCATTAAAAAGTCATCCGCGCCAACATCCAACCCTGTAACGCGATCTCTTAACGAAGTACGAGCTGTGAGAATAATGTAATAAATAATTTTTAACTTTTCATTTTGTTTAATCTGATTACACAATTCCAGACCATCCATAATAGGCATAGTCCAGTCAGCAAGAATAACTTTTGGTGTAAATGTTTCAAGAAGTTTAAGAGCTTCTTGTCCATTATTAGCCGTAATAACTTCAAAATTATTTTTGGTTAAAAGTTTTTCAAGAATAAAGCGTGTGTCGCGCTCATCTTCTACAACTAATATTTTATCTTTTTCAATCAACTTGCTAAGTAGTTATTTATTTTTGTTAAAAATCGATTATAATCTAAAATTGGTTTAGTAACTATTTCTTCAGCATTTGTTTCACTTAAAAAATGCCTTAACTGGCTTGATAGCGAAGACGCAGTTACTAAAACTAAAGGTATATTTTTTGTACGTTCATCAGATTTAATTATCTGTGATAATTTAATACCATCAATTTTTTCACCATTAAGATAAGTATTACTTAGGTTTATATCCATAAGAATAAGACCGACCTCTTGCGTTAATAAAGTATCAAATATTTTATCACCATTATCGGTAATTACAGTATCATATCCATTTTTATTAAAGAACATTGAATAAAACTGCTGAGTGATCTTATCGTCTTCAACTACAATTAATTTTTTCACTTTGGCTCCTCTGTAGCAAATTTTATTATTACACTTATTCTTCGGTTTACAAGATTATACGGATCATTCTTATCTGATAATCTTGTATCTGCGTATCCACGCACTTCATCAATTCTTCTGGAATCAAGCCCGCCAGATACAAGAATTCTTCGAGCTGAGTTTGCTCTTTCTGAGCTTAATTCAAAATTTGTGTAACCAATTCCATCGTTGGAATATGGTCTGGAATCTGTGTGTCCTTCGATTATTAATTTATTTGGAATTACAATTAAATTTTTTCCGATTTCTTTTAATAATTTTTGTGCTTCAGGTCGTAACTCAGATGTACCGATTTCAAAAAAAGCATCGTCGTTGGATTCCACCATTTCGATTTTTAATCCCTCATTCACAATTTCCATTTTCACTTGGTCCATCAAGTTTGTGAATTCACCACTTGCAGAAAGATCACTAACTATTGAGTCTTTCATCGCATTAAGTTTTTCAACTTCCAGTTCTCTTTGTTTTATTTTATCAAGCATACTTGTTGCACTATCTGTAGGAAGTTGCATCATTCCATCAAGCACAGAAATAGCTTTCATCTTTTCAGAAAATCCTACAGGGTCTTTAAAATAACCTGCAACGCTTTGAACGATTTTTTCATCTTGTCCTAAAATCCATAACACAATAAAAAGCGCCATCATGGCTGTAACAAAATCAGCATAAGCAACTTTCCAGGCGCCGCCATGGTGCCCGCCGTGCTTATTGATTTTCTTTACAACAATTATATTTTCTTCGCCGCCTTTCATTTATTCTGTTTTGCCTCTCATAAAATTCTCCAATTCACTAAAGGTTGGTCTCTCTTCAGAAAAAATTGTTCGCCTTGCAATTTCAACAGCAATAATTGGTGGATTGCCTTTTGCATAAGCTACAACGCAGGCTTTAATTGTTTCAAGGTATCTCATTTTTTCTTCGAGTCCGACTTCCAAATTTGTAGCTAACGGACCAACAAATCCGTACGCTATTAAAACACCGAGAAAAGTTCCAACCAAAGCGGCAGCAACGTGATGTCCGACTGTTGCGGCACCTTCGTCAATTGAGCCCATTGTTATAATAATGCCTAATACAGCGGCTACAATTCCAAGACCCGGAAAAGCATCGCCCATTTTTGTGATTGCATTTATTGCCGGTTTTGTTTCTGCTTCAAGTGTTCCTATTTCAGCATCGATTAAATTTTCTAATTCGTGAGGTGGTACGCCACCGGAGAGCATTACTTTCATCGTGTCACAGAAAAAGTTTTTTGCTAACTCATTGTGTAAAAATCTTGGGCTTTTTGATAGGATATCACTTTCTTCAGGATTTTCTATATGTTTTTCTATTGCAAGTAATCCATCTCTTTGAGCTAGAAGAAAAAGATCATTAAACGCTTTTAACAGTTCAAGATATTCTTCTTTAGAATATGCGTGTGATTTGAAAACGCCGGGAATTGTTTTTATGATTTTTTTAATAACACCTATTGGCGCAGAAATCAGTAAACTGCCCACAGCGGCACCAACAATTACAATAAACTCTGCGGGTTGAATAAGAAGCACAACATCACCGCCGGCAAACATAAAGCCGCCAACAACCGATACTGTAACAACAACTATTCCTATAATAACAAACATTTTATTTCTCCACGTTTAACTCAAATTGAGTTTTTGGTACAAGGGAAAACAATTTTTCACATTGAGTTATAATAAAGTTCCAATCAACTCTATCGGAAGCGAGGTTAAACTCTAAGTTTCTGCAAATATCGCTTACCATTGGCAAACCAACTGTTTTTCCCACCCCTTTTATTTGGTGAAAGATTACTCTTAATTTATTTCTATCTCTTAAACTCACAGAATCAACAATAATTTTTTTTTGTGATGGAAATGATTCTATAAAAATCTTCTGAAGGTCGTTTACAACTTCATCATGAAAATCAATTGATTGAATTTCAGCATTAATTTTTCTTTCTAATTCAAAGCCAATCAGTTCGTTAACAGCATTAATCAGATCATCTATATTAAAAGGCTTGATAATAACTTTATCAGCTCCATTTTCCATAGCCGCAAGCATATTGCTTTTGTTTACGTTGCCGCTTAGAATGATTACGGGAATATTCTTTAATTCATCAATAACTTTTTTTATCTGTAGGGTTTTTATTCCATCAAGATTTGGCATAAGAATATCAAGAATAATAATATCAGGTTTATGAGAAAGCGCTTTTTGAATACCAAACAAACCATCTTCAGAACTTTCAGTTTTGCAGATGTATTCATCAAACAATCTTGTTAAAGAAGTTCTTGTTAAATCAGAATCATCAATAATTAAAATCAGTGGGTTTTTATTTCTGATCATACATTAATCAATCTTTTTGATTTTGAGTTTTGTTAAATCCGCAGGTATCTCTTTAATGGATTTTATTGCTTTTACAGAACTTTCTTTTACTTTATCGTAAAGCTCAGTTCTAACAATTTGTATATTCTGAGGAGCGTCGATTCCAATCTTAACGGTATTGTCTGATAATGAAATAATCTTTACAGTTATACCGCTGCCGATTTTAATTTCTTCGTTTAATTTTCTGGTTAGTATTAACATTTTTTTAACTTTGATTTTCTTCAACAAAAAGATTGTAGTCAATAGGGTATTTATCGCTATCTATAATTTTTTGAAATCCGCTCTTTGCATCCTGATTAATGTAAACGGGAGCTTTAAGATTTACTTTAACATCAGCTGGATTTTTACTCATAACTACAATTCCAAATGCTTCGTTATCATCTAACACAGGAAATTTTTTATCAATTATTCTTAGCCCGATTAAAGGGAAAGCTATTTCGGGCTCTTCAATAGAGTTGAGCCAGTAGAAAATATCGTCCTCTGGTTTGATAAAAAGATATTTGTGAAGGTTTTCCAATCCGAAAAGGCCTTCTGCAAAACTGATAACCAAATCTTCAGTGTATTCAATTTCGCCAAAATGATATGTCTTTATTTTCATATTCCTAATTTTATTTTATGATTATAATATCTACTCTTCTGTTTGTGGCTCTGCCGTATACTGATTCATTTGAGTCTAAAGGTTTGTACTCCGAAAATCCTACGATGGAAAGTTTTTCCGGATCCAAACCCTGTTCAGTCATCAAATAATAAGCCGTACTTAAAGCACGCGCCACAGATAAATGCCAGTTAGATGGAAACTGTGATGTATTAATTGGGATATTATCTGTATGTCCTTCAATTCTAACATCATTTGGCAATTTCTTAATAATTGCTGCAAGTTGCTGCAAAACAATTTTTGAACTTTTCTTTAATTCTGCACTTCCCGAAGGAAAAACAATATCTTCAAGAATGTGAATTGTAACTCCCCGCGAATTTTCTTCAAGTTTTATTGAACTTGTGTAATTATTTTTTTCTATCAAACTATTTATGTCTGATTTCAAATTTCCCAGTGGCGGTGCAATCGGTACTTCTGAATCTGGAATAACTTTAATAGTTTGAGTTGGTCCACCGAAAACATTACCGATAGCATTTACCATTTTCTCGTACTTTTGTACGTCAAGATTTGACGCTGTATATAGTAAAATAAACAGCCCGAGCAACAGAGTTATAAGATCTGCATACGTAATAAGGTAACGGTCTTTCTCTCCACCTTCAGAAAAAGGTGATTCTTCAAACTCATCTACCTGAATCTTTTTTCGAACTCTCTTTGAGGAAGCATGCTCTCTTGTTCTTTTTGGGATAGCATGCTTACCAATCTTGACTTCACCAAAGCCGGGACTTCCCCACTCTGTAATGCCAAGACCCCCTGTAATGAGAGTTCCATCATTTGTTTCTCTTCTTGATGACATTTTTTTAATTTATCTGCAATTGGTAACCAAATTAAGTTTGCACTAAAAACACCCCAAAGTGTTGCGATGAATGCAGTGGCAATACTTTTAATTAATGAATTGGGATCAGCACCAGCGTGTGAAAGTGCCATTATCAATCCCATAACAGTTCCAAGAATTCCCATTGTCGGCGCGTATCCGCCCATTTTTGTAAAAATAAAAATATTAGAGTAATGTCTTTCCTGCACAGATTTAATTTCAAGTTCAGCTAGATCTTGCAAAGAGTCCGGATCCGTTCCATCAACAGCATTGCGTAATAATTTTTTAGCAAAAAAGTAATCAACTTTATTTATATCTCTATCAAGTGCAAGCAAACCTTCTTTTCTTGCTTTATACGAAAACTGAACAATCGAATTTATTACTCTTTTAGGTTCAAACTTTTGAGGAAAGTACGCAAGCCTCATCAATCTGAACATGTTTACAAAATTTTCATATCCAAAACCGATTATTACCGCTGCAAATGTTCCTCCGAAAACAATAATAATTGGTGGAATTAAGAACAGAGCATTTACAGATCCACCCTCGAGCACAAAAGCCCCAAAGATGGATAGAACTCCTAAAATTAATCCGTTAAATGCGCTGTATTTTTTTATCATATGTAATCAAGTAACGTCTTTTGTAAAATCATTGAACCAAGTTTTTGTGATATTTGTAATAAGTAATCTTGGTTTTGTAAATCAACCACAGCTTTTGCGATATCAACACCATTTTCATTCTGAGCCAATTCCATCAAATTATATGTTTGCTGTTCTAACATACTTTGCAAAGTTGAAATCTGATTTATTGTATTACCAACCTGCGATTGTTTAGATGTAAGACGTGAATTAAAATTTTCAACAGCGGCAATTTGCTCGTTGCTTGGAACAATTCCGTTTCTTAAATCATTGCTAAGCTGTTTAAGTGTGTTAAAAATATTTGTTGGTTGATTTGCACTTAAACTTATACTTGTTGCTGAACTATTTTCTGAAAGTGTTTTAAGATTCATTGTAAACTGAATTCTGTTTGCCGGAACTTCCACTGCAAAAGATAAATCTGAAGTTGATCCATCCACAGAAACTAAGTTTCCGTTTAAGTTGTTAAACACAAGTGTTTTAGCTCCCGGTGGAGCTGTAAATACGGTGGCACCGCCGCCATCAACAATATCATAAGTCATTTGATAAGTATTAGCTGCTGTTTTTTGATAGTTAGTTTGCAGTTGATATTCATTTCCCAAATCATCGTGAATCGTAGAATTAACATTTGTAACCGTTCCGACTACGTCTGCTGTGTTAAAAAATCCTTTTGAGGAAACTATAGTCCCAAATAAATCTAATCCGGGCATATTTATACTTTGCACAACACTTTGTGAAAACTTAACATTTATTTTACCACTCGTATCTGTATTTGATTGATATGATTGATTGTCAGATGAAATTCCATAAGGTTCGCTTGAATAGTCCGTTCCGCCAAAAATATATTTTCCATCGGATTTTGAGTTTGAAGTTTCTAACATAATCTTTAATGAGTTGTCAATCATATCAGCATAAACTTCTAAGTTGGTTTGATTGATTGGGTTTTGAAGTTCAGTTAATTTGCCAACAATACTCATAGCTTCTGATTGCATTGATTCCATTGCAAAAATTGTTTCATCCAAAAATGACAAACTGTTCTGAATATTTTTTTTATAAGTTTCAGTTTGACCCATCTGATCTGAAATCCGGAAAAGTCTGGAAGTACCAACAGGTGAATCGGATGGTTTCTCAATTTTATTTCCACTCATTATTTGTTTATTTAGAGTAGAAATTCTGTCTTTTATTTTGTTTGTATTTCCAATGTAATTATTAGAAATTATTAAATCACTTATGCGCATTTTACACCATATTTAAAATTGTTTGTAACATGTCATCAGCAATTGTGATGAGTTTAGCAGATGCCTCATACGTTCGTTGAAACTTCAATACATTTGTCATTTCTTCATCAACAGAAACACCGGATTGCGAAGCTCTTAATTGACCAAGCTCATCCAGAACCATCTGGTTGGCTTGTGTATAATTATTTTGCAGCATTCCGTCATTGCCAAGTCCGTTAATCATTGAGGCGTAACTTTCCTGTAAGGTGTTACCGTTCAATAATTTTGAATCTGTAAGTTGCGCGATACGTATTGCAATTTCTCCATTACCTTCAGTTCCATCCAATGAAATTGCAATTTTATTTGGATCATCAATAAGTTCAGAATTAATTATCAGTTCGCCGTTTACATAACCTTCAAAGAAATTAAGTCCTGTTTCCTGCGGATCAGAAATTGTGTAACCATTAACGTGTTCGCCGTTTACAGCTTCAACAAGCTTGGCAATTACACCATCAAGTTTTTGCTGGTAGGCCGGAATCTTTTTTGAATAGACTTGGGAGAGTGCATTAAGTTCACCACCGGTTAATACAATCGGGTAAGTCCCATCTTTTACTTTTAAATTTATTTTGCCATTCACCTCTTCAGCAACAAATTCTGCTGAATGCATTCTATCAACAGCAAGAGCTCCACCGATTGAAATTACTGCTGAGTTTGTGTTATCGTAAACCACATTAATATTTACAAGATTACTTAGTTCATCAACCAGAGCATCACGTTTATCCAATAGATCATTAACAGGAACACCATTATAAGCGTTTGAAAATTGCTCGTAATTAATTTGATGTATCTGATCTAAAATCGTATTTACAGAATTTACTTTTTGCTGAAACTCTTGTTTAATATCGCCTTTTAGAGTATTTAATGATTGATTTATAGAAGTTACTTTTGCTGAAAGATTATTTGCAGCATTTAAAACATTCGTTCTTAAAGGTGATGAATTTGGAGTAACAGCAAGTTCATTAAAACTGCTAAAAAAGGTTGTCATCAAATTTGATATGCCAAGATCTGAAGGTTCGGAAAATATTTTCTCTACATCGCCTACTAATTGGCTTTGCCTGTTGCTGTCTGAAAATTTTTGATTTGTACCGATAATATGGGCGTCAACTAACCGATCTCTTACACGCGAAACATCTGCAATCTTTACACCGTTGCCCCAAACTAATCCTGCAGTAAGATTTGAGGTTTCCGTTGCAAGCATAATTCGCTGGCGTGAATAATTGGGATTTGCAGAGTTAACAATATTATGCGACGTCACTTCCAGCGCTCTTCTGTAAACGGCTAAGCTTCGTGAAGATATGTCAAATATTTTTGTTAATGCCATTGTGTTGCTCTAAATTTTTCTATCAAAAAAATTTTCTTTTTTTGTACCAAGAATATTTTTGATTAAGTCGCGTATGAACTGTCTTGAATTACTAATGATTATTTCATTCTGTGAATTCAGTAAAAGAACTTCTTTAACCTTTTCTAATAAAATGGTTCTAACCTGGTTAAACTCTTCAGAAACTTCAGGATCAATCGCTAATAAAACATCGGCTAACTTATCCATGCCTTCATTTTTATCAACTTCAATTTTATAATGCTTTAAAGCCATCGTAACTGCATTAGATCTTCGTTCTTCACAGTCTTTAACGCGATTAAGAATTTTTTCTTCCTTATCAATTGCAATTTCAATATCATCAAGTTCGCTATTAACTATTGATCTTTGCAATAACTTTAACGTATTAATAAAATCACTTAATAAAGTAATTTGTTCATAAGTTAGTTTTAAAATTTCGTCATAGTACATTTTTCGGCTCCTCAAAATTCTTAAGATATCCAATTACACGCTTTACATATGTTTGAGTTTCTGTAAAAGGTGGAATTCCATTGTATTTATCAACATTTCCAGGTCCTGCGTTATATCCGGCTAAAGCAAACTTTAGGTCTCCATTGTATTTTCGAAGAAGTTGGGACAAATATTTAGCCCCGCCCATAATATTTTCTTTTGGATCAAAAACATTGTTAATTCCCAAGTATTGTGCGGTCGAATCAATAATCTGCATCAAGCCTTTTGCGCTTGCAGTTGAAACTGCATTTTCTTTAGCGGAAGATTCTGCAAGTATTACAGATTTAATGATATTTTTATCAACTCCGTAAGTTTCTGAGGCTTGATTAATAATTTCATCATATTTACTTAATCTTGTTAAAGATTGGTTTGATGGTTCAACAACAGGAATTTCTGTACTGCTGCTTGTTACTTCAATCTTTGGTTGATTTTTTAGCGGAGTTAATTTTGGATTTAAAACTTCAGTTGATAAAGTTTCACCTGTTAATCTTTTATAAATTTCATCAGCTACTCCAAGCCCTGTTCCTTTAGAAATCTTATCAGCAATTTCAAACTGAAAAATGGAATCAAAAAAATCTCCGCCAAAATTACTTTCACCAAACATTCCGCCGCTTGTAGTTTGATTCATACTTTTTAGCATCATTGATGTTAATAAACTTTCAAACTGTTTAGAAACATCCGCCATTCTTTGTTTTTCAGAAAGCGAAAGATTTTTTGCTTCCGGTGTAAATGGAATGTGTTTCTGTTCGTTAGTTATTTTTAAACTTAAATCGTTCATTTTAGATGATAACTAATTCTGCTATTAGAGCGCCCGCTTCTTTAAGTGCTTGAAAAATTGCAATAATTTCTTTTGGCGTAACTTTTAATGAATTAAGAGCGCTTGCAACTTCCTGTACATTAGATGCGCCGGAGATTGCAATTGTGTTTGTTGAATCCTGTGTTGCATAAGGCACTAAATTGTTTACCACAGCCGTATTACCGTTTGAAAAAGCACCAGGCTGAGAAACAATTGGATAATTTTCAATAGTAATATTTAAACTGCCGTGTGTAATTGATACAGGTTTTATTTGAACATTTGTACCCGCAACTACAGTTCCTGTTCTTTCATTTAGAACTACCTTTGCAGCATAATCAGTTTCAACATTTAAAACTTCAAGCTCAGCAAGAAAACCTACAATATTAGTTTGCCTGTCTTTTGGGATAGTAACACGAATTTCCGATGCATCAATTGAAGTTGCGGCACTATCGCCAAATGTTGCATTAATAGAATTAGCAACATTGTTAGATGTTGTTAAATCAGGCATTCTTAAATAAACACTTATTTGTTTGTCGATAACAATTTCATTCTCAAGTGTTTCCTTCAAAATGCCGCCTTGCGGAACTCTGCCGGCAAGTGAATGATTTTTTGCAACTCTATTCCCGCTTGAGGTGTTATAATCATATCCGCCAATAGAAATCGAGCCTTGTGCAAAGGCGTAAACTTCACCCGCAATTCCGGAAAGTGGAGTCATCAAAAGAGTCCCACCAAGTAAACTTGTTGCATCGCCCATTGAAGAAACTGTAACATCAAACTTTGCACCTGGTTTGTAATTAGAATTTAGATTTGCGGTTACCATTACTGCGGCAACGTTTCTGGTCTTTACATCTGTTTGCGGAACTGTTATTCCAAATCTTTTTAACATACTTGTTATAGATTGCATAGTAAACTGAGTACGATAGCTATCGCCTGTTCCTGCTAATCCAACAACCAAACCATAGCCAATCACCTGTTCAGAATTATTGCCGGAAATTGTCGCAATATCTTTTATTCTTTGTGAATAGGCTAGTGACGACAAGACAATAAATACTAATATTAAAAGACTAAATCTTTTCATACTTCACCTTAAAAAATCCAATGGAAGAACTTTGTTAACCAGCCTGGCGATTGTGCATCATCTATAAGTCCGCTTCCTTCAAAACTTATTTCAGCATCAGAAATATTATAAGATAGAACGGAGTTGTCGGCTCTAACATCTGTTGCCCTAACAACTCCTTTAATATTTACTAATTGTTCTTCGCCGTTGATAGTAATTTTTTTACTGCCACTTATCAGCATATTTCCATTTTCAAGAACTGATTCAATTGTTGCACTAATTTTTGTTTGAATCATACCGGATGATTCTGTTGATCCGGAACCGCTAAAATCATTGTTGGAACCAACGCCTACATTTACTTCCGGAACATCAGTTGAGCTTACTTTCCCCGCGAGATTAAATCCAAGATCACTTTCTCTTGAGCTATTAGTTCTTGCTTTATTAGTTGCAAGTGAAGATTCCACAACTATAATTGTTATCGCATCGCCTATATTAGATGCTTTTTGATCGGAGAATAATGAGTAGTAAGAGTTTTTTCTCATATTCTGTGGGAATACTGCTGCGATTAGTAAAACAGAAATTAAAATTGCTTTTTTCATTTTATCACTCAACTATTACCTTGGTTGCGTCAATAATTCTTGCTTTAAATATTTTATTACCTGACGATACAAACTCAATTAAATCACCAGCACCGCCGTGTTGCCTTGCAAAAGCTTCCGTCGTCACAGTTACATTTCCATTTCTAACTTCTGCAAATACTTTATCACCTGAACTTATTAAAGGAATTTTTTCAATCTTTTCTTCAAAAAGGATTTCTCCTTTCTTAATAAAAGTTTTTGCACGATAATCTGTTAATGCACAATCAACACTTAATGGATTTCCATTAATTCTAGTTACGTCTAAAACTTTTTCTTCAAATCCTGAATTATGCAACAAATCTTTTCTTTCAAAATCTTTATTAGCCACTAAAAGTTTTTTTAACAATTGAACCTTAACTGAAACAATAGACGCAGAAGTTTTTTTTCCTTTTGTTGCAATAACCGGTATGTATGCAATACCCTTACCAAGGTTAATATTTCGCGTATAGTCAATTTCAATTTCATCATCAGATGAAAAATTTTGCTGAAGTCGTATCTCAATCTTTTGATACTCTGGGAACTCTTTCTGAAGGTATTGAAGAACTTTCTCTTCAAAAGTTTGAGAAAAAACTTGAACACTAAACAATATGAATATTAACAATCTCACTGCTTCTTATCTTTTAAGATTATTAGCCATTGTCATCATTTCTTCAACTGTCTTTACTGTTTTACTGCTTAGCTCGTAAGCACGTTGTGCAGTTATCATAGCAATCATTTCATCAACAACATCAACGTTTGAAGATTCCAGATAGCCTTGATGAAGTTCACCAAAACCATCAAAGCCAGGATTGCCAAGTATTGGTCTTCCGCTTTCAGGTGATTCTGAATATAGATTATCACCAAGCGCTAACAATCCCCCGGGATTTAAAAATCTTACCAATTGAATATTACCTACAGGAACTCTATTTCCATCGGATTGCTGCAGCTCAACGTTGCCATCCCTACTAATTACAACTCCAACAGAATTATCATCAAGAGAAATATCTGGGTCAAGCAAATAGCCTCCTGAAGTACAAAGATTTCCATCAGAGTTTAATTTGAATGAGCCATCACGCGTGTAAACTAGTGTTCCATCAACTTTTCTTACTTGAAAAAAACCTTCACCTTGTATTGCAACATCTAGAGGAGTATTGGTTGCAGTTATATCACCCTGCAAAAAAGATTTTTGTGTTGATGAGGGTTTTACTCCGTTTCCAACTTGCACAGTTCCTGTTCCGGAAGTTGAATTGCCGGGTGTGTTTGAGTTCACAGTATTTACCACAACTTCTTGATACATCAAATCCTGAAACTCAGCTTTACTTTTTTTAAATGCTGTTGTGTTCATGTTTGCCATATTATTCGAGATCACTTCTATATTGATCTGCTGTGCATACATTCCTGAAGCCGCTGTTCTTAATGCTCTGTTGCTCATACTAACCTCTTGTTACTATTTTAAATTCTTCCAAGATCATTTGCTTTTTCTAATGAACTATCTAAGTAATTAACCATCTTATATGCTGTCTCGTAATCTTTCGAAAGGTTAATCATGTTTTCTAATTCAATCATCGGGTTAACGTTTGATTCTTCTAAGTAACCCTGTCTTACTTCAAATTCTGATTCTAGAGCAAAATCCTGAATGTCTTGAGTTGTGTTAAAATTTAATCCCGTTTTTCGTTTTTCATAATCATCAATTTTTACTATAAGCAAATCTGCAACGTGTGTTTCGTTAATGCTAAGCGCACCGCTGTGAGAAATTTTAATATCTGTTTGCGCACCATTCATATATTCTATAAGACTTATTTCTCCGCCCTTGCCCATTACTTTATTCCCTTGTTCATTTACGAGAAATCCATCATCAGATACTTTAAAATTTCCTTTGCGCGTAAATTCATATCCGTTTTGTGATTGGATTGTGAACATTCCTTCACCAACTAATGCAAGATCCATTGGATTTGAGGTTTCAAAAATCTCACCTTGAGTAGTATCAACTGAGCTTCTTATCTGTGAATTTCCTTCGGCTTTTAAAATCTCAGAAAATAGGCCTTCACGTTTAAATCCAACAGTATTAATATTTGCTAAGTTTCCGGAAATCTTTTCCATGTTTTTATTTGCAGCCAAAAGGCTTCTAGCAGATTGATAAATTCCTTTAATCATTTTTGTTCACCGTTAATTAATTACTATTTACTACACATCTGTATTTTTGCGGCTAATAGAATTTCACCCGCTGGCATTTTTAATTTTTTTGATGTATTGATTAGCTGCTTTTGATTAACGTCATCAATATGTTTTGCTTTTTTCAAAAGCTGTTGTCTTTTCTTTTGTAACTTTTTATCGGAATGGATTAATAATTTTTCTTCGCGAAGTAGCCCGACATTGTGTTTAAACTGTGAATCTATATTTCTTTTCGATCCATTTCTCATAAAGAGAACATATGCAATTACAATAAGTAGAATTATAATTGCAGCTACTTTAATTATTAATAATCCTGTAATCATTTTTATTCTCTCATCTTCCTTTTTAATGGGAAAGAAAATATCAAGTTTGTACCGGTTCCGGATTCACTAATAAATCTCATTTCACCTTCGTGTTTATCCATAAGATGTTTTAAAATATTAATTCCAAACTCTTTGTCCTCTTTGGCTAACCCATCAATAGTATCTGTAAAAAGCATTTTAATAATAATTGTTTCGCTGCTGTAACGGCTTTGAATAATAATTCCCCCACCGGTTCCGCGTAATGGGTTTATCAAACTGAATGAATTAATCAATATCTGTTTTAAGCTGTTATAATTACTTAGAATTGATGGAATGTTTTCTTCAAGATCCAGAACGCACTCACACGAATCTGCGCGCAAACTGTGCTCGATAACTTTATAAAAATCATTAATAGCTGTGTTGATTGAACATGAATATAATTTAGGTTTGCTATCACTGTTGTTTATAAAGTTGCCTAAGCGATCGAGAATTTCTTTTATTGTGTGAACCTGGTTCCTGATAAAATCAGTTGCATCTGAATCAAGATCAGGGTTTTCTTTTTGAAGCAAATCGGAATAACTCATAATAACCTGCAGCGGTGAACCAATTTCTTCAATACTCTTGCTTGTTAGTTCGCCAATTGCTGCAAATTTAAAGTCATTAAAAAGTTTTGATTGAAGAATTTGATATTCTGAATATGTTTTATTTAGTTCATCTCTTAATCGAACAAATTCTAATTTTGCAAATGTTTGATTTAATATTGTTAGAAGTGTTCTATACTCAAATGAATCTTCACTTAAATATTTTAGATTTGTAAGCGAAGCCAAAACTCCTGAAAATCTGTTGTTACTAAATATCGGAACAACAAAACAAGTTAACCCTGAATTAACGGCCGCATTATCAACTTCCCAGGGTAAGAATTTTGCATTTTTAGATTCCGCAACCCAATCTAGAATTCCATTTTTTAAGAAGTTTTTTACGTAGTAATAAAGTTTTTGATTACAAGTTTTGTCAATTGGTTTACATTCGCTTGTTTTATCATCAAGAGAAAATATTTCTGCATCCATAAAAAATGAAAGTTTACTTATCTCATCTTTAAATGCAGCAATAATTTGTTCTGATTGATAAAGTGAATTTAGTTTTTCGGAAAACGCTAATAAATCTATCTGAACATTTCCGCCGGAAATTACACTTACCTGTTCACACGCTAGCGGCAAATTTGTTCTTTTCTTTAATTTGTATTTGCCGTCGCTTGCTTTTTCCAGTTGTTCAACCGAATTTAAAAATGGTAAATACGCCCGCCTGTTTTCTTTTAACAATCTCAATTTAAAAACCTTACAAATTCAATTTGATTCCAGAAAATATCTTTGTAACCATCTATAAATCTTTCAACATCAAGTTCTCGCTCAAGATTAAACTTTTGCATTGCAAACGGACTTAGAGTTACATCATTATCCCAAGGGGCGCTTGTAAGTTTTAATCTATTTGTAATGTAATCTGCAAGATTAACTACAGCACTTAAAACCGGACTTGAATTTGTTCCATCGGGTGAGTGATGAGTAAGTATTGGGTCCGATATTTCTTTGGGAAAGTTCCAGCGATCAAGTAAGAAATACCCAACTTGTTCGTGTGTCATTCCAAGTACATCCAATTCAGCTTCTCTGAAACTCATTCCTTTTGTTTCAACAAGTTCTGTAACATTAATAAAACTTGAATGTAAGTATCTATGTATAATTGATATTCCGATATCGTGTAAGAATCCTGCAATAAATGCTTCGCCGGAATTGTTAAAGCCAATATCCGAAGCAAGTTTTTTGCAAGCTGTTCCCGTTAGATAAGAGTGAAGCATAAATTCTTTTGAGTTGAGATATTTGTCTGTTTTATTTCTAAATGCTTCAGCAACAGAAAGAGCAGAGATGATATTTTTTAACTCACGATAACCAAGAACTAAAATTGCATACTCAATAGTTGTTACTTTTCTTTGCAGCCCGTATAAAGGCGAGTTTGCAATCGTTAAAATCTTTGTTAACAAAGCCTGATCTTTAGAAATAACCTTATTAAGCTCACCGGCTGTCGTGTATTTATTATCCAGAAGTTTAATTGTTTCAAACATTACTTTTGGAATTACCGGAAGGTTTACAACACTCGTCAGAACTTTTTCAGTTCTTTCTTTTTTCTGTAGAATGTCTTGAGTATCTGCTATCATTGTCTCCTCGTTAGAATTTAATTGAATCAATCTGAACACGGAATAATTGTTCATAACTTTGAATAAAACTTTCTAAATAACTTTCATCACCAAGATTTAGGATATCTATTATTGCAAGATCAAGCTCATAATTTTCATCCCAGTTCAAATCACCCATTGTAAAACGCTGAGTCATATAATCCGCAAGATGAATTATTGCAGCCATTTCTCTTTCATTTTCTGCTTCGGAAGGTTTATGATGAAAAAGAATTGCATCACCCAGAGAACTTGGCAAATTCCATTTTTCTATTAAAAACTTTCCAATTTCTTCGTGTGAAATTCCTAAAACTTTTTGTTCAGCATTTGTATATCGCATTTGCTGATCATTAACTAAAGCGCAAATCTCTTTAAATCCCTCAAAGAAATATCTTTGAATAACCGAGATTCCAAGATCGTGAAGAAGACCGCAAGTAAATGCTTCTCCGGATTTTCTGTAGCCAAGATCATCAGCAATTCTTTTTGCTGCGCTTGCTGTGATAAGTGAGTGAAGCCAAAAAGCTCTGCGGTTCCAGTTTTTATCTTCTTTACTTTTAAAAGCTTCCATCATAGAAAGAGCAATTACAATATTTTTTATATGATCAAATCCTAAGATTACAATAGCGAATTCTATTGTAGAAACTCTGCGGGGTAACCCGTATAATGGCGAGTTTGCAACACTTAATATCTTTGCAACCATCGCCTGATCTTTACTTATAAGTTTTCCCAAATCCGATGCACCGGTTCTTGGGTTATCCAACATCTTAGAAACTTCTACCATTATGAATGGAACTGAAGGAAGATTTCTGATACCAGTTAGTAATCGCTTATTTCTTTCGCGAATAACTTCTGTATTTTCTAAATAATTAGTCATTTAAAACCAATAATTTTGATTTTAGATCTTTCATAATTCTTGAGTGTATTTGTGAAACTCTTGATACAGTAATTTTCATCAACTCAGCAATTTCTTTGTAGTTTAAATTTTCAAAGTAATACAAACTCAAAAGCAATCTGTCTCTTTCCTGCAGATCTTTTATTGCGCTCATTAAATATTCTTTCATCTCAGTTTTTTCAACAGTAGTTGCGGCTGATTCTGTATCATTGGCGATAACTTCGCCCAACGTGTAACCGTCTTCATCTTCAGGTGATCTGCTAAGTGATACGTTTGTATAGAATGATTCAATTGATGATTCGTTTGAATCATTTTTAAATTTGCTTTGAAGTTTTCTTAATTCATCAATTATTTTTCCGCGTATTCTCTGTATTGCATAAGTTTCAAACTTAGTTCCGTAATCAGGATCAAACCTGTCAATCGCTTCATTCAATCCTTCTATTCCATATTGAAAGTAATCTCTTTCATCAAGAATACTGTTAATTGCAAATTTGGAATGATGAATTACATAATGAACAAGGTTGACGTAATTAAGAATAATCTGTTTCTTTAAGATTGGCGATTGATTTTGTTTGAACTGCTGCCAGAGTTCTGCGTTATTCTTTTGCATTATTCTTTACTCACTTTTTTTTGAATCAACTGGTGAAAGAGTTTCATTTTTATTTATCATCTTAAAAACAGAAAGCACCACTACGCTTAACACGATTGTTAGTGAAATAAAAACTATAAAAGATTTCAGAACAACATCCTGAAGCGGCATTCCTCTTTGACTGAAAAAAATCAGTGAAAAGCAGAAGATTAATAAACCAAATTGTATTAGTACTTTATTCATTTTTTTTACCTTTGCTTAGGTTAGGCAAACCCTGTACCATTAACGTCGGCTAATTAAATGTAAATTTGTTGTGATTAGAAGCTGTTTTTGAAGCTTATTGATGAGTCTTTAATGTCGAGTTGGTTAATATTAAACACTTGATGAATTTTGCTAATCTTACTAACTGAAGTATTTATTGAGCTGATAACTTTGTTGGATTGGCTGATTTCTGCAAAAAGTTTTTGGTCAATTATTGATTTTCTAACTTCAGCCGATTCAGGAATTTCTGTTAAAAATTTTATTTTTGTTTTTAAAAAATGATCAACTGCAGCTTTTAAATTTTGAAATGCCTGTGCTCCGTCTGATTCTTCTCTACATCTATTTATAGCGATGTAAACTCCATCTTCAGTTTTATTATTTTTTAAAAGTTTAATAATCACATACGCATCCATCAATGCTGTTGGTTCAGGGTTTGTGATTATAATTTTTGTTTTTGCTTTTGACAGTACATGGAGATTTTCATCGCTTATTCCTGCGCCCAAATCAAAAACAATCAAATCATACTCAGATGAAATATTATTTATCTCCTTAAATAACCTGTTTATTTGGTTGAAAGAAGGTTTGTCTAAACTTAATGATCCGGCATCACCAAAAATTATATCTAAGTTTGAATTATATTTTGTAATGATTTCATTAAACACAGCGTTGGATTCAAAAAAAGCATTTAATGTTTTTTGTGGATTTGCATTTAGAAGTAAATGCAGATTGGATAAATTAAAATCCGCATCAATCAATAACACTCTGTACGATTTAGAATACTGATAAGAAAAGTTAGCGGCAAAAAATGATTTGCCTGTTCCACCTTTGCCAGAGGTAACAACGACTATTTTTTCAGAAATAGTATTTTCTTCTGAGCTAAATAATTTTTCAAGTTCGCGTATTCTATCAAGCTGTCCCGTCATGATCTAAGTTGACCAGTATAAATTAAATTAGCGATGTAATCTTTGTCAGCCGAGATAATATCATCCGGAATTGTTTGACCGTTAGTTAAAAACGCAATCGGGTTTCCGGTTTTTGTAGTGAGATTAATAATATTTCCGTGAACGACTGCTTCATCAATCTTACTCATAATAAACGCATTATAATCAAATATTTTAAACTTCTTAGCAATCTCAACTAAGTTTCTTGTTGAACTTGTTGCAGATAAAACAAGAAAGGTTTCATCAACTTTTACGGACGAAAGGAAATCAAGGTTAGATTTTAGCTGTGAATCGTTTTTATGATTTCTACCAACAGTATCAATAAAAACAATGTCCTTCTTTGAAAATTTTTTCATTAAGACAGGCATTTCACTTGGCTCATAAGCAACAAGAAAATCAGTATGACTAACATCCGCAAAACTTTTTAACTGATCTATGGCACCAAGCCTGTATGTATCAATAGATATTAACCCAACATCAAGTTTGTGGATAATTTTTGCAATCAAAGCAAGCTTTGCGATTGTTGTTGTTTTACCAACCCCTGTTGGACCAACAAGTGCAATAACTTTATTTTGCTTTTTAACATTTAAATCCAACGTTTTTGTTTGAATTAAAGAACCAAGGCAGGTTTGCACATAATTATCAAGGTTATCCTTTGATAAAAAATTCTTATACTTTTTAAGTTGTTCCATTATAGAAAGCACAACCGATTTTTGAACTTCTTTTTCAGAAAGATTTTTTATGATTTCCTTCATTTGATTATCTTTAACCGGTTTCACATCAACTGGGTTTGTATTCATACTAGCAATTTTATTTTCATCTTTTGGCTCTACTCCATAAACTTGGCTAATCTTTTGTTTTTGATTTTGATTCTGCTGATAAATTCTTGCAGTCATATTTTTCATTTCCTCTGCGAAAGAATTTGTTTGACTAAGATTTTGTTTTATAACCTTCGTTTTAGTTTCTTCTGCTATCTCAAATTTATCCGCACCAGCTGTGATTTCATATAATTTCAATCTGTTGTCGTTTTCATCAGCGACTACTTTAGTACCTAATATCAAGGCTTCAGAGCCTAATTCTAACTTCATTAATTCTGCGGCTTCTTTAAGCGATGTTGCTCTGTATTTTTTAATGTGCATTTGATATCTCCAGATTATCAATAAATTCTATTTCAATTTGTGATGGAAGTTCTGTGTAAGAAAGTACAGTTACATTTTGGAACGATGAATTAATCAATCTATAAAAATAAGGTCTTATTGTTGCCGAGGTTATAAAAACTGGTTTGTACCCAAGGGCATCAAACTTATCTACAATAATTTGCATTTTAGTTTTTAGTTCACTCAGCATTACAGGATTTAAACCTAATGTTTGAACTGCATCTTTTTGATTTTGAAATGAAGCCGTTATAAACGCTTCAAGTTTTTCACTAATTGCCGCAGCGTGAATAATTCCGTTTCCATCTTTGTAAAGATTTGCAATCGTATTGTTTAATGAATGTCGAACATATTCTGTAAGCACATCAATATTCTTTGTAACTTTTGAATAATCAATCAATGCTTCAATTATCTGCACAAGATCTTTTATTGGAATTAATTCTTTAAGTAAATTCTGTAATACTTTTTGTATTGTGCCAAGCGGCAATACATCAACGGAAATATCATCAATAACAGCAGGATAATCTTTTTTAAGGTTTTCAAGTAGTTGTTTTACTGCTTGCCTGCTTAATATTTTATCAAAATTGGTTTTTAATGTCTCCTGTAAATGTGTTGATAAAACTGAAATCGCATCAACAACAGTAAAGTTTAAAAGTTCAGCTCTGTCTTTTTCTTCACGAGTTACCCAGAAACTTTGTAATCCAAAAGCAGGGTCTTTTGTAGGTATTCCGTCCATCTGTTCTTCAACTCCGCCCGGATTCATTGCTAAAAATCTATCCGGATGGATTTCGAATGATGAAACAATATTTCCTTTAATTTTAATTATGTATTCATTCGGAGAAAGTTGTAAGTTATCTCTAACTCTAACTGGCGGAATTAGTACCCCAAACTCAAGCGCAATAAATTTTCTTGTTGTAGATATTTTATTAAATAGGTTCCCACCTTGGGATTCATCTACCAAACTTATTAAACCATAGCCAATTTCAATTTCAATGGGATCGACCTGCAAATATTGTTCAACAACTTCTTCACCTTTTTCATTGCTAATAATTTCTTCTTCAATAACTGTTGCCTGATTTGCATCACTTCTCTTTTTCATAAAAGATGTAACGCCTAAAACTGCACCAATAAACACAAACGGAATCGTTGGCATTCCTGGTAAGAAAGAAAATATTACTACAGTAGTTGCTACAATAGCAAGCACTCTTGGATTAGCAAGCAACTGAGTTTTGATTTGTAAATCCAATGCGGTGCCGGCTGCACTTCTTGTTACAACCATACCTGCTGCGGTAGAAATAAGTAGCGCAGGAATCTGGGAAACAAGTCCATCGCCAATTGTAAGAATTGTGTATTGCTGAAGCGCTTCCGTAATTGATAAATCTCTTTGCCCAATTCCAATAACAAATCCAGCAACGATATTAATTACATTAATAATCAATCCTGCAATTGCATCTCCTTTAACAAATTTTCCTGCTCCATCCATAGCACCATAAAATTCTGCTTCACGGGAAATATTATCACGACGTTTTCTTGCATCAGCTTCAGTGATTAATCCTGTATTTAAATCAGCATCAATAGCCATTTGTTTACCTGGCATTGCATCAAGTGTAAATCTTGCTGCAACTTCAGAAATACGTCCGGATCCTTTTACAATAACCATAAACTGCACGATAAGTAGAATGATGAACACAATAAATCCAACAACATAATTACCGCTAACCACAAACTGTCCAAATGTTTCAATAACTTTTCCGGCATAACCATCAATAAGGATTAGCCTTGTAGAACTTATGTTTAATGATAATCTAAAAAGAGTAGAGATTAAGAGTAAACCGGGGAAAATTGAAATATCTAAAGGTGATTGAATGAAAAGAGATACAACAAATATTAATATTGAAACTGTAATGCTTAATGCAAGAAAAAAATCTAAAAATCCTGCTGGCAATGGAATTAACATTAATCCCAGCATAAAAATCAAAGCAAAAGCTAAAAGGATATCTGTATTTCGACCAAACATTTTCATCACAGTCTACACAATACTTTTCTTTTTAGATTTTTTAAGATTGAAAACATAAGCCAGTACTTGTGCCACAGCTTTAAATAATGACGCAGGAATTTTATCTCCAACCTCACACATTTTATAAAGTGCGCGTGCAAGTTCCCTGTTTTCTTGAATAGGTATGTTATGCTGTTTTGCAACTTCTTTTATTTTTAACGCAAGATTATCAACACCCTTTGCAATAACTTGAGGTGCGGCATCTTTTTGCATATCATATTTAATTGCAACCGCGTAATGAGTTGGGTTTGTAATTACAACATCCGCCTTTGGCAAATCTTGCATCATCCTTCGTTTGGAGGCTTCCATCATTAATTTTTTAATTCTGGATTTTACCTGAGGATCACCTTCAGTCTGTTTCCATTCTTCTTTTACTTCTTCTTTAGTCATCATCATATCTTTATTGAACTTATATTTTTCCCATACAAAATCTGCGGCAGCAATTGCTAGATATACAAGTCCAATTTTCCAGATTAAAGCAAAAGCAGAATCAAGCATAAAAACTAAAATTTCATTTATGCTAAATGATTCTAATTCAGTTGATGATGCGATAAGATCATCAAGCACGAAGTAAGTGAATAATCCCACTAAAATCAATTTAAATAAAGATTTTAAAAGTTCGGCAAATGATTTAGTTGATATTAAATTTTTAATTCCTTTAAAAACATTTAGTTTATCAAACTTTAAAGACATTGCTTCCGGGCTTAGTTTTATTCCTACTTGCCCTATGTTGGATGCAAATACCATGATTATAAGGCCAATCATCACAGGAGCTAAAGTTATAGCAAAAAAAACTGACCAATCCATCATAAAGCTACTGATCATAGAAAGGCGATTTGGAAAAGTATCTAAGGAGTTAAATATTGAGATAGCAAAGTCACTAATTCTACTTCCAATAAAATTTTGGAAGACATAAAGCATAATAAATCCGGTTCCAAAAACAGCGACTGAATTTACCTCACGGCTTCTTGCAACCTGACCTTTGTTACGCGCATCGTCTAATTTTTTCCCGGTCGGTTGTTCGGTTTTTTCTTTGCCGTCTTGTTCTGCCATTCTAAATACCCATTGCTTCTATAAGAGTGTAAAGTTTGCTTTCATAATCCTGCAAAAGATTTTTTATTACATAAAGATATAATGGCGTTGTTGAGGCAAGCATTAAAAGTCCTATACCAATTTTTAACGGTTGCGTTACAAAGAAAACTTGCATCTGTGGAATGATTCTGGAAACGATACCTTCTGCAATATGAATAAGAAAAAAAGAAACCATTATTGGCGAAGCAATCTTAACAGCAATTACAAATATTGAAGAAGCGTAAATAACAATTAAATCATACACCGGTTTTGTTAATGTAAATTTACCAAGTGGTATAACGGAAAAAGAAAACTTGAGTGAACTTATTATGTAGTGATGCCCGTTAATTATAAAAAATATCATCAACGCACCGTAATAGAGAAATTCACCAATTATATTATTGCTTGCATCAGCACTTGGATTAAAAACTTCTGCCATAGTTAATCCCATATCAAATCCAACCAATGTTCCCGCGTATGAAACGCCCCAGAAAACAAACTGAAGCATAAACCCAATAATCAATCCTGTTATTGCCTCTTTGATTGATAGAATAATAATCATATATCCTGTTGGAACTGTAGTGATTACGTTTCTATCAATGGTTAAAAAAACTATGTATGCCAAAACCACTGAAAGAAATAATTTTGGAAGTGTTGGAACTACTTTGCTGCCGAAAATTGGAGATGTAATTAGTGCAGTAGAAATCCTTATGAAAATTAGAATAACTATTATAAAATCTACTATACCAAACATCTTCATCTTACCAGTGTGATAAACATTGTAAAATATTTTTCAGTAAACGTTACCAGCGTGTCTATTATCCATGGTAAAAGAATAACAATTGTTAGAACAGTAAAAAATATTTTTGGTACGAAAGTTAAGGTCATTTCTTGTATTGATGTGGCGGCTTGAAATATCGAGACTACAATTCCAACAAACATTGCAACCGCTAGAATTGGAAGTAGAATTAAAAACGCGGTACTAAATGCGTCTTTCAAAATTTCAACAAGTAGTTCTTCTGTCATTTAAGCAAAACTCCTTACAACAGAACCGATTATTAGATTCCATCCATCAACAAGAATAAAAAGCAATATTTTAAATGGAAGTGAAACAAGCATCGGCGGAAGCATCATCATACCCATAGACATTAGAATACTTGAGATGATCATATCAACCATTAGAAACGGAATGAACAAAAAGAATCCTATTATAAATCCAGTTCGTAATTCGCTTATAACAAAAGCAGGGATTACAATATAAGTTGGAAGTTCATTTCGATTCTTGGGTCTTGTCATATTAGCTAGTGAAATAAAAAGTCCAAGATCTTCATCTCTTACATTTCTAAACATAAATTCTCTTATTGGCTCAATACCTTTATTATAGGCTTCCTCAGTTGTTATCTTTTCATCCATCAAAGGTTTAAGTGCTTCTTCGTTAACTTTATTCCAGGTTGGCGCCATCACAAAAAAAGTAATAAAAAGTGCAACACCGGCTAATAGCTGTCCTGGTGGCATTTGCTGGGTACCGAGTGCACTTTTTAAAAAATGGAAAACAATGATTATTCTTAAATATGCAGTTGTCATAATCATTATAGATGGCGCCAACGCAAGAATGGTCATCAACAACAAAATTTGTAGTGTTACAGAAACATCCTGCGGATTGTCAGAACTTCCAACCTGAACATCAAGTTTAGGTAAGGGAAAGGATAGGCTTTGTGTTTGTTGCGCAAATGAGTTCGCAGCAAATAAAAAAATAAATGTTAAAACTATATAAAGGTTTTTGTTTTTCATCTGGGAAGAAATTTTTTAAAAACATCTGCAAAGTTTTGCGAGGGCAGATTTGCTGAATCGTTTATAATATCTGTTTCATCAGCATCAATTTCTTTTAATAAAGAAATATTGTTTTCGCTAACACCGAGAATTAATAATTTATCTTTTACTTTTACAACCGATAAGAATTTTTTTGGCATTATCATCTGGTTGTTGATAACCTTTATATCAAGTAAAGTATTCCCACCGCGTTTAAATGAATATCGTTTGACAAATACAAGTAGTCCGTAAAGCATTCCACAGATAAGCAGCAGCGGAAAAATTAGTTTTACTATTTCAAAGAATGACATAATCAGATTGCCTTTAGGCGATTTGAAACATCAACAAGATTTACTATTCTGATTCCGAAGTGCTTATCTATAACCACAACTTCGCCTTCAGCAATTTTCTTGTTGTTAACAAAAATATCCACCGGTTCACTTGCTAATTTATCAAGCTCAATTACATAACCGCGTTCTAGTTCAAGTATTTCTTTAATTTGCATTTGAGTTCTACCGAGCTCAATGTAAATACTTAATTGCAAGTCTTTCAGAAAGCTTAACTTTTCCATCGAGTCATTTCCACTGAATCTTGATTCTTCAAACTCTGGTAGCTCTGCTTCATTTATGGATTTTACTTTTCCGTTACCGTTTCTACCGTCTTTATTTGAGCTTTCATAATCTTTCAACGATTCTTCCCCTTGTTTTAATACTTCTTCCATCGCAGACTTTCCTTAGTATGAATTATTGTTTAATAAATTTTTTGTAATCTTAATTGCTTTATGATTGTTTGAAATTCCGGGATGACCATAAAACAAAACTTTGTTGTAAACTCTTACAATGTGCTCATCTTGTATCTTGTTATCCAAAACTATCACATCACCTTTTTTAAGGTCAGAAAAATCTTTAATTGAAATTGATGATTTCCCCAGTTCGACAGTTAGCGGCACATAGGTATGATTTAAATGTTTACTTAATATATCTTTAGTTGTTTTGCCTTGGTTTTTATTCGGTCTAGATGAAGATAGTTTTTGTGAAGACATTTTTGCAAGAATAGAATCAAATGCAAATGTTGCAAAACATAAGTTCATCAGATATGTTTCTTCACCAAAAGAAAATTCAAACGAGATCAGCAGTACTGATTCGTTTGGGGAGGTAAGCTGAACAAAATCAATATCCGGCTCAAAGTGATCCACCACGAAATCCATATTATCTATTATCTGCCAGGTTTTTTTTAGATCATGCATAACCTTTTCAACTATTGAACTTAAAACTTTTTGCTCAATTAGTGTAATGTTGTTGCTTTGTTTTTTACTGGAACCATTACCGCCAAGCAGCCTATCCACAAGGGTTAACGCAAGATCGGCATTAAGTTCTAATATTCCTTTTATGTCTGTGTTTTTTATCTGGAAAGTATAAAGACAAGCAGGATTGGGAACAGAAAGCACATACTCTGAATAATAAATCTGATCAATTGTATTAACTTTTATATTTACAACTGTCTGAAGTTTTGTAACAAGAAAAGAACTTAAGCTTTCTGCAAAGTTTTCGTGGATGTTTCTTATTGTACGCAGTTGAGTTTTAGAAATTCTGTTTGGCAATCTAAAATCATAAGGAATTACTTCATCCTCAACTTGCACTTGCGGAACAGATTCTCCCCCGCTTTGTAACAGCGCATCTATTTCTGATTGTGATAATACTTCTGACATAATTTTAGATTGATTACTGAATAATAAATTTGCTGAAATAAATATTATTTACTTTTGATCCGGGCATCTGAACAGCAAGATTTTTTAGAATCTCTGTTTTTAAAGTATCCCTGTAAGTTGAACTGCCAAGCTGAGTTGTATTTTTACTTGATAGGACACTTATGATTGCGTCTTTAACAATGACTTGTTTTTCTTCCAATGTTTTTTTGGCTTCTTCAGTTTCAACCGAAAGACCAAGACTTGCCAGCAGAAGCATTTTGCCATTTGTTTGTGCGGGGTTTACAATCATATCATCAACAGAAAAAATTAAACCACCTGTGTTACCTTCAGCATTTTTATTTTCTGCCTCACCTGAGTGACCATTGTTGGATTCTTCTTTTGTTTCTCCTGTTTTGTCTGCTTCTTTTTGAGCAATTGTATGACCTCCTGTTAAAAGAACATTTGCAGTTATAAAGTAAACCGCTACCAATTGCACAATAAAGATGGGTAATCCAATCATTAAAATTTTTGGATTGAACATAGACGATTTAGTTTTCGCCTGAATGATTTCCGGGGGTGTATTTGTATTTTCTTCTGCCATAATGGTAAGTCAGTTGCAACCGATATGCCATTAAAGATTTGGGTGGAAATTGAGAAAAGAAGCAAATAAGAAAAGATTTTGTGGTTAATATTATGCAGATGGGTAAAAAGGATTAAATTGTAGGACGATTAAAGTCCTAGCAAAAAGTATAATGAAAATTCATAGATGCTGATACCCAGCCTGGCTTTACCCATTAAAAAAATAACATAAAAATACATTGATTATAAATGAACGTTTACTACATTAATACCAGCTTATAAATTGTTTTTCTTATAATCTAAGGGGATTTTATGAAATCAATAGTTTTATTTGCAATTGCTCTTATCGCCTTAATTACTTTAAGTTCTTGTGAATACAATCCCGTCGAACCTTACGATTTAACACCCAAGGTGTCAATTGTACGTCCCATTAATAACTCTTCAGTGTCTGATTCTATTACGGTTCAAATTCTTGTTAATAATATTGATGCAAAACGAGTTGAGCTATTCTTTGATCATTATGTAATAGATAATGCTGTTTTTCAAAAACCTCCTTATGAATATTTTATTGATTGTAGATGGTATGAGGAAGGAAGCCAGCATATTCTACAAGCAAAGGCTTATAATCAATCCGGTAAAGTTATTGAATCGGATTACACTATTTTTAATATTTATAGGTTTATGCCGAGTAGTCTGAATGCACTTTTAACTTCCGATACAACTATTTCTCTTAGCTGGTCAGACAATTGCAAATTTGAAACAGGATTTGAACTTGAACAAGCGATAGATGATTCTAATTTTATTAAGATTGCTTTACTTGATTCAAATGTTACAACTTACACTATCCATGGAAATTTTGAAACGGAAAAAAAATATTTCTTTCGGGTTAGAGCTTTAACTGAAAATCAATTTAGTGGTTACTCTAATATCACCCAAGCCTCTATACAATTATTTACTCCCGTTAATCTACGCGCTTCTTCAATTACTGATACCTCTATAGTTTTAAATTGGGATGACAATAATACTTTTGAAAAGGGATATGCTATTTCCGAATTTTCAAATGGAACGTATAATGTTATAAGAATACTACCTGCCGGAACTAACTCTTTTATTTATTATAAACAGTTTTATATTTATAATCAATATAAGTTTGCAATTCACGCTATAAGGGACAATTATTTCTCTGATAAAGGATATTTTCAACCAGTTCTAATTTCATTCCTCCCACCAACTGAACTGACTTTCGAACACAATTCCCAATCGTCAGTAAAATTAAAATGGAATTATAATACTACTTTTGAAAAAGGTTTTATCATTTATCGTACGGACGATCAGAATGTTTTTTCAGAAATCGGAAGAGTGGGTAAGAACTTTATTGAGTATGTTAGCAGTAACTTGGACACTAGTAAATCTTATCTGTATAAAGTATCTGCATATACAGATGGTAATACTTCGGGTTCGACAAATGTCATCAAAGTATTTTTTGGGAAAACCATTTCATTAAATAAAAAAATTCAAGTCCCTTATGGAATTTCTGAAGCTGTTGTAAGTAATGATTTTTCAATTGCGGCTTTTGGTGGATATATTTCTAACGGGGTTTGTATTAGAATAATAAAAGTATCTGATGGAAGTATTATTAGAACTTTTTTAGGTGACAGTACTGATCAGATATTTGAACGGCTTACAATAAGTCCAGATAATAGGTTCGTGGCAGGCATTGGTAATTATCATACTTTATTGGTTTTTGATATCTCAACTGGTCTTTTAGTTAAAAAATTAGATCTTATTACTTCTCCAAATTATATTAAATATAGTAGTGATGGTAAATTTTTAATTATGGAAAGAAATAACAAATTAAGATTCTACAATACTACAACCTGGTCATGGGAAGATCGTATGATTTTCAATGACGACTCATATTGCTTGACGATTGATAATATCGATCAATATGTTGCAGCAGGATTTTATAATTCTGATGCTAAGATATATAACTATCAGACCGGTGCTTATGTGCATGATATTTCAGAATCTTTCAGAACATTTGCTCTCAAATATAATCTTAATAATAAGAAACTATTCTTTTCAGCATATGGTTCTCTAAAAATCTTAGATATTAATTCTAACACTATCACTAGACAACTAGACAACATAGGGGCTGTAAATAATTTTGATGTTACAGATGATGAAGATTTAGTAGTCTTTACCGGCGGTGACGGAATCTCTTTCTGGAATACGCAAAAAAATAAACATTATAGAGTACCTTTTGACAACGATACATTTCGTGAAGTTTATATAAGCCCTGATAATAATACATTGTTTGCAAGAGAATTTTTTAAAAGTTATGTTTTATGTGATTTAGAATATAAATGGCTATTGGATACTAACTAGTAACAAACTGAGTTAGAAAATATTATGGATATAATTTTAAATCCTTTAACAAAAAAAGGGAGCTTATTAAGCTCCCTTTATTAACTACTATTTAAGAAATATTATCTAACTAAGTTTGTTATTTCCTGAAGTAATGTATCTGATACAGTTACAATTCTTGCACTTGATTGGAATCCACGTTGTGCTACAATCATTCTGGTAAACTCTTCTGATAAGTCCACATTAGATTGTTCAAGAGCGCCTGATTGAATTGTTGTTCCAGTTGATTCCCCTGGTGCACCAATTAACGGATCACCTGTGTTTGCAGAAACCGTAAACATGTTGTCACCAACACTAATCATTCCGTTTAAATTCGGAAACGTTGCAACCAAGATCTGTGCAAGTTGTCTTGATTGACCATTAGAGAACACTCCAACTATGTATCCGTATTGATCAATATTTATATTTGATAATGAAGCAGCTGAAGATCCGTTTTGTGTTAGTGCAGAGACAACTGAACTTGAAGAAGTTTGTGTTACACCTGTGAAATTATCACCTAGACTAAGGACGATATTCTGTGAACTTGCACCACCTGTTGGTGTAAAAGTAACAACTGGTGGGTTTGGAGATATTGCGTTGATTGAACCATCAGGATTAAATGAAATTGTTCCTGTATTTCCTGACAATGTACCATCAGCAGAAGGAACACTCGAACTCCAGTTCCAGTTATTATTAGATGTTTTTGTAAACTTTAATGTTAAAGTATGTGCAGAACCCAATGAGTCAAATATTGTTACAGACCCTGTTACAATAGTTGGATCACGATTATCATCAACATTAGATGCTAATGAATTTGAATTTGCTGTTTGTGTAACGGCAACAGGGTCATACGAAAAATTAATTCCTAATGTTGCATTCGTAATGCCTATTGGTGTGGGGGCACCACCATTCATTGTAAGCATGTCACCTGTAGCTGGATCAAAAACTACCACAGCTGTTGTTGGCGCAACAACTGCAGCACCGGAAGAATTTAACAATTGATATGTCATATCATATGTATCGGCAGCAGTTTTTGTATATGTAACTTCAAATGTATAAGCGTTACCATTTTCATCATAAATTGTATTCTGATCTGTGACGGAATCGCCAACCAATAAAGCAGAGTTAATATTACCAGTTTGTAAGTATTCTTCAGATCCTGTAAGACTTGACGAACTATCTAAATTGCCCCCCCAGGAAATATCTGTGGTTGCAACTGCTGGTAATCTTAAATTAGAATCGATTATAATATCTTCAAGATAGTTTCCGGGAGGTACACTTCCTTCGGTATTTGCAACTTTACCCTGTACAATGGCACCATTAGATGAGTTTACTAATCTGCCTTCTGCATCAAAAATAAATGCACCGGCTCTGGAATAAAATCTTTCGCCGTTATTATCCAGAACAAATAGTCCTTTACCTTGCAGTGCTAGATCTGTGGTTGTGCCTGTTCCTTCGAATGTACCTTGAGTCCAGTTACGATCAATTGAATTCATTTTCATTCCAAGGCCGATCTGGAATGTATTAGTTCCACCACCGGTTTCTGTTGGGTTAGAACCATAGCGGACAACTTTGTTAAAAGTATCACTAAAAGTAATTCGTGATCCTTTATAACCAATTGTATTTACGTTAGCAATATTGTTGCTAATTACGTCCATCATTGCTTGATGGTTGCGAAGACCGGAAACACCGGAGAAAAGAGAATTTATAAGAGACATTTTAACCTCCTAAGGTTTTTAGTTCTAATCGTTCAACTTCAGTCAGTCAGTTGAACTGGGCGTCCTTAAAAGGTCCCGCCCGTAGTTAATTAATATTTTTTAAGTTGCAAAAACTACGCTGTCGATATTTGTAAAAACATTTTCCTTACTATCTGCAATCGACATAGCAGTAATAACTGTTTTATTTGGAATGTTTACAATAAACGCTGTTGCGTTCATCATTACAAGTGAATCTTTTGATCCTTTCAATTCTGCTCTTTCAACAGCAGTATTGATTTTTAACATTTCTTCATCACTTAGTTCAATATTTCTTTCTTCCAATCTTTTAAGAGCATGCGACGAGAATTTTACTTTCTCCAGCTCTTTCTGAAAGATTGATTCAAAACTATCACCTGGACTTTTTATCCTGGGATTGCTTCCGTTGTAATCACCAATGGGAACAAACGGAACGCTTATTCCATTAATTTCCGGCATTTGTTTTATCCTTCATCATCTGAGTTATAAATTTCCATTATATCCGAAAGATTATATTGAGCTCCGTTTACAACCAGCATTGTACCGTTTTCTGTAAACTTAACTCCATCAATTTTTCCAAGAACATAAGTTGAATAAGACATCAGGTTACTATCAGCATCTTTCGGTTCAACTTTAAAAGTGTATCTCCCCTGAGGTACACTATTACCATCATTATCGGAAAAATCCCAAATAAGTTTATTATCTCCAGAATTTTTAGGAGCGTTTTCTATAGTTTTTACTAATTGTCCACTTTCATTATAAATTTTAACTGTTACACTGCTTGCCATCGTGCTTAAGTCGTAACCAAGTGTTGTGTTTTCCTGTCCGTTATTCTGGAATGTATTTCCGCTGAGTTTCACCTCTTTACCAATAAGTGTTGCAGCAAGCGTGTTGTTTATCGATTGTGACAAATAATAGTTTGCATTTATGCTTGTATCCATCGAGTCATTAAGATTCATTAACTGTTCTAACGATGTAAACTGGGCTAATTGTGATGCAAACTCTGTCCCTTCCATTGGACTCATTGGGTCTTGATTTTGTAGTTGCGCAAGCATCAGTTTTAAAAAATCCTCTTTCCCCATTGCTGTACCATTAGTTAAACCGCCGGATGCGTAACCACTTGTTATATTTGATAATCCATTAACCATTTTTTCTCCTATGCCAAATATTCATAAGTATTATAGCCCATTTTTTTAGCTATAATTGATTCATCAATGTCTTCAGTTTCAATGCTTTGCTCATAAACAGAATTTTTTCTTTTATGATTATTAAACCCGTGTTGTTTCTGATCAGAGTTGTGATATGAAATGTTAATTGAATTTAAATGTACACCGCTTTGTAAAAGATTTTGCTTAAGTTGATCAACATTATTTCTTACAATTTGTCCAACTGTTTCATTTTCAACTTCAACTTTTGCGTTAAGTACGTTATCAATTGTATCAAGCATTACCTTAACAGAGCCCAATTCTTTTGGTACAAGTCTTAATACGATTGATTGCTTATCGCCGCTTTCAAATATTTTATTTACTTCTCGTATCATTTCACCAGCAGAAATAACTTTAACTTTTTCAATCATCTCTGAAGTGCGTGAACTAAATTTTGTTTCTTCAGAATGTACTACTGATTTAAATCCGGTGTTTTCTATTTTGAATTCTGTCTTTAGGTTAGCAGTTAAATCTTGCTGAGGAGCAGTTGTATGATTTTGTGTAGCATTTTTCACTTCAGTGTTTTGAGAAGCTTCAATAGACAAGGCTTGAGTTTTTGATTTGGAATAATCCCGATGATCTTTTTCCGAAAAATGGTTCTGCTCAGAATTATTTTTCATCCCATCATTATTTGTATCAATAGTAATCTTATTTGGTTGCTGTGATGATTTTTTAATATCAGCTATAACTTCGTTATTATTTTTTTCTAAACTTACTTTTACCCAAACTTGCTTTTCATTTTTAGGTTTTAGCTCAACCTGATTTGGTACTGATTTTACAGTTTCATCGATGTTTAAAATATTTTCGCTTTTGTTTAATTCACTATTTACAATAGAATTCTTAATACTCACAGTTTTAGATTCTTCAGCAATTACTTCAAGAGGCGGTATATGGGAGTAAACCCTGCGTTGCATAAAATCAACTTTAGTGTTTTTGTTCTCAAATAGATTTTGATCTTTATTTACACTTTCTTGTTTTACTTGATCGTTTGCAAATTCTTTAAGTCCTGATCGCAAAGTTTCTATTATGCTTTTATCTTTTACGTTAAATGCTTTTTCAGAATTATAAGTAGAGCTTGGTTCGGTTTTACTATTCAATTTAGTAGTTGTATTTGTTGTCTCGCCAGAGTTAATCTTAACGGAAATATTTTCTTTAACGCTTTTATCATTTAGAGCATTCTTATTGCTTTTATCAATAATTTTTGATGTTGATTTAGGATCACTATTCTTCTGATCAACCTTAACTTCTGCAGTTAAATCCTTTTTGCTTATTTCAATAACAGCTTCTTTAATATTTCCTTTTGTTGATTCTTTAAAGTTGTTTTCATCACCTAGTTCTGCTTTTTCAACTTCAATTACTTGATCTTTTTTAATAGCATCAACAGTCTTTAGTTCACTTTTAAGTTCCGGTAGAATTATTTTTTTTGTAATCGGATTTATATTTTCTTCAAGTTTTACTTTAGTAGTTTCAATCTCTTCAGTTTTATTTTGCCTTAAACTATTCTTCTCAGATATGATTTTATCATCAGTTTTAGCAAAAATATTTTCTATGAAATTTTTCTGATCAATATTAACTATTTTAATTGGTGCAGATTTTTGTGATACAGTTTGTTCATTATCAACTAAATCAGCATCAACAAAAAACTCTTGCTGAGCCTGTATTTTAGGAGTGTTATTCACATTACTTGTATCAGAAACTTTACTCAGTATATCTGTTTTGATATTTGCAGAAACTTCCTTGATAATGTTTGTTGTAATTTTTTCTGAGTTAACATTATCTGTATTAAAATTCTTACTAGCTGTTTGCTGTTTCAATTCTGGCTTGGATGAAAGTACTTTTTTCAATTCGCTATTTATTATTGGCGATTGGCTTTGGGCAGTGTTCAATTTTCCAATTTTAACAGAAGGGTTTGCTTCAGTTTGAATTTTTTGTACTGTATTGTTAAATGTTTTTGATAATTTCTGAACATCAACTTTAATTTCCTTAACATTTGTTGTTTCAAGCAGCTCATTTAAAACTACTTTTTCTTTAAGATCATTTTTATTTGATGAAATTGATGTAAACTTTTGATTTGATGTAACTTTAATTTTGGTTTCAGATTTACCTAGTTCTTTAATATTTATTTCTTTGTTTGACTTAACATTTTCATCTTTTGATGTAACTATATCTGATAAAGGATTATTTGTTTTTGCTTCTGAATTAAGATTTTTAATTTTAGTGTTTGATATCTTAACAGAGTTATCATCTTTTTGAATTGAATTTCTATAGTTACTTAACGTTTTTTCTATTGGATTTTCTAATCCTGTTTTTACATTAACTTTATTTTGAGGTTGTAGATTAATACTCTTTTCAATTTTAGGATTAGAAGTGGGAATGCTTTTTTCAAAAACTTTATCTCTTTTTAACTGAACAGTTTTTAATTCATTATTCGACTGTGCTATTGTAGTTGCCTTTAACTCAGAGACCAACTCCGGTTTTATATTGCTATGGGTTATACCGGAAGTATTTAAATCAGTAGTTAGTTTTATTCCAGAATCACAATCCGTTTTTATATTACCTTTTACATCATTAAAAATTTGTTTCTGAGTTGTTGTGTTCTCAATCTTTTCACCCACTGGTTTCAAATTACCGACTGTAGAGCTCAGCGCTTCTAATGGCTGCTGAGATGGACTTTGTTCATTTGATAAGGTTTTTATAACGGTATTATTATCAACTGCATTTTTAGTTATTACTGCCTTTGTGTTTGGTTCAACTTCGGCTTCTTCTGTTTCAGAAATAATTTGGATTGGATTTGTAAATTTAGTTGTTTCAGTATTTATTGGTTCAACATCAACAGCTATTTTTTGTGTTCCACTTTTTACGAGTATTTCAAAATCATTTTTTGTTCTTAATTGATCTCCAATCCAGTTTTTTATCTCATTAACATTAGTTGTTAATGGGTTAATTTGAATTGATTGTCCGTTTGCAATCAGAGAAATCTCAACTTTTTCTAAATTCTTTGAATCCCCTTTTTTCAGAGTTTCAATAATGTTTTTTATTTCACCAATAAGTTCATTTTTATTTAAAGAAAAATATTTTGGAATGTTTTCACTAATCGTGGTTTTATCGTTGTTTGTTAAAACTTTAGTAGTTGTCTTTGGATTTAGTTTTTCAAGAAAACCCGAAATAATACTAGAAATGTTTTGATTATTGAGAACAATTTTACTTTCTGACAGGAGAGAAACATTTAATAATTGGGTTTGTGTTTCTGCAGTTATTTCTGTTGATAATCCCTCCAATTGAAGAGGTAAGGCACCTGTATTTTCATCCTTTACAATCCTAAAAACATTGGAAAATAAATGTGAAAAATTACCAATCTTACCAGCAATACCTTCCGGCATTGTTTGATCTGGCGCAATTTTTGGCAAAAAAATTGAATTAATGAACATTATTCAAACCTAAAAATTCTATTTGCTGTTTCCGGGTTAAATTCAGAGACAACCTTCGCTGCTGTCTTCTTATTCATATTATATAAAATATCTCTTGCTACATTATCGGAATAAGTTTGAATTATTTTAGCCGCCTTCTTCGGCTCCATTGAAGAATAAATACTTGTTATCTTTTGAATCCATTCTGTGTACTCTTTACCATGCGGTTCATTTTGGGTTACTGGGTTATCTACTTGTGGCTGAGTTACAGTTTGTTCCTGATTAGAATTTTTTAAATTAATTTTTTCTTTCCCATTATTAAGATCCTGCTTATCAGCCATTTTTTTAATGTTTACAGAATCTACTTTATCATTTTTAGTCGTATCATTAGTCTCTATGCCGCCGAAGGATGAAAATAAAATGCTATCCTTCACTTCCGTTGTATCTGGTTCTGAAATCAAATTGGAATTATCTGCAATGTTTAAAGAATCAGTTTTTGTTGAATCAGACAATTGCACAACTGATTTTGGCGAAAAGTTAAACTCAAAAATATTTTCGTATGATGAGTTGAGATAGATTAACAAACCTGTTACAACTACAAACGCAAAAAGAAAAGTTCCTCCGTAAATTATTCCCTGCTTCATTTTTTAGCCTTATTAAAATTTTGCACTGCTATCTCATCAAAGTTTTTAAGTTCTGCCATGTTTATATCTTTATAAAAAGTTTCCCGATAAGATTCTTCAAGCTGGTTTAATATTTTTTTCTCTTTAGTTTTGATTACAACTTCCTCAATTTTTTTCTCGCGCTTTTTTTCGAGCTGGTTTATAACTTCTGATTGCATTTCAAGCTGTTGTTTAAGCACTGTATCGTATCCACCTATAAATTGTAATTCAGAAATATTCATTTTCTTTTTGTAAGCCGAGTTTCGCAAATCATTTATTTCATCTACAAGTTTTTGTTTTAAATCCTGGTGCTTAGCAATAATCAAATCTAACTGGGCTAGTTCTTTCTGTGCTTTCTTTTCAAAAGCTTCTTTAACTCTTTTTACCGATTCAAATTTGAATCTGAATTTTGACATTGTTTACTTTGCTCCTGTTTGAACTTACAATTCTATAATTTCATTTAATCTGTCTAATGTTGAGTTATATTCTGAAGACTCAAAAATATCCTGTTTAAGAAAGGATCTGAGATAACCAATTTTATTTAAAGCATGATCAATCTGAGGGTTACTTCCTTTAACATAAGCTCCAATATTTATAAGATCTTCTGCTTCGCGATACGTGGATAAAATTTCATTAAAAATAATTGTCCTATCGCGATGCTGTTTTGTAACAATATCTGGCATAACTCGGCTAACACTTTGCAAAGGATCAACTGCAGGAAACTGCCCGCTGTTTGCAAGCTTTCTTGAAAGCACAATATGCCCATCAAGTATTGATCTTACTGCATCAGCGATTGGTTCTGTCATGTCATCACCGTCAACAAGCACATTATATAAGCCTGTAATAGAACCGGAATCCGTTGTACCTGCTCGTTCTAAAAGTTTCGGAAGCGCTGCAAATACAGATGGTGTATAACCTTTTGTTGTCGGTGGTTCACCAATTGTTAGTCCAATTTCTCTCTGTGCCATAGCAAATCGTGTAACTGAATCCATCATCAGTAAAACATCCATTCCAAGATCACGAAAATATTCGGCAATCGTTGTTCCTATATATGCACCTTTCATTCTAACCAAAGCAGATTTATCACTAGTCGCAACAACAACAACAGATTTCTTTAACCCATCTTCCCCTAAATCTTTTTCAATAAACTCTCTAACTTCTCTGCCTCGTTCACCAATCAAAGTAATTACATTTACATCAGCATCTGTGTTTCTTGCAATCATTCCGAGCGTTACACTTTTTCCAACTCCGCTACCTGCAAAAATTCCAACTCGTTGTCCGCGACCCACAGTAAGCAATCCATCAATTGCCCTTACACCGGTTTGTAGAACAGAATTAATTCTTTTTCTTTCTAGTGGATTTGGTGGCTCTCTATATAAAGAACGATAAGATGAAACTTTTATTTCACCTTTACCATCAATTGGATTCCCAAGTCCATCAATAACTCTTCCCAACAATTCTTTCCCAACACCGATTGTAAACATTTTACCACCGGCGATTATTTCACACTTTGGAGAAATCTCATGTACTTCACCGAGTGCAATGGATAAAACTTTCCCATCGCGAAATCCAACAACTTCACACTTGCAAACTTCTTGTCCTGTTTTATTAACAATCGTACAAACTTCTCCAAGAGATACGTTTGGACCAACAGAAACAATAACCAGACCGATTACATCAGTTACTTTACCGTTTAGTTTTATCAGATCAACACTGTTGATTCGGCTTAAATATTTATCTATGTATTGGTATTTCAAATCCATTTTGTTATTATTTGTTAGTAAAACCGGCGTCTAATTTTCTTTTTAATTCATTCAGTTGTGATGAAATTCTTCCATCCGCATTTCCAATTTCACTTTCGATAAAACATCCGCCTAATTCTATTCTGTCATCCTTTTCAAATTTAATTTTAGAGAATGAATCTTTCATTTGAAATGATTTACCATCAACCACAATTGATTCATAGTCTTTTGGATGCAAGCGCACAATAATTTCATTTGCACCTAATACTTTTCTAAGCGATTCATCAAGTACATCTTTAAATATTGACTCACGTTCAATTTCTCTTTTAAGAATTGAGCCCGCTACTACAAATCCAACTTCCATTACTAACTGCTCAAATTGTAAATTCATTTCCACTGATTTATCATTTAAATCAGATATCAGATTATTAAGCTCGGAATATTTTTTTAACAACCTTTCATTAAACTCACGTTCACTTTTTTCTCTTGCAGCTGCCTGCCCCTCTTCAAAACCTTTTGTGTACTGGTTATGCAACGCAAGTTGAATATTATCTTTTTCCTGTTCTTGGCTTGATTGAAAAGTAACAGCGGCCTCCGAATAAGCAGAAATATTTGTAGGTCTCTTGCTAATTTTAATTACATCAGACATAAACTTCCTCTTTGCCGCCTTGCAAGTTCAAGGAAATTTCCCCTGTTTCTTCAAGACTTTTTACAACATCAATGATTTTTGCTTGTGCTATTTCAACTTCTTTTAATTTTACCATGCCCATAAACTGTAACTCTTCTTTAAGAAGATCCGCTGCACGTTCAGACATATTTGCAAAGATTTTATCTTTAAGTTTTTCGTCAGTTACTTTTAGTGATAATGCAAGATCTTTTCGATCAACTTCTTTAAGAATTTTTTGAATGTCTTTATCCTGAATGTTTATAATATCTTCAAACAAGAACATCAATCTTTTAATCTCAAGCGCTACTTCACTATCGCGCCCATCCATTTTATCTAGAATATCTTTACTCATAGATACATTCAATCGATTAAGAATTGTTGCAAGCGTTTTTGTTCCACCGACTTTACTTACAGATTGACTCATTGTAGAGCCAGCCATTTCATCAACAACACGCTCAATTTGTTTTAATGTGTGTGGTGAAACTTTTCCAAGCGTTGCAATTCTGTAAGCAACATCGGATCTAAAAGGTTCAGGCAATTCCTTTAGTGCTTCCGCTGTTTGATCCGGACTTAAATGACAAAGTATTAATGCAATTGTCTGTGGGTGTTCTTTACTTAAAAAATTTACAAGCTGAGTAGATTCAGCTTTTTTAAGAACATCAAAACCTTTTAAAGTAGTAAGAGTTCTTACTCGTTCAATTATTTCAACGGCCTTGGAAGGTCCAAATGATTTTTCTAAAACAGCTTGAGCATATTCCAATCCGCCTTCAAGTACATACTCGCGCGCGGTAACCATATCGTAAAAATCCTGCATCACCCTATCAACAGTTGTTGAGGGAATATTTTTTACTCGTGATATTTCTGCCGAAATTTTTTCGACCTGTTCAGGATCAAGATATTTAAAAACTGTTGACGCAGTTTCAATATTCAAGGCTATCAAAAGTAAGGCTGCTTTTTGGACACCCGCTATTTCTGAAAGTTGAACTGTTTCTTGCTTTATTGGATTATTCATCTTCGTGTAACCATGCGTTTATAAGTTTTGCAGCTTCAGTAGGATTTTTTGTAACATAATTACTAATTTTTTCCTGTCTGTTTTTCTTATTAATTGCTTCATCAGAAATTTCATCTTCAATGTCGCCAACAGGTAAAAGCTCTTTCTTTTTCCGCATATCGTTTAATACTTGTGGCACTTTATTACTGCCTTTCATGCTTGATGGCATCGCTGGCTGTAGTGCATATTCCTGATTTACATTACCAACAAAAATTTGTTCGTTTTTAAGTTTGGACATTATTCCACGCAGCAAAAAGATTGCACCAGCTATTGCAATAATTACAAGCAGCAAATTTGAAATTCCATCAGCGTCCTCAAACCAGGTTGTATTTTGTTCAACAAATTCAGTTGCTGGAGTAGTTTGAAATGGAAGGTTTACAATTGATATCTGATCATTTCTATCTTCATCTAGACCAACAGCGTTTTTAATCAACTCTTCCAATTTTTTTATTTGATCAGGGGAACGAGGTACAAAAACTGTTTCAGTAACATCTCCTTTTTTAACTTCTTTTGGTATATCATTTATAACTGCGGCAATACTTAAACGCGTAATGTTGCCGCTGCCCTGTACAACTCGTTCAATAGTTTTTCCAATTTCATAATTCGTTGTACTGCTTTGATTATTTTGTGCTGTTGTATCACTAACGCTTTTACCTGCATTGTTTGAAACCATTGTCTGTTCACTTACAACTACTTGCTGATCAGGATCATAAGTTTCCATTGTTTTTTCAACCTGATCAAAATTCAAATCAGCATTAACCTGAACCATTGAATTTCCAAAACCAAGAATATTATCCAAAAGTGTCTGTGCTTTTTGAACTAAATAACTTTCAACGGAGTTTTTAATTTCGTACTGCTTATTGCTGGAAAATGAAATTGAGCTTTCACTATCTTCTTTCCACAGAAGCTTGCCTTTGGTATCGATAAGTGTAATGGCGTTTGTTGATAAGCCTTCAACGGCACTTGCTACCAGATTTACAATCGACATTGAACTTGAACGTTGTAAAACAACGTTGTCTTTTAATTTTAAAACAATTGAAGCTGTAGGCTGTTTTTGCTCATCACGAAAAATTGTTCTTTCAGGAAAAACTATATGAACTCTTACACCATCAATCCCCGTAATACCAAGAATTGTTCTTGCAAGTTCACCTTCAAGAGATCTTTTATAATTAAGCTTCTGCATAAATTCAGACATACCCATCGTACTTTTATCAAACAATTCATATCCAATTGTACCAGAAGTTGGAATCCCTTTGCCGGCAAGATTTAATCTTGTTTCATACAACTTATCTTTAGGAACTTGAATTGTTTTTCCGTTGTCTTCAATCTTATAAGGAACTTTTTGTGTGTTTAAAAACTCAATTACTTTTGAAGCATCATCAGAAGTAAGATCTGAATAAAGAGGTGAGTACGTTGGTTCATTAAGAAAAGTTAAAAGTACTATTAAAAGTATTGTTGTTAAAACTGCTGATCCGCCAATTAGCACTTTCTGTTGTAGTGAAAGTTGATTCAGCAGCGACATTACTGCATCAGTAGGTTTTTTACTCATAGTGGTTATACAGACATTCTGGTTAATTCACGATACATATCAACTGTTTTGTTTCTTATTTCCATCAACAGTTCTAAACTTGTTTTAGCTTTTTCTCCGGCAATCATTACATCGTGTATCTCAATTGAATCACCGTTAATAAAACTTTGTGCTGATTTTGAAGCATCAATTTGAGCCTTGTTTACATCACCAATAAAATCGGTTAATAAATTTCCAAACTCTGCGCCCGGAGCCTTTTTTAAATCTTGCTTAATTAATAATGAAGGCAGATTACCGCTAATTGATTCTATTGCCATTTTATCCTCTCCTATCGATGTTTGTTCCTACAGAAATACCGTTCATTCTACCTGATTTTTCATAATAGTAATATTCCATAATTTCATTTTGCTTTGCCGGATACATTTCTGCAAAAAACTTTTTCTCATCCGGATTTATATTTTCGCTCAATTCCATTGCGGCATTATTAAGATTTGCTTTACTGCTTTTGGCATTATTTAATCCATAAGCCGAATAGTTTCCAATTGAGTTCAAGTTAACAGCCATAGTTTATCTCCTATATCTCCAATGAATCTTTTGCCATTTGTTTTGATGAATTGAATGCAGTAAGATTTGCTTCGTAACTTCTAGTAGCCGCAATCATATCAATCATTTCAGTAATTGTATTGATGTTTGAAAGTTGAACATAACCATCTTGATTAGCATCCGGATGTTCAGGCATATAAACAATATCGCCCTGTGTGGAGTCATCTTTAATATCAAACTCTAATCCGTTCTTTTGTGGTGAATTAATTTCAAATGTTGATGGTGCGGTTATATGATTTGAGTTAGTTGAAGAAAGTTTTATCGTACTTTTCATATCATTAAAAGTATCGTTGAACGGTATATCATTCTGTTTAACAGTTAAAATTTTTCTATTGATTGGTTTACCGTCTTCAGTTCTAACAGTATTTCCATTAGCAAGATTTTCAGCGATAAGATTCATCTTCTTTCGCTGGATACTTAAGCCTTTGCCGCTTATTCCAAATCCTAAAAAGTTATCACCGATTTTCAAAATTTACCTCCGCCTTTAATTACGTTTTGTAATCCTCTGTAATAATCCCCAATTTTTCTGGATGCAAATCTGAACTGAATTGAGTTTGCAGCGAGTTCAGACATTTCTCGATCGATATCAACATTATTAATTCCAGACACATTATCTAAAGAATTATCTTTTGAAATTTCAAATTTAGGTTTGCTGTTTTGATTCAGCCTTAAGTGTTTTGGATTTGTAGCTCTCATTTGTCCCATATTTTCGGAAAGGATGGATTTAAAATCCACATCTTGTCTTTTGTAATTTTCAGTTCCGATGTTTGCAATGTTTTTACTGATTACTTTGTTCTTGGTTGAACAATAATCAATAAATTTCTCTAACGATTTTATACCCGATGATTGCATATTCTTTAGCTTTTTTGAAACCGAAAAGACAAGAATAGTACCAGTGAAAAACAAGCAGAATTGAGTTTATTTGAAGAAAATTGAAAGGTAATTGGCTAAAAGTAAACAGTTGTCAGTTATTACTCAGAGTAGTCTAATGTTAACGATTTTGTTTGTCCGCAAGAACAAATAAATTTTATTTCTTTGATATTGTCTTCAGCATCTTTAGTTAATACAATTTTAATTCCTTCGGCATGATCTTCTTCAAAACAAATTTTTGAACTGCCGGAAACTTGAACATCCTCAGCCTTTATTAAGCTGGATTTTCTTGAACCATTTTTACAAGTAACTGAGTTAAATATCGCTTCTTCCATTAAATCGTTCATATTGCACAAGCCTTATTTATTGCGTTTGCTATACTTTCAAGCGGTAAAATTAAATCAGCATAACCCGCATCCACAACAGCTTTGGGCATACCGTAAACCACACAAGAATCTTCATCCTGCGCGATTGAATAACCGCCTTTCATTTTTAATTCCTTAATTGCATCAGCGCCGTCTCTTCCCATTCCGGTCATTATAACCCCGAGCGCATATTTGCTATAAACTTTAATTACAGAGTTCATCATCACATCAACCGATGGGCGATGAAGCGTATCAGATGGTGTGTCTGAAATTGAAATCATTGAATGATTATTTCCTGTTTTATCAACTGTCATATGAAATCCACCTGGAGCAATGTAAACAACACCACCTCTAACTATTTCTCTGTCTTCGGCTTCTTTAACTTCAACTTCACTAAGTCCGTTTAATCTTTCTGCAAGCGATTTAGTAAATTTTGGCGGCATGTGCTGCACAACGAACATTGGTATCGATAGTTTTTTAGAAAGATTTGGAATAACTTTTTGAAGTGACATTGGTCCGCCAGTTGAAACACCAAGAGCAATTGCACGATAACCAATTTGCGGAATTGACTTGTTTGAGTGATCCTGCTTAGATGCTGCGGTTGCTGAAGCATTACGGTTAAAGTTAAGGTTTTGTATTCTCTGTAATCTTAAACTTAAAGATCTTTGACTTACAATAGCTTTTACTTTGGCTACAAGATCTTCTTTAATTTTTATAATGTTAACATTTACAAAAGAGAGTTCTTTCGGAATAAAATCAACGGCCCCATATTCTAAAGCTTTTAAAGTATCTTTAGCACCTTCAGTAGTAAGTGAACTTACCATAAGAACAGGTGTTGGATGTTCTTTCATTATTTTTTGAAGTGCGGTAAGTCCATCCATTCTCGGCATTTCAATATCCATCGTAACAATGTCAGGCATTTTGGATTTAACCATTTCAACACCCTCAATACCATCTCTTGCGGTTGCTACTACTTCAATTTCACCGGTGCTTTCAAGCATTATGGATAATGATTTTCTCATAAAAGCAGAATCATCAACTACAACAGCCTTTATTTTTCTTGCCATTTTATTTTTCAGCTATGTGAAGTAATTCGTTAACATCAACTATCATCACAACAGAACCATCGCCCATAATTGTGGAGCCCGCTATACCCTGTACTTTGCCAAAATAATTTCCGAGAGATTTGATAACAACTTCTTTCTGTCCGATTAAACTATCAACCTTAATGCCGTATCTTTTTTCTGCAATACCAACCACTACCACATACTGCCAAATTCTATTTTCATCTTTTTCTTCAAATCCAAAAAGTACTTCTTCAACCGAAACCAATGGGAGTATACTATCGCGCATTTTAATTACAGGTTTTTGATTTACAGAATAAATGTTTTCTCTATGTACTCTCAATACTTCTAACACAGTGTTTAATGGTATTACGATTGACTGATCTTTAACTTTTACAATCATTCCAGAAATTATAGCCAGTGTAAGTGGAAGCTTTATGATAATTTTAGTTCCAACTCCAACATTTGATTCTATATTGATTATTCCCCGCAGTTTTGTAACATTAGTTTTAACAACATCCATCCCAACACCGCGTCCAGAAATATTTGTAACAACTTCAGCCGTTGAAAATCCCGGAAGGAAAATTAGATTTAAAATTTCTTGTCTTGTTAATTCTTTTGCACGATCTGCAGAAATTAATCCTTTTTGAACAACTTTAGCTTTAATTACTTCAGGATCAATTCCTTTTCCATCATCTTCAATTGTAATGATAATGTTGTTGCCTTCGTGTTCAGCAGATAGTGTTAGTGTTCCTATTGGATTTTTACCATTTGCTTTTCGTGTTTCCGGGCTTTCAATTCCATGATCCACACTATTCCTTACAAGATGCACAAGTGGATCATTAATTTCTTCAATCAAAGTTTTATCTAATTCTGTTTCTTCACCTTTTATAACAATATCAATTTGCTTTTTTGCATCTCGGGAAAGATCACGTACAAGACGAGGAAACTTGTTAAACACTTTTCCAATTCTGATCATTCGTGTTTTCATTACAACCAGCTGTAGTTCGTTTGTCATCAAATCTATTTGTTTTGTTACATCAAAAAGATCACGTGAAAATTTTGTTCCTTCATTTTCAAGAGCAAACTCAGAGTTTACCTGTGCTAACCTGTTTCTGCCAAGCACTAATTCAGAAACAATATTTAACAGCTCATCCAATCGTTCAACATCAACACGAATTGAATTTTCAATTTTCTTAGACGTGTCTTGTTTTGATTTATCCGGACTAACAGATTTGATTTCAACTTGCTGTAACTCATGGTCATCATCATCATCAGACTCTTCAACATTTTTTTCAGTATTTAGTTCATCCAATACAACTTCGGTCGCAATTTCGTTAATTCCATTTTTTAATTCAGTTTTTGCTGATTTTTTTCTTGACTTTTTTGCTGATTTTTTCTTTACATCTGCAACACCGCCATTTTCAAGAACACTAATAAGATCAGTTAATTCTTTAATCGTATCATCAACGTCAATATCCTCATTCTGAAATTCTTCAATACTGTACAGAAGAGATTTCATTTTATCATAAGCCAAAAGTAATGCATCCATTATCGTTGCGTTTAAACTTACTTCAAGCTTACGCAGTTTGTTAAGAATATCTTCGCCTTTGTGTGTAACACCTGTAAGCTTATCAAGTCCAAGAAAACTTGATGTTCCTTTTATAGTATGAAAATGTCTGAATACACAGTTTAGCAATTCATTATCATCCGGTCTTTTTTCCATTTCAACCAGATCAACATCTAATTTTTCAAGAATCTCTTTTGTTTCAATTATAAAACTCTCAACGATTTCCTTCATATCCGGATCGATGAGCATCGGGTTTTGATTTGCTTTTGCCATATTAGTTAAACAATTTATCTATTTCTGCTTGAGATGCAGTTTCCATCTCTTTGTTAAAAATTGAATCAGCTTCTTGCTGCGGCAAAACTGATTTTGAATAACGCGCATTCGGATCAAATGATGCACCTTCGGGTATATTAAGAGAATCATGATCGTTGATCTTTGTATTATCAAAATCTTCAATCAATGAACCAAGTTTATCCTGCACAGATTCTATCAAATGATTAACTGTTGCCAATTGCTGTGATGTTATATCTTGAACTTGAAGTGATAGAGCAATACTGTTCGAATCATTTTTCATTTTTCCAACTTGAAGTAAAAGCTTACCGAGTTTCTCAGAACTGCTGTTTTTCTTAAGAAAATCCTTTATGAATAAATCAGCATCTTGCCTGTTTAGCATTGGAATCAAGCTTAAAAGAAAATCTTCTTTATCTGTTTCTTTTGCTAAAATATCCACCATAGTTTTTTCTATGTCAGTTAAATCATTATTAAGTGAATCAACAAGATCTAAAATTTCTGTTGTAGCCATCTCTGTGGCGCTTGTAACATTTTGAATTTGATTTTTTACTTTTGGAATTTTGGAAGTACTATCAGCAATAGATTTGTTTATGTTTTCTAATAGAGGAACTGTTTCCTTCATAAACTCGCCAAGACTCTGAATGATTGGGATGAGTTTTTCACCATATATAAATACTTTTTTTAAATCATTAAGTTTTGAAAAAAGCTGCGTCATATTTTCTGATTTAATCATTAGTTTGCTCCTACATTACTTGCAAGTATCTGATCAATTTTTTCTCTAAGTATCGCTGGTGTAAATGGTTTTACAACGTAGTTATTTACTTTTGCTTTTAGCGCTTCAATAATATCATCTTTAACACCTCTGGTGGTTACCATTAAAACCGGAATCTTTCCCATTTTTTCATCAGAGCGTATTGCTTTAATCAATTCAAGACCAGAAAGAACGGGCATGTTCCAATCTGTAATAACAAAATTTAGGGTATCATCGGCAGCAAGTTTTAGAAGTGCATCTTTGCCATCACAAGCCTCTGCAAAATCTTCATATCCAAGATTTTTTAAAGAGTTTGCGACTATTCGACGCATTGTTTGTGAATCATCTACAATTAAAAATTTTAAGCCCATGGTTTTCTTTCTAGTTTAAAAATTTTGATACTTCGTATAAAACTCTTTTTGAATCAAATGGTTTTAACAAATATGCATCTGCACCACATTGTATCCCTTTTTCAATATCCTCATTTGCAGATAGAGAAGAAAGTATGATAATGGGTATTTCCTGATAGTCCTCATTTGAACGAATAGCTCTAATTAATTCAAATCCGTCTATGTTAGGCATATTCAAATCTGTGATAACAAGATCAACCTGCTCGGATGGTAAAACCTCTAATGCCTGCATACCATCAGCAACTTGAATTATTTCATATCCTTTAACTTTTAAAGAGATCGATACAAATTTTCTTATTGTCGGTGAATCATCCGCAACAAGAATAACTTTCTTCATTTTCTAATTACTCCTTTTTATATCCAATGGTTTTAGGAAAACTTGTTAGCTTAAATGATTTTGATAAACCATGCAATGTTTCTGAATACCCGATAAACAAGTAACCACCTTTTAACAATGAATTATATAAATGGTTTATTACTTTTATTTTAGAAGTTTGATCAAAATAGATAAGAACATTTGCACAAAAGATTACATCAAAATTTATCATCGTTCTCATCTTAAGTCATCATAAAGATTAAGCAATTTAAAGTAAGCCATATCTTTTATTTTAGGATCAAGATCAAATGAAGCGTTGTTTGTTTTAAAATATTTCTTAAGATAATAAACTGGCGTGTTTCTAACTGAGTATTCTTTATACGATGCGCGTCTTGCAGTATCAACAACCGCGTTACTGATATCAGTACCAACAATTTCAAATTCTATATTTGGATATTTAGGCCGGATTAGATCATTAATCATCATAGCGATAGAATATGCTTCTTCTCCACTTGAAGATGCCGCACTCCAAATCTTTATTTTATTTTTTCCTAATTTTTCTTTTGATGTAATGATTTCGGGCAGAATAGTAGTAACAAGAGCATCAAGTTGCGGCTGGTTACGAAAGAAAAACGTTTCGTTAATTGTTATAGCTTCGTAAAGATATTTAACCTCAGCAGTGCCGGAAGGGTTAAACTTTACATAATCAAAATATTTTTCAAACGATTCAATTCCTAAATGAGTTATACGCTTCTGTAATCGGCTTTCGAGTAAATACTTTTTATTATCCTGGAAATAAATCCCTGTACTTTCGTAAATATACTTTCGCCAGGTTTCAAAAGATTTTATTGAAAGACTAACTTTTGTAGGAGTAAGTAACATCGCTGGCTGAGCTGTTGAAAATCCCCTTTGCGTATACTCTTGCATTTTTTTCTACTAGTTTGTTAAGTATTGTTTTCTCAATGACATTTCTTTAGCTTTTTCACTAACCATCTCTTCAGGATCATTAGTCAACTTATAAAGTGCTTCACTTATTATCGGATTATCCAGATCAGATAGCAAATCTAACAGACATATGCGATTCCAGAAATTTTCATCATTTATCATCGAATCAATAAATAAAAGTGCAGTTTGATAATCAATTATAAATAAAAGTTCTGCTGCTGATATGCGAACAACTTCATCAGAGTTTGTAAGACTCTTTGAAAGTGACTCTGTTAATCTTTGTTTTTCAATTTGGGATAGGTTGTGCATTTCATTAGGTTCTGAGTTGAGAATATTTTGTAACAAATCTAGAACAGCCGATAAATACTTATTCCCATTATCTATAACGGTATGAAGTTTTGGAAGAATGATTTTTTTATTTTCCATAAACTTTTCGTAAAGCACTTCATTTAAATCCAAATCCAAACCATAAATGTTCAGACAAGCATATAGAATCTCAGGATCATCAAAAATGGTAACTAAGTGTGCGGCTATTATTTGATAATTTGGTTCTGAATTAATTATTGTATCCAAAACACATTTTTTGATTTTTTCATCAAATGGAACTTCAAGATCGAATTTTACTTTAAGCTTATAGATAGCTTCTAAAAGCGGCCAAACTAATGCACCGCTTAACAGATCAACTTGCGAAAGTAGGAAATAAAAAGTGCTTTCATCTCCAATTTCACCCATGCTTTCAATCATATTAAACTTTAAAAAGTCATCTTCCGCTTCAAATTTTTCAGTAATAAATTTTAACGATTGTAGAGTTCTTATTTTTCCAACTGATTCAATCACAACAGGCTTTAAAACATCAGCTTTATCATAAAAATTAATAATATGTTCTACGCCTTTTTCGCTATAAATATTTCCTAAAGCTTCTATGCAAGCAACTATTACATTTTCATTCTGGTTAACAGTAAGAATGTGAATAATCAAATCTTCGGGGGATTTATCACCAATCAATCCAAGTATATCAACTAAAAATTTAATGTCGTCATCTACTTTAATTTCTGGTAAGCGTTTGCAAATAACATCAATAGAATCCGTACCTTTTTTTAATAGAATTTCACCAGCAAGATTTCTTACAGAAATTTCTGACGAACTGATAAAATCAAATATTTCATATGGTATAGATGGGTTATTATTTTGAATAAGAAAATTTGAAGCAGCATTTTTTACTGACTTATCATCTTCCAGGATAAGCCTGATTACTGCTTTAACAACATTCTTATCAACTTCTTCAAAAGTTAAATTAAAAAGTGCCTCAGTTTTTAAAGAAGGATCTTCAGAGTTGAGCATTTCTAAAACGTTTTGTTCGAAATTATTTTCTGTATTCATTTTGTTTTACGATTAGTTTGTTATTATCAAATTAACTTCTGCAATTTTTTCAATAATGATGCCGTTCAAATTCTATCGTTTTCTGCATTATATACAGATAATTGCAAAATTACTGTTGAATATTAGCCAACTGATATTGGCTGTGCAGAACAATCGCATTTAGTGAAATATCTCTTCACTATTAACATATTCATCCTCAAAGGTATTTTTATGTTCAATATTTTGATAGGAAGACTTATCAACCTTAAAATGAGATATTAATTTTTGAAGATTCTCTGTTAACTGATTCAGATCTTCTGCAGCGTGAGCAATTTGTCTAACTCCAGTAGCACTTTGCTGAGTAACATTTGTAATAAGTTCGATGTTTAGAGTAATCTGCTGAGATGCACTTGATTGTTCTTCACTTGCCGCAGCAACCTGTGTAACAATATCAACAACTTTTTCTGCACCAGTTATAATTTCGCTTAAAGAATTGCCGGCTTTTTCTGCAAGAAGTTTTCCGTTTTCAACCTCTTTTGTTCCCTGCTGCATCGATTTGACAGCGCCTTCAGTGTCTTTTTGGATATGTTTTATCATAATAGCAATTTCTTGTGTTGCTTTTGAAGTTCTTTCTGCAAGTTTTCTTACTTCATCAGCAACAACCGCAAAACCTCTGCCCTGTTCACCAGCACGAGCAGCTTCAATTGCCGCATTGAGTGCAAGTAGATTTGTTTGGTCTGCAATGTCATCTATCACCTGAACAATTTCACCAATTTCATTACTGCTCTTGCCAAGGTCCTGAACAGTAGCTGCACTTTTCTTTACAACATCCGAAATCCTTATCATACCTTCCATAGTTTCTCTAACCACTTTACCGCCTTCAACAGCAACGCTGCCAGCATTTTTACTTGCTTCTGCGGCGGATGTTGTGTTTTTAGTGGTTTCAAAAATTGTTTTTGTCATTTGTTCAATTGCACTTGCAACTTCAGAAGCTTGCGCACTTTGTTCATTTGCACCTGCTGCCATTTCTTCTGTACTGGAACTAATTTCTACAGCGGCTTTTGCAGCAGCTGAAACTGCGTTCGAAACTTCGTTTATAGTTTTTCCAAGTGAATTAGATACATAATTAATTGAATTCTTAATTCTTTCATGATCACCTGCATATTCTTTTGTAATTTTAACAGTAAAATCACCTGCTGCAACTTTTTCTAAAGTTTCAATCGCTTCTCCGATGGGTTCATAAACTGCATCAAGAGTATCATTCATTCCTTCAATGATTGTTTTATATCCGCCGCTAAAAACTTTTGTATTACCGCGAGCACCACTGTTGCCTTTTATGGATGCAGTAGTTAAAAATTTAATCTCTAATACAAGTTTGTTAAGATTATCAATCATTTTTTCAAAGCTTTTCGAAAGATGATCATTTTCGGATAATGTATTAATTTTCAGCTCAAGATCACCGGAGGCTATTTTTTCTGCTGCTTCTATTTTTTCTAATTGAGAATCTCTAAGTTTGTTTAACATTGCAGCCATCTGTCCAAATTCATCATTATTTTTGCAATGCATTTTTTCTTCAAAATTTCCTAATGAAAACTGTTGCAGCAATTTTTTAAACATTGCAATCGGTTTGGTAAGGGCAGGTATTAGTTTGAAGAAAGTAAATAAGAATGCTAATGACCCAATAATCATTCCAATTACAATCATTAAGATGGTTTTAGACATAATCGAGCTTACTTCAGATTCTAACCCGGCTTTGCGATTATTAATGGTTGACATTATATCAGACATCTCATTTTCAAACTTTTTTCTTAAATCTTCCCCAGATGTTGTAGCGATATAAGAAGCCATCTCAAAATCTTTCATAGCTGCAGCACTTAAAGTTCCATCAACAACGGATCCAAAATATTCATTAAATATTTTATTAAACTTTTCTGAATGTTCCTGGAAAATATCTGCTAAAGATGAATCTTTAATTGAAGCCATAACCTCAATAATTTTGGATTTGTGTTTATCAACGGCTTCAAAGTTTTTATCGAATTCATTCTCAAAACCAGGTATAGAAAATTTGAGCAGATAAAATTGTAAGCTTTGAAATTCACTTTGAACATCTGTTAAATGCTCTCTTGATACGATAATTTTTTTATTAAGCGTTTCATTTATTCTAGAAAATTGGAAAAAATGATAAAGATCATTTACAACCATTACTGTAGAAATAGCAGCAATTACAAAAAATGCTATTTGTATTTTAGTTTTAAATGAAAAGTTTTTTAGGTTCAACATAATTTACCCGACGTTTAATTATTTACTTTATCTTAAAAAGTACTGAAACCGTAGTTTTTACTTTTACTTGCTTTCCTTCGTGCTGACCAGGTTTGAATTTTGACGCATTTAGAACGCGAACAACTTCTTCATCGCAACCCGCACCAAGACCTTTAATAATCTTTACTTTATCTACATTGCCTTTTTCATCAACATAAGCCATTGCATAAACTTTACCTTCTATATTTGTTTGTTTGGCCATAGGCGGATATTTAATTTTTTTGGATAGTTCCGCCATTCCGCCGTCTAATTCGGGCATAGTGGTTGCAAACGCAAGATATTGTTCTTCATCTGATGGAGTGCTTTGTGAAAAACTAACTTTACTTAAAAGTAAAATCAATAATAAGGTGTACAAATAGCCAAGATATTTTTTAATTTTCATGATAATCCTATTTCAGTTAATCTTTTAATTTCCTCTACTATTATCGAAAATTGTTTGTATTTGTTAAGGAATAAGTGGGATATATCTGAGATTAATACTGATAGAATGGAATGAATTGATTCAAAAATGAACTACTGATGAAATTCACTATATTTTTAAGGTATTTTCTATCTAGTATAAGAACAAATAAACAACCCCATCGGGGGTTATAATTTTTAATAATATTAAGTTATTAATTTGACTAAAAGATTGAAGTCAGAAAAATTAAAGTGTTTCTAATATTCGCAACCTAATACTATAAATATTTTTCAATATCATGTGGGAACTAAGAATTAAAGTTTTTAACCTAAAACTTTATTAAGCAGGTCTTTCAGTTCTTTGGAAGTAAATGGTTTTGAAATGTAATGTGTAAATCCTTTGGCTAAAAACTCCTCTTTATCCGATTGAGCGGCATAGGCCGTGACAGCAACAATTGGAGTTGTTTTATAAATATCTATTTGTCTTATTTTTTGCATTAGTTCAACTCCATCCATTCCTTTGCCAAGATTTATATCCAGCATCAGAATATCATATTCTGTTGAGTTAATTTGTTCTAAAGCAGCTTTGGCACTAAATGCAGTTTTAACATCGTACAATGATTTTAATACAATAGAGATATAATTCAATGCAATAGTATCATCTTCAACATAAAGTATTTTGGATTTTTTGTTTTGGGGTTTCTTAGAGCTTGGTTTTATTGTATCAGAACTTATAATAATATGCTCATTTATTTTTAGATCAACTTCATTCATTGGAAGTTTGATAGTGAAAGAAGAACCAACATTTTCATCACTTTCAAGCGATATCTTTCCACCAAGCATTTCAACATATTTTTTTGTGATAGTTAGACCAAGTCCTGATCCTTCAAATGAGCGATTCAACCCTTCACTTGCCTGGCGGAACTCATACCACACAACACTTTGCTTATCTTTTGGAATTCCGATTCCTGTATCCTCAACTTTAATTATTAGATTTTTCTGATTGTCGATTAAATCTGTGTTTGCAATAAGTTTAATTGTTCCATTCTCTGTAAACTTAACAGCATTACTCACAAGATTATTCAAAATTTCTTCCAAGAGTCTTTGATCGGATTTAACAATAAGATTTTGATCTTCAGTTACGATGGTTATAATAGTGTTTTTAAGTTTTGCAGAACTAGAGTACAGTAACCCAGTGCTTTTAAGTAATTGGGTAACATTAAACTCTTTATAAATTAAATCAATTTTATCAAACTCTAATCTTGTAACATTTAATATTTTGTTTAACGTATCGGTTAATCTTTTAGAAGATTTAAGAATTTGCTCTGCCATTTCTCTTTCTTCGTCATTTTGAAGTGATCCTGCAAGTATTTCTGAAAAGCCCATAATTCCAACAAAAGGTGTACGTAGTTCGTGGCTCATATTAGCAAAGAAAAATGCTTTTAGCCTGTTCATTTCTTCAGCTTTTTCTTTGGCATCAGTTAATTCAGTAATTAAAACTTTTCTTTTTGTAATATCACGAATGATACTAAGTAACATAACAGCTTTATCTTCAAACTCGATAAATGAGTTTGTTAATTCTACCCAGATTACTTTTCCACTTTTTAATTGAATTTCTGTTTCAAACTTTTTAAGAATCGTTCTATTTTTAAACCGTTCTTTAAACCCGCTTATCCAATTTTCTGATTCAGTTATTATATAGGAAATGTTAAAAATACTACCAATCAAATTTTCTTTTTTTAAACCAAATAAATTGCAATAAGAATCATTCACATTTATTATCACACCATTTTCGTCTACCAATCTCATTGCATCAACAGAACTCTCCCAGATTGAACGGAATTTTTGTTCTGATCCGATTATTTCTGTAAGGAGTTTTTTTCTATCAGTAATATCGCGGTCTATACCCATAGTAACTTCTTTGCCGCTTAAAGAAATTAATGAGATAGAGCTTTCAATCGGGAAAACCGTACCGTCTTTACGTTTATGAACAGATTCAATAGTTACAGACTTATGCAGTCTTAAAATTTCAATTTGGTCCTTAGATAATTCTGAATTTGCAAGCTGAACAGAAACATTTTGTGGATGAAGAATATTAATGCTTTTACCAATTAATTCTTCACGTGTGTACCCGTTCATACTACAAGCGTTAGCATTACAATCAATAATTAATAATGTTTCAGGATCGGTAATAAAAATTGCATTAGGACTGTTTTCAAATAATGAATAAAATTTTGTTTCGCTATGCTGGACCGCTTCCTCCATTTTTCTGCGTTCAGTTATATCGCGAAAGTTTATAACTATAGCATCAACACTTGGTTCATTTAGTAAATTTGTGAACGTACTTTCTATCCAAAGCCAATTACCTTTAGTATTTTTAAATCTGTATTCAATTGTTGGAACTAAAGCTGGATTTTTTATGATGGCAGATAAAGTACCTAAGACAATGGGTAAATCATCCGGATGTGTGAGTTCAGCCGGAAGTTGCTCAACTCGTTTTTCTATAGAATAACCAAAAATTCTTTTTGCGGATGGACTAACGTATTTAAACTCACCATCTTCGCTAATTTGGACTATGCCATCCGGCGCATTTTCTATTAGTTTTTGATAATGTGTTTTAGTTTTTAATGATGCTTCTTCAGCTTCTTTAAGTCCGGTTACGTCAACACTTAATGCTGAAACACCTGTAATAAATCCTTCCGAAAAGATCGGGTTAAGAAATACTTGGAAGTAGTTAAACTTATTATTCGTTTCGATAGAAAATTCAAAATCTAATTTTTTACCAGATAAAGCAGTATCGTATTTTGGTTTCCAAAAAGATTTCAATTCCGGAGTTAAAATCTCTAAGGCATTTAAACCTTTTGTAAGTTTAATATTATAAGTACGAAAATAACTTTCACTGAAGAAGTTGTTAAAGACAATATAATTATAGTCCTTATCTATAGACCAAATAGACTCTTTTCTATTATTTATAAGGGCATTTAAATTTGCTTCAGAGTTTCTAATTTTTTCTTGGATAAGTTTTCTCTCCGTGATATCCCTTGTAATACTTAGAATATGTTTTTCACCATTTAATTCTAAAATGGCGGCCGACATTAGTCCGTTTCTGACCTCGCCATTTTTTAATCTAAATCGGGCTTCAAGATTTTCAACAATTCCATTTGCCTTTAAACCTGCAACAAGTTTTTCTCTATCTGATGAATCTGCCCAAATATTTATTTCGAAAGATGATTTACCGATAACTTCTTTTTCTGTGTATCCCGTCAATTTCAAAAAGCCCGTATTAACAGAGATATACATTCCATCAGAAAGTCTGTTAATATTTATAGAATCAGGACTTGTCAAGAAAGCTTTAGTAAACTTTTCTTCTGAGGCTTTTAATTCCTCTTCAGCACGTTTACGTTGTGTAATATCTGAAAATAAAGCAACCATAAAGTTGGGCTTGGTTTGATAAGCTTTTACTTCAAATGCTCCTTCAATTTTGTCATCATTGTAAGTGATCTGTTCAGTAGCCCATAATATGCCTTTGGACGCTGCATCACGATATCTTTGCGGTACCTCAGTATTGGCAAGCGGAGGGAATGCCTGCTCAATGTTTTTACCAAGGAATAAGGAGTGATTAATTCCTAATATTTTATCGGCGGCTGGATTACTATCAATCAAAATTAAATCATTATTATCATTCAGTTCATAAAAGTGCATTCCCATAGGTGAGTTTAATGTCATCTTTCTAAATTTCTCTTCTGAAGCAGCAAATTCTATTTGGGCTTTTTTCTGTTCTGTAATATCTCTCATGAATGATTGATAAGTTCCATCCGGCATTAGTTTAGAGGTCATCTCTATAAAAATTGACTTGCCATCTTTTTTAATAACCACCCTCTCTGCCTTAACAATTTCACCAGCCAATAATTTATCATATCGCAATGGAATGGTTTCAAGGTTTTCTTTTGAGAACAAATCTTTAATATTCATTCCAATCAATTCTTCTTTTGAATAACCTGTAAGTTCAACGGCTTTGTTATTAACTGTAATAAAATTCCCATCCTTATCCCCATGGAAAAAAGCATCTGAAGCAAAATCGAGGAGCATCCTGTACTTCTCCTCGTTTGATTTTAAAGATTCTTCAAATTTTTTACGCTCACTTATATCTTTTATTGAAAGCAGCAGGTACTGTTCGTCATAAAATTCCAATATCTCGCCGGATAAAAGTGCAGTTATCTGCTTTCCATTTTTTTGATTTCCTATAGCTTCAAAATTTTTAATGTATCCGTTTTGCTTAAGCAGTTCAATCATCCTAACTCTATCACTCGAATCTGCCCACAATTTTAACTCAAATGTGGTTTTTCCAATCACTTCAGAACGACTGTATCCAAATATCTTTTCAAAACCTCCGTTAATTTCAGTTAACTTTCCGGTTGATAAATGTGTAAGGCTAATTGAATCTGATGAATGAAGAAATATCTTTGAGAATTTTTCATTGCTCTCAAATAAAGCTTTCTCTTTTTCACGTTCTTTGGTTTGATCTCTAAAAACTAAAACAACCCCAATAATTTTATTCTCATCATTTCTAATTGGTGAGCCGCTATCAGCAATCGGAATTTTCTTTCCATTCTTTGAAATAAGTATAGTATGGTTTGCAAGACCTACCACTACTCCATCTTTTAAAACTCTATCCACAGGATTTTCAACATTTTTCCCTGTTTCTTCATTAACAATATTAAATACTCTGCTTAACAATAAACCTTTAGCTTCTTTTTCACTCCATCCGGTTAGTCTCTCTGCAACAAGATTCATTTGTTTAATTGCACCCAGCGTATCAGTGGTAATAACACCATCCCCTATACTGTATAAAGCAGTCCTATATTCTTCCTGAGTTTCTGCAAGCTCTTTCTGTTTTAAGAAAAGATTTTTGTAAATGCGACTTTGCTTTTGTTTATAAATGAAAAGCGCCGTTAATGCTATAAGTAAAATACTTATGAAAACAATGATCGAAATGACTCCAGCCCTATAAAATAATTCAGAGTATAGTTCTTCTTTATCAATTTTAGAAACCATATACCATTCAGTCCCGGGAATTGGTTGCAGTTCTGCAAGCACATCTACACCACGATAATCTTTACCTTCAATAATTCCACTTTGACCTGAAACACCTTTAACCGCTACAATATCTATCCGAGATAAAGAAATTTTTAAATTTAAAGCAGAATTTTTTTTGTGCCTTAATTCATTAATATAAATAATTGAATCATTTTCAATTTTAAATAAAAGTGTTTCGGCTGTTTTACTTGTAGAAGGAAATTTTTGAACAATTGGGATAAGTGATTTGTTGGGATTAATTATTTGAATAAATGCACCAATTGGTATCCCGCTATTATCTTTGATAATAGATATTATATTTAAGCGGACATCTTTACTGTCGTTATTAAAATAAAAATTTCCGTAAGTAACGCTGTCCTTATATAAACACTTTTTAATTTCGGCCAATCGCTGGACATCAAATTGTTTTAATTCATTATCAAGCGAGAATAATTTTTTACCCGAAGTATCAGTAATTACAATACTTTCATCATATCCCTCAGCTGTAAATTGACTTAATGTTTTTGAAAAATACTCTTTTGCTTCTGAAGTATTCTTGTTTGTTTTAAGATAATCTGTGTACTTAATAAACTTACCGATTGTAGCAAAAAATTTTGCATCAGCAGTTCGTCCTTTTTTCCAAGCGCTAAGTTGCTCTAGTTTTAGATCTGTAACCGCTTTTAGAAATTCGTGTTTATCTTTTATAATCCCTTTAGTTTCAGTTTTATAGTAAAAAAAAGCAACCAGAAGTATTACTATACTGGATAATAAAACTATTAAAAAGATATTTAGTTTACTTAGCTTATTCAAAAGTAACTTTGCTTTAAGAAATAATTAAAATTATGCCATACCGCCATTTTTTTTACAAGCACAAATAAGATATTTTTTAGATGAATGAAAGACTGTTGAAAAGAACTGTAAGAGAATATTCATTTTACATTTTTCCAAAGTAAAATATTATTGAGATACGACTTTACAATTGTATTGTTTTATTAGATAATTATCAACAACAGTAAGAACTATTTTCCGAACTCAGCATGAATTTTATTTAATACGTTTATTAATTCAGGCTTTATAAACGGTTTTGATAAATAATAATTACAACCTGCTCCTAAAAATTCTTCAGCATCACCATTAAGAGCAAAAGCAGTTTCTGCAATTACGGGTAAGTCTTTAAGTTCGGGTATTTTACGAATCTCTTTTAAAACATTAAGACCGTTGCCGCCTCTTCCAAGATTTATATCAAGCAAAACAGCAAAATAATTTTTACTTTTTATAAAACTTAATGCTTGCTGTTCGGTGACAGCAATATCCACTAAATAATCATTTTTAAGATAGAACTGAATAACTTCATTAGTTATTGGATCATCTTCTACTAGGAGTATTCGTAGCTTCTCGATGGTTTGTTCACTTTTTAAAATAGAATGTTCAGCATCAGTTTGCATAAATCTTTTCCTTCTGTTTGATCGGTAATGTAATAATAAATTCCGATCCATTATTAACGGCACTAGATAATTCTATTTTTCCGTTCAGCAAATCTATATAATTTTTTGTTATAGCTAAACCAAGTCCGGTTCCTTCAAAACTTCTTGAATAGCCTTCGCTGACCTGCCTAAATTCTTCAAAAATAATATCTACACTTTCTTGTGGAATACCGATTCCTGTGTCTTTAACTTTAATTGTATAAGTTTCATTGTCTGATTGAAGTGAAACGTGTACACTACCGTAAAACGTAAACTTAATTGCATTGTGTATAAGATTGTTCATCATATCTCTAATTACACTGCTATCCGTTTGGGTAATTATTTCGGATTTAGATTCTGTAAAAAATAGGTTTAAACCTTTTGCGGCGGCATCAACTTGAAACAAGTTTACTGTTTCAGCAATTAAACTGTTAATATTAACTTCTGATATTTTTATCTCGTATTTATCTGCTTTTAATTTAGAAAGACTTAATACTTTATTTAGTGTTTCAATTAATCTTTTTCCGCTTTTGTTTATCGTTGAAGCCATGTGCTTAACCTCTTCATTATAGTCACCAGATTCCATCATTTCTGAATAACCTAAAACACCAAAGAGTGGAGTTCTAAGTTCGTGACTCATATTTGCAAAAAAAGCGGCCTGCGCCTTATTAGCTTTTTCTGCTCTTTCAATGGCTTCAATTAAGTCGTTTTCTGTTTTTTTGATTGCAGTTATATCAATACCGGAAAATAGTATTGCTCTTTTTCCGTTTAATGGATTTTTTGTAACAATACTATTTATTAAAAGTTTGCGCTCTTCACCATTGCTTGTTAATAAACTAAAAGTATAATCTGCACAACTGTCATCAGTGCCAAGGATCAGAGCCCTAAACCTTATATTACAAGCGTTTACATTAGCTTCATCATAACAAAAACTCATCCAGTTTTTACCAATTAATGTACCCTCTTCGTAACCAAGAATATCGTATCCCATTTTATTAATAAGTAAAATATCTGCGTTTTCATCAATTAAACAAATTACAGCACCAGCCATTTCTAAGTATAATTTTGCCTGATCGCGTTCAACTTGCATAAGATTATTTGCATTTAGCAATTCTGCGGTACGAGCCTCAACCAGGTTTTCTAAATTTAGCTGAATTTCTTTTAATTCTTCTTCTGTTTCGGTTCTTATTTCAATCTCAGTTTCAAGATGTTTTTTTTGGATAAAAAATCGTTCCATCATTCTTGATAAAGCACCAAACTCATTCTGTTTTCTTAACAGTGGTATTAATTTTGTTTCATCTTCAGAAGATAAGCTTTGACTTAACACTGATAATGGTTTTACTATATAAATTAACAGTAGAGTAAAAATAGAACCAAAAAACAACAATGATATTATTGCTATGACAGGAATGGAGCTTTGTGCTGATATCAAGTATTTTTCTGTTGCTTTGTCTATATGAAAAGATGTTATATAAGCAATTGTGTTTTGATTTATATCTTTGATGGGCAATTGTGTGTAAACACCAACATCGTATTTCATCAATTTTTCTTTAAACGATTCGATTGAATCAGTAAAAACGACTTTAATGTTGGAGTTTGTTGTATGTGAGATTTCCTCGAGGAATTTATCTTTATAAATTTTGCCTGCTATGAACCAGCCTTTTGGTTCAGTCTCTCGTTTCAAATCCATAGAAGGTTGAACAGGTGCGATTTGAATTTCAAAAATCTCACCATCTTTGCTGATAAAAAGATTTGAAAACCAATTTTTCTTAACAACGTTTTTCAAGTCTGATTTACTAATGAATAAACTAGATAATTTATTATTGTTTATAGCCTGATATCCATATCTCTGATTAAAATCTGAATCAAGAACCCAAACAAATGATACATCATAATTAATTGATGAAGCAACGATATTTCTACTGGCCCATATTTCATCAGGATACTTTACAAATTTTACCATTTCATCCCAATAAGTGTAATCAAAACACCACTCACCCATGTTTTTGGTATAAGATTCAACTATCGTAGAAAGTAATTTAGTTTGTCTCTGTTTTGCCGAGCTTAACAGCATTTTGGTATTTTCGTTTGTATTGGAGTTCATAAAATACAGCGAAACCAATATGAAGATGGTCAATATCAAAAATATTAAAGCTATTTTATACTGGATTTTATTCATCTTTTATTAACTTAATCTAAAATTAAAACATTGTTAAAAAGCACATGTTATTTAATCAATTCACTTTTTGTGCAAAATTAGTTCCAAGTTTATTATCGTATGGTTTTGATTTCACTTAACGCCGAAAGTTGATTTTTGTGCAATTTCAAGCACTTAATATTGGTGTTATGCAAAGAAGTATTTATCAAAAAGTTAAATTTTATAATTGTGGTTGATGCTGACCATATCTATTTATAAAAAAAGGGCTGCCGTGGCAAACCCTTTTATGTGTGTGTTAAAATTGTCCCCCAATTTTTTAATGTTATTAGAATAAAGACAGCCTCCCCTTGGCAATCTTTATCTAATTTCTAAACGTGGATTAACTTTCCGTTTGTGCGCACTGCATATTTTTCTTCTTTACCTTCCAACTTAAACTGTGCAATTAATTCTTGCAAGTTTAATGTAAGTCTGTTTAAGTCCTCAGAAGCGTGTGCTATTTGCTGTATGCCGCTAGCACTTTCTTGAGTTACACTATTTATTGATTCAATATTTTTACTAATCTGCTCTGAAGCACTTGATTGTTCTTCGCTGGCTGCAGCTACCTGGGTTACAACATCAGCAACCTTATTGTTAACCTCCCTTATTTCATTCAGCACTATACCAACTTCTTCGGTAACTTTCATTCCGATCTCAACAGAATTTTTTGCTTCCATCATAGATTTATCAGCTTCTTTTGCTTCAACCTGTATCATCTTTATCATATCAGCAATTTCTTTAGTTGCTTTTGAAGTGCGCTCCGCAAGTTTACGAACTTCATCTGCTACAACGGCAAAACCTCTTCCCTGTTCACCAGCACGAGCTGCTTCGATAGCAGCATTTAATGCAAGCAAATTTGTTTGATCTGCTATATCATTAATAACCTGTGTTATCTCGCCTATTTGGTCAGTCTTTTGTGCTAATGATGAAATAATGTCACCAGCTTTTTGTGCTGACACAACAATATCATTTATTCCCTTTTTTGTTTCTTCAACTTTTAATGTTCCTTTTTTTGCAGTATCGTTAGCAAATTTTGAACTCTCTGCTGCGATAGATGCATTTTTAGAAGTTTCAAAAATTGTCTTTGTCATTTCTTCCACCGCACTTGCAACTTCACCAGCTTGTGCAGATTGCTCCTGCGCCCCTGCTGCCATTTCTTCCGTAGATGAAGAAATTTGATTTGCCGCACTTGCCGTTGCCTGGATAGCCTCAGAAACTTTTCTTAACGCATTACTAAGTGAGTTTGCAACTGTATTAATTTTATCTTTTATTATTTGATAGTCGCCCTTGCAATCAGCATCCATTCTTGCTGTCATATCTCCTTGCGCTAAAATATTTAAAACTTTAATTGTTTCATTAAATGGACTATTGATTGCATCTAATGTGTTATTGAAACCCGCAACAACTTTTCTATACTCACCGCCATGTTTATTTTCATCAGCACGTTCACTCAATCTTCCACTAACTGCAGCTTCTGATAATGAATTTACATCTGTAACTAGATTATTAACGTTTGATACAACCTTTTTTAAACTTAATGAAAGCACATCTTTAACAGATTTAGGAATTATATTAATATTTAGATCTCCTTCAGAAATTTTTTCAGCATTTAAAGCAGATTCTTTAATATTTTCAATCATAACTGAAAAGGAATGATTAAGTTCACCAATTTCATCCGTTGAATTTGTTGTTAAATCAATATCAACTTCACCTAATGAAACTCGGTTTGCTGCATCTTTTAATACAAGCAGAGGTTTAACAATATTTTTTGCAAAAAAGTAACCAACCAATAAAATGATCGGTAAAAGAATAGCGAGTGCAATTAATATTTTAGTTTTAAATCCTGCTATTTGATCATTCACATCATCTACATAAATACCACTTCCAATTATCCAATTCCATTTTTTATCTATTTGGACGTATGAAACTTTAGGCTGTGGTTCAGTACGGCCAGGTTTTTCCCACATATAATCAACATATCCGGAACCATCTTTTTTACATACATTTACCATCTCAACAAATAAATGCAAGCCGTTTGGATCTTTAAGATCAGAAAGATCTTTTCCATCCAATGCCGGTTTTATAGGATGCATTATCATCTTTGGTTGTGTATCATTAATCCAGAAGTAATCGTCTTTATTGTATCTAATTTCTTTTATTTCAGTTAATGCTTTCTGCTGTGCTTCTTGTTTTGATAGATTGCCAGATGATTCTAATTGTTGATACTTTGCAATTAAACCGGCAGCAACCTGTACAGTTTGTTTAGTCGCGATTCTTTTCTCATTAAATAAACTATTTTCAAATGAAGGAAGAATGTAAAAAAACAAGAATAGAAGTAGTGTAGTAATTGTAAATCCTAACAAACCGATCAGTTTATAAAACAATCCCCAATCACGAAATCTTTTTATTTTCATATTCATAATGATCTAATCCTAATTAAAAGAAATAATAAGTTGCAAATAATCCCCTTACATTTGTCTGTGATTTAGTATTGGAAACTTTTAGATTGTTATCAACTTGGCCATAAGCAGCTTGTGTTACGTCTAGTTCAAAAGCAAAACGTACTTTACTAAAATTAATAACCACTCTCGGTGATACCCTTAAAATTGCATCAATGTTTGATATTCTAGCATAAACACTTCCCGTAACCGGGTCTTCTGAACCAAGATTTTTTGTAAACCCTGCAAACAAACCAAATTGAGTTTCTTTACCGTACGAAACATCTACCCATGCGGCAACTACTTTGGATTGCGTGTAGTTCTCAATTCCTGTTGAAGTATCAACTGCGGTAACTGCATATCCACCAAGCATTAAAAGATCTGTTAAATTTTGTCCGTAAGTTCCTTCTGCTATAAAAGTAAACTGATCTTGTACAAATTTTGCATACAAGATTGCCGCATAGCTTGAAACGGTTTCATCGGTTTTTATGTTTTTAGCTGTTACAATTCTTGGAGTTAAGGTTTTATAATCTACACCTGCACCTGTTAAAAAATTCTCAGATTTATATTGAAGCTGAAGATGTGCAGATGGAATAACTGAGTTTCTTAAATAAGTCGAACTAAATCCTGCCGGACCATTGCTTGTAAAATCTCTTTGAGTGAGTAGTACTGCAATTAAATTTACATTACCAAACTTTTGAGTTAATCTAATCTGCGGATTTCTAGAAAAAGGTTGGAATGGTGATCCTGTGTTGAATGAGACTACTTGCGGAAAAGCTTCAGTAACAAACATTGGATGCCAGGTTTGACCAAGTAATAAAGATGTTTTTTCCCAGTTTAATGTTACAAAAGCATGGCGCAATCTAAATCCGTTTACATCCGCATCTGATGTTCCAAAAAATTCACCTTCTAACATTCCACCTGATTTAGCGCCAAGTACTTCTGGTCCTGTAAACTTAGCTGTTACTCTGGATTGAATTGATAATGCATTAAAACTTGAATGTGCATTTATATCTTCAGCATTCGCATCAAGAGATTCATTTAGTGGATAGAGTAGAAAGTGTCCTTCTCTAAATGTTGCAACTTGCCTGGAATCAAAAAAGAAATCGCTTTTTACAAAACCAGATATTTTTACATCAGAACTATTTTCATTTGAATTTTGAGATATACCTGTCGCACAAATGAAAATCCAAAGTAATAAATACTTTTTCATTTATAACCTTTCATTGAATTAAGAGAACGATTTACGCCAGACGAGTATTAACGGCTTGTGGAAAACTCATTAATGGCTAACTTTTGCTACTTAACAAATAATCGAAGATAATTGTTATTTGTTTATAGTGGATGGAATGATTTTTTTTTAATAATTGTCCTAAAAAAGGGCCGCCTTAGCAAACCCTTTTAGTGTGTGTAAAAATTGTCCCCCAATTTTTTTTATTTTTATTATAAAGGGAGCCTCCCCTTGGCTACCTTTATTAAATTATTAAATGTGAATCAATTTTCCGTTTGTACGTACTGCATATTTTTCTTCCAACTTAAATTGTGCAATTAACTCTTGCAGATTTAATGTTAACCTGTTCAAGTCCTCTGATGCGTGCGCTATTTGTTGTATACCGCCTGCCGTTTCCTGAGTTACCTGATTAATTAATTCGATATTTTTTCCAATCTGCTCAGAAGCACTTGATTGTTCTTCGCTTGCAGCGGCAACTAACAAAATAGGATAAACGAAAAGCGCTCTATCGTGGATTCCATTTTCAGTTATTATAACTGAAAGCAAAAAGCCTAATGCACTGTAAAATAAAACATTTATTGAGAAAGTTATTATGCTATTTTTAGGCAGATATATTGAAAACAAAATAGATACAATGAAAGAGTATAACCGGTAGTTCTCAAGTGTAAACCCAAATAATAAGTTATTGATTAGAGAAAGAATACCAAGAATAAAGATTGCAAATGATATAGTCCCGAGCAGAATTATTCTTCTGCTGGTATACTGATCAGCAGGTAATGGAGAAAGAATGATCTTTTATTGTGCTAAAAATTTCTTGCATTGATATCTTTTTCAAACAATTATTTCATTCAGAAGTTTTTTCAGTTCATTTGATGAAAATGGTTTTGAGATATAATGTGTAAATCCTTTAGCTAAAAATTCTTTTTTATCCGTTTCTGAGGCATATGCTGTTACTGCTATAAAAGGTTTATTCTTATATTCTGATCGCTGTCGGATTTTCTGCATAAGTTCAACACCATCCATTCCTTTACCTAAATTAATATCAAGCATCAGGATATCGTAAATGTTTTTTTCTGCAAATTCGATAGCTAAAGCTGCATTAACCGCGGTATCAATCTGGCCTTCTGATTTTAGCACAATATTAACATATTGAAGTGAAACTAAATCATCTTCAACGTAAAGGATCTTTGGTTTGTTCTTAGAACGATGGACTTTTATTTGAGATTTTGATTCCGTAGATTTCTCTAAAATTAATTCAGTTTCATTTTCAACTTTGTTAATAGGAATTGTTATCGTAAAGGTAGTGCCAATACCCTCTTCACTTTCAAGATAAATCTCGCCGCCAAGAGTTTTAATATATTTTTTAGATATTGTCAGACCAAGTCCTGTGCCTTCAAACGAGCGACTAAAACCTTCACTTGCCTGACGAAATTCGTGCCACACAATATCCTGCTTTTCTTTAGGTATACCGATCCCAGTATCTTTTACTTTAATAATCAAATGCTTGCTATCAGACTCAGTCGACACATCAATACTCAAAGTAATTGAGCCATTTTCAGTAAACTTAATTGCATTGCTAACAAGATTATTTAAAACGTCTTCCAATATTTTTGGATCGGTATTTACAATGATCGATTGAGCACTACAAATTGCATTAATGGTTGTACTTTTTAGCTGGGCAGAAGTTGAATATAGAACAATGATACCACTTATCAGTTTACAGATATCAAAATTCTGAGTTTTTATTTCAAGATTATCAAACTCTATTCTTGTAACATTTAAAATTTTATTTAAGGTATCAGTTAATCTTTTGGATGATCTAAGAATTTGATGAGCCATTTCTTTTTCTTCAGGATTTTGAAGTGATTCAGAAAGTAATTCAGAATATCCTAAAATTCCTACAAATGGAGTGCGCAGTTCATGGCTCATATTTGCAAAGAAGTACGATTTTATTTTATTCATCTCCTCTGCTTTTTGTTTAGCCTCAATCAGATCAGATAGTAATTTTTTACGTTCAGTAATATCTTCTTTAACTGCTAGATAATTTAAAATCTTACCTTCCTCATTAATAATTGGGCTTATAAATGCGTGCTCCCAGTAAACCTCACCATTTTTCTTTTTATTTAAAAATTCTCCTCGCCATTCACGGCCTGAATTGATTGTCTTCCATAAAGTTTTATATTGTTCATCTGATGTGTGCCCTGATTTCAATATTTTGGGGTTTACACCTCTAACCTCATCAAAAGTGTAGCCGGTAATTTCAGTAAACTTAGGATTAACGTATTCAATACTGCCTTTTGTATCAGTAATTAAGATTATAGCTGGACTTTGTTCGACTGCACGCGAAAGTTTCCTCACTTCAAGTTCAGCCATTTTTCTTTCTGTTACATCAACTACTTGAGAAATAAAGAACTGTGGCTTATTGTTTGCATCTCTGACTAAAGATATTGAAATGTATCCCCAAATAACTTTGTTTTCTTTAGTAATATAACGTTTTTCAAATGATAAATTCTTTATTTTATCATCAAGCAGTTGATCCCTAATAAAATTACTTTGTCTAATATCATCTGGATGAGTAATATCCTTAAAAGTTAATTTTTTAATTTCATTCTCAGAATATTTGACCATATTTAAAAACGCATTATTTGCTTTCTGAAATTTGCCATCACGTCCCAGGATTGTTATTCCAGCAGCAGAATAGTCAAAAGCATGTCTGAATTTTTCTTCGCTTTCTTTTAGATAATCTTCAGCTATTTTTCGGTCGGTTATATTGTGTTGCACGGTAAAAAGTAAAACCGGCTGCTCTGGAATCTTCAAGTATACCATAGCCGAGTCAGAATATATAACCTTGTTGTTCCAGAATTTTAAACGATATTCTTTTCTGCCAGCAGAAGATTTTAATCTAAAATTTTCTAGATATTTAATTCTGGCATTTTCTCTATCCTCTTCCGGGAATACAACTGTAAAATTATATCCTTCAAGTTCTTCGCGTTTTTTGTTTACCAGATTACAATAAGCATTATTTACAAACAAGACTTTTCCTCTTTCATCGGTAATCCTCATCGCATCAAGAGCATTTTCCCAGATATATTTAAATCTTTGTTCTGAATTAAATAAAACGTTTTGAGCAATTTTTCTATCAGTAATATCCTGGATAGTTCCAAACATTTTAACCGGATTATCGTTTAAATCCAACTCAAGATTTCCTAAACCATAAACCCATAAAACCTTTTTATCAGATTGCCTTACAATCCGATATTCTTTCTTAAAGCTATTCTTAGACTTAATAACATACTCACTAAAATATTGGATTATATTTGTACGATCATCAGGAAAAACCAGTCCGATCCAGCCTTGATAATCGTGCGGATAGTTCCCATCTATTCCAAATAATTCATCAAGCGCCTGAGAAGCATTCCACAAACCTGATTGAATATCAAAATCATAATGACCCAGTTTAGCAACCCTTTGGGATTCTCTTAACTTTGCTTCACTTTCTTGAAGCTTATTTTCATATTTGATTCTTTCTGTAACATCCCTGGCAATAATTACAACGCCTTTAACAAACTTATTGGATAACAAGTTTACGCCTATGGATTCTAGGTAAATATAATTGCCTGATTTCTGCCGCGTTCTGAAAAGAGTTGGCTTGCCCGTATTAATTAATTTAATAACCTTCTTAAACTCCCCTGTCATCTTGGGAACATCATCGGGATGAATAAAATCAAACGCTGATTTACCAAGCAATTCATTTTCACTATATCCAAGTATTTCTAACGAAGATGGACTTATGAAGGACATTCTTCCCTTTACATCCGCAATAAAAATCATATCTCTTAAACCCTGGATAATAGAACTGAATTTTTCCTCGCTCGCCTTAACAGACTCTTCCGCCAGCCTGAGATTTGATATATCAACCAGAATTCCTCTTAAGCCGCTTACTTTCCCATTCTCTTCAAAATAAGTTGTATAGATTATTGAGGAAAAGGAACTGCCATCCTTTTTGATTCCCCTATATTCATTTCCCTTAACTATTTCTCGATTAAAAATTTTCTTAATGTTTAGGCCTGCTTTTAATCTATCATCCGGATGAATAAACCCTAAAACATTTATCCCCCTCTCAATATCTTCTCTCGTATAACCAAACAGAGCATACCCATTCTGGTTTGCATAAGTTAACTTTCCTGTTAGATCGCATTCAAATAATGTCTGGGGCAAAAGTTCTGCCATTTCTCTAAACTTTTTTTCGCTCGCTATAATTTTATTTGCCATCGTATTTAAAGCGAAACCCAAATTTTTTATTTCATCTGTAAGAATATTTGTATCCACTCTAATATCATACTTGCCGGCTGAAATACTTTCAATTGTTCGTCTTATATTTGTTAATGGAGCTTTAATCAACAAATGAATTATTCCAATTAACCCGATAGAAATAATTGCTAATCCTATAAAAAGTTTTTTATGAAGTTCCTGTGTGAGGTTTTCTAACATACTTGTAACTTTAGCAGGATCTGAAATGGAAACTATAATCAATCTTTTACTCTGATACTCAATCGATAAATACGCAAAACTACTTTCGCTGTTAAAATCTATAAGCTTGCCGTTTTTTCTAGTCAATATTGTTTCAATAATACGCTTAGGAAAATCTTTTGCTGCTAAAGTGCCGATTTTAGTTGTATCTGAAATAAAAATATAGCTGCCATTATTATCAATAATAAATATTTCACCCTTTACATTCTGGTTAACACGGCTGATAAATTCATTAGCTTCATAGGGCTTGATATTCGGCAGATTACGTTTAATTTCACTGATAATAGATTCTCTTGTGTTTGCTTCATTCAACAAAAGTGAATTTGTAAAATCTTTTAACCGAAATACCAATCAGAAGTATCGGGAAAATTGCAAGCAGCAAAAACCAAATAAGCAATCTAACTGCAAGTGAGTTTTTAAAGTGGAGCTTTTCAAGTGATGCTGAGCCTATTATCTTAAATGGCTTTAATGATAATGCCTTACCCCATCTTGGTTTTCTAAAATTTTCCGGCAGCGCTATAAGTATTAGTGATGTAAATATCGAAGTGAATACAAATTCCGGAAACCAACCTTTAAACAATTCAATAGTATCTTTTAACCCAAAAGTTCCGTGCTGGTCTGGAACCAGATTGTTAAAAAACTCAGGATTAACGAAAAATGTGGTAATAAAAACCGGGAGGTAAAAAACATAGTAATAAAGAAATATCCCAAACACCCAGCCAGCAATCAGGTAAGGCATTTTAAGTTTTTCATAAACAAATTTTTTATAGTAAATGGATAGAAGCACAGCAGATACGATGTGTTGAACTATAATATATACTAGAATTTCCGAGTTAGGGTCATAAAGGCAAGTGATAATTCCAGTTAATGCTCCACCTACGGGACCAAAAAGCGCAGCCGAAATAGTTACAAAAATTTCACGTAAATCAGTTAGTAGATTTGTTCCGGGTAAAACAAAAAAAACCTCGTTATATACGAGAAAAAATCCGAGCAATCCAAGAAGAATTGAAATAGTTAGATTTCTTAGACTTACAAGATTCATGTTAAAAATATCTTCAGATCAAAAGAATATTAATGGAATCAACTAGTTAAATATCTAACAATACTAGCACACAGACCGGCATATATTTTTAGATTCAAATTGAATTGCCGGGTCTTTATACTTTATCAAAGATAAATCAAGTAACTATTCAATGCAAGAACACATATGAAGTATTTTGATTATTTGCTGAACCAAAGTCATATTTAATTGTACCCAAATTTAACTGAATCCGATTACTTTATTAATTAAGCTTCCGTGTGTATCAGTTTACCATTTTGTCTTACTGAATATTTGCTTCCACTTTGATCTACCTTAAATTGTGCAATTAACTCTTGCAGATTCAATGTTAATCTGTTTAAATCCTCAGATGCGTGTGCTATTTGCTGTATTCCGCTTGCACTTTCCTGCGTTACACTGCTTATCGATTCTATGTTCTTGCTTATTTGCTCTGATGCACTGGATTGTTCTTCACTTGCTGCTGCTACCTGGGTTACGATATCTACTACCTGCTCTGCTCCGTGAATAATCTCTTGTAACGATTTTCCAGCTTTTTCTGCCAATGCTTTTCCTGCTTCTACTTCTTCGGTTCCCTGCTGCATTGATTCTACTGCTCCGCTAGTATCCTTCTGGATCTGCTTTATCATTGTTGCAATTTCTTTGGTCGCTTTGGTTGTGCGTTCTGCTAGTTTTCTTACTTCATCTGCTACTACTGCAAATCCTCTGCCCTGTTCACCTGCTCTTGCTGCTTCTATTGCCGCATTTAAGGCTAACAGATTTGTCTGATCTGCGATGTCATCAATAACCTGAACAATTTCACCAATCTGATCGCTGCTCTTGCCAAGTTCTTGAACTGTTTCTGCCGATTTTCTTACTACTTCAGCTATTCTATTCATTCCGTGGATTGTTTCTTCAACTACGCGTCCGCCTTCTTTTGCTGATTTACCTGCATTCTTACTTGCTTCTGTTGCCTGACCGGTATTCTTTGTGGTTTCATAGATCGTCTTTGTCATCTGTTCTACTGCACCGGCTACTTCCATTGCTTGTGAGCTTTGTTCCTGTGCACCTGCCGCCATTTCTTCAGTACTTGAACTTATCTGATTTGCTGCACTGGCTGTGGCTTGTACGGCTTCCGTTATTTGGCCGATTAAATTTGAAAGTGATTGACCAACTTTATTTATATCATTTTTAAGTAGTTGATGTTCACCTTTGTAATCACTAACAACTCTGGTTGTAAAATCTCCTTTGGCATAATTTGCCAGAACTTGAGAACCTTCTCTTATAGGTTCTGTTAGATAATCAAAAGTGGAACTAAATCCCTGTATTATTTTCCCAAAGATTCCAGGATGTTTTGATTTATCAGTTCTATCAGAAAGATTACCTTCTTCTGCTGCAACTGAAAGTTTTTTAGAATCTTCCGATAGTAGTGTAAGTGAATCTTTTATTTGTTGAATAGATTTACCAAGTACATCTTCATCTGATAGAATTGTTACATTCGTTTCAATATTTCCTTTTGCAAATTCATTTACCGTATTTGCTTGTGAAGAAAGATTTTTCTTCAAAGACTGAAGAGAGAATGCCATTTCACCAAATTCATCTTTGCGGAAACACGAAATTTCTGTATTTAAATTTCCATTTGATAAATCTCTTATCGAATCAATAAACTTAAACAGATCATTAAGAATATTTTTCTTAATTAAATAAACAATTAACCCCGAAACAAAGACTACTAAAAATATTATTATTAAAGCTCCATAAATTCTTTCTCCAACAATCGCAGAACGTGTTTGATCCAACGAATATCTAATACTCATTACAGCAAATACATCCCCTTCTTTTCCATCATGGCAATCTATACAAGAAGCATCAGCAGTTATTGGACTTATCGATCGAAAGACAGGGGAATTTTGAAAATCTTCTTCGCCATTAATTTCTTCATTGGATTTTGAAACCGCTTTTTCTTGTTCATCCAGCTTCTTTGCTTTATCAGAATCAATCAACTCTGTTGGTATAATCCTTAACTCTTTAATGTTCTTTATTGATTTCATTCTATCTATAAAAGGTTTAACATCAGTTACACCCTGAGACATTGAAAAATAAATTGCTTCCCTCATAGATTTATTCAACTCGTGAATACTATCATTTGCTGAAGCCATTTTTGATTTTTCTGAAACGATTAGAAAAACAAATAATCCAATACTTAATAGGCTAGTTATCCCGATAGCAACTGCAGTTGATATCCTCTTCGAAATAGATTTTTTTGTTGAAATAAATTTCATATTAATTTCCCATAATTAATAATTGATTTTAAGAACTCATTATTTTTTTATTCAGATTGCCAGAACAATAAATATTACTGCTCATATTTTTTTCTTTAAGCCGCTGTTTCTAAAACATTAAACTCAGATGTAGAAAGTATTTTTTCTAAATCAAGTAGTATTAATAATCTATCTTCAAGTTTGCCGATTGACGTGATGTAATCGGTATTCATTCCGCCAACCATTTCCGGTGGTGCTTCTGTAATGTTTTTAGGTATGCGTAAAACCTCACTTACTTCATCAACTATAAATCCTATTGTTTGTCCTTTAAGTTCTACTACAACTATACGTGTTTTTTCCGTGATCTTTTCTTGTCATCCCAAGTTTTACTCGAAGATCTATAACAGGAATAATTCTACCTCTAAGATTTATAACACCTTCTATAAAATCCGGAGTGTTTGGCACCTTGGTAATTTGAGACATTCTATTTATTTCCTGTACACTTAGAATATCCACACCAAATTCTTCGTCCCCAATCTTAAAACTTACAAGCTGTAGTAATTCTTCCTGGTCTCGTTTTGTTTCTTCACTACTTGCCAATTCTATCCTCTTATTTTTCTAATTAAACGTATTTATCCAACCCAAAATGTGTTCCAACTAAATTATCGAAGGTTTTTTAATTTTATTAAGTAGAAAAGTCATCTATTGCTTAAAATGATAGAAAATGGTGAAACCAAAAACTATTTGCGTTGAGACAAGTATATCAATATTAAGCGTTTGGTTAAAATTGTGCAGTCTGGATTTTGGGGACAATTATGAAGGTTAAATTTTTTTTGGGTTCAAAAAATCGTTCTCAATGAAAGGCAGCCTCCCCTGGCTGCCTTTATCTAATTACTAAACGTGTATCAATTTGCCGTTTGTGCGCACTGCATATTTTTCTTCTTTGCCATCCAGCTTAAACTGTGCAATTAATTCTTGCAAGTTTAATGTAAGTCTGTTTAAATCCTCAGATGCGTGTGCTATTTGCTGTATTCCGCTTGCACTTTCCTGCGTTACACTGCTTATCGATTCTATGTTCTTGCTTATTTGCTCTGATGCACTGGATTGTTCTTCACTTGCTGCTGCTACCTGGGTTACGATATCTACTACCTTCTCTGCTCCGTGATTAATCTCTTGCAGTGATTTTCCAGCTTTTTCTGCCAATGCTTTTCCTGCTTCTACTTCTTCGGTTCCCTGCTGCATTGATTCTACTGCTCCGCTAGTATCCTTCTGGATCTGCTTTATCATTGTTGCAATTTCTTTGGTCGCTTTGGTTGTGCGTTCTGCTAGTTTTCTTACTTCATCTGCTACTACTGCAAATCCTCTGCCCTGTTCACCTGCTCTTGCTGCTTCTATTGCCGCATTTAAGGCTAACAGATTTGTCTGATCTGCGATGTCATCAATAACCTGAACAATTTCACCAATCTGATCGCTGCTCTTGCCAAGTTCTTGAACTGTTTCTGCCGATTTTCTTACTACTTCAGCTATTCTATTCATTCCGTGGATTGTTTCTTCAACTACGCGTCCGCCTTCTTTTGCTGATTTACCTGCATTCTTACTTGCTTCTGTTGCCTGACCGGTATTCTTTGTGGTTTCATAGATCGTCTTTGTCATCTGTTCTACTGCACCGGCTACTTCTGTTGCTTGTGAGCTTTGTTCCTGTGCACCTGCTGCCATCTGTTCAGTTGAAGATGAGATTTCATTTGCTGCACTTGCTGTGGCTTGTACGGCTTCCGTTACTTTATAGATAATATTTCTTATGTTGCTTACAACTTGATTGAATCCTGTGAAAAGTTTTCCAATTTGATCGTTTTTTTCACTATGAAGTTCTACTGTTAAGTCTCCTGTTGCAAATTTATTCATTTCATTCAGCATTTCATCAACTTTATTTGATAAATAATTTTGAGCATTTTTAATTTCAGTTGTATCGGTAACAAACTCTAGTGCGCCAATAATATTTCCTGCTTTATCTTTAATTGGCGCACCGGTATACATAATTGGGAAAGTTTTACCATTAGGGTTTGCAATTGTTTCTTCAGTTTTGCTTATACCTTTACTCATTGCCTGGGCGCAGGAACATTTATCAGTCCCGCAATCTTTTGTTTAAAATTATCGTAACATTTTTGACCAATAAGTTGCTGTTGATCTTTACCTAATACACTTGCACCTGATTTATTCATGTACTTAATGCTGAAATCTTTGTTGATTATCATAACCGGAGTCGGCAGATTATCTAAGTATTGAATTTGCTCGGATATTTTCTCAATCATTTTGTTAAATGATTTTGCTAAAGACCCCAATTCATCATTGGCATCTAAAATTACTTCCACATTAACATCGCCGGCAGCAAATTTATCTGCAGCAGAAGTTATTTTAGTTAATGATTTACTAAGCCATTGTGAAATAAAAAGTGATATGGCTACGGATATAATTAATCCAAAAGTACAAAAACTATAGTAGTACTGACGCTAGAGGAAACCATATCTGCCATCTCCGTATTTGAAGTCGTGGTTTTCTCTTCGGTTATTTTTAATAATTCATCAATGTCCTTTATTAAAACTGAACAAGCATTATCAAATTCACCCATTTTCGAATCGCCTTCATCAGAACTAATCTTATAACCATCAAACATACTACGCCCCTTGTTAAACAATACTTCCATTTCATCAGATATGGAGCTTAATTTTGATACTATTTCAGGGTTTTCCTTTTTGTAGTTCTTTTAATTCTGATAAGTTATCCTTGGCTTTTTGAAATGATCGTTTGCCTCAGATATCGATGCATCATCTTTTACAAGACTAGCGTCTGTTAGATACTGCCAGATATTTAATACTTCTGTCTGCAAATCTTTAGCTAGATTTGATTTTTCTGAAGGGTTTGCATAGTAATTAAATCGGAACCAAACTCGTTCATTTTAAGAATTACGAAACCCGCAAACAAAGCAGTAATAAAAGTAATTGAAACAAAACTTAATAACATTTTGCCCCGGACTGAGAGATTTTTTAAGAATTGCATGAAAGTATTTTTCCTTTATATTAATAATTATTTAGTCAAATGTGATTGTAAAAGCCCCAAAGTAACCGAAACCATCTTCTTCATTTTTTCCGATTAGATCGTGCTGAAATCCGAAGGCAAACGAAAAATTCTGAGTTATATCATAAGTAACGCCCGGATAAAGGGAAAGTTTACTAGAACAAATTTCATTATCTATACAAGCATAACCGGCTACCTCAAAAACAAGTTGAAGGTTTTCTATTACTGAGTATCCCCATCCTAACCCTGCATAAATTTGATCAGTAAAATTACTTTTACCGAGAGCAGTGGTATAAACAAAAGCAATATCAAATGAATTGTTTTCATCTATATTATATGATAGCACCGGACCAAAAGAGGCTGTATAAAAATTTTCATTTTGAATAGATGAGTCTGCTATAAATTTATTTCCTGCCGGCAAAGAAGTTCCTCCGCTTAAAGCAAGACTAATATCATCACCAGCAATTATTAAGTATTTAGCTCCAAAATTAATTTCCTCGATACTTGATGAAATTGAAGTTCCAATTTCTAATTTATCGGTTAAACCGGAAGTCATACGAAAATCCAAAGACGAGGATGTATTATATCCATCTTGAGTAGCTGTTTTCCAACTTTCATTAAAAACATGGTTAGAATTCATAACAGAAAAGGCCGGCTCAAACTCAAATGTTCCTTCAGGTAGTATAGAGGCACTAAGTAGTGTAAGTTTATTTGCCGATACGCCTACTAATTGTGCAAACAAATCAGGGTACATTGGAGTTAGAAGGAATAATATAATTAATCTAACTCCAAATTGATTAAAACTTAAAAGTTTTTTAGACATTCGCTTCTTTCAAAAGTACGTATGTATTTTTCATTAAGCTGCAGTTTCCAGCACATTGAATTCTGATGTAGAAAGTATTTTCTCTAAATCAAGCAGTATTAAAAGTCTGTCTTCCAATTTTCCGATTGACGTGATGTAATCGGTATTCATTCCGCCAACCATTTCCGGTGGTGCTTCTGTAATGTTTTTAGGTATGCGTAAAACCTCACTTACTTCATCAACTATAAATCCTATTGTTTGTCCTTTAAGTTCTACTACAACTATACGTGTGTTTTTTTCCGTGATCTTTTCTTGTCATCCCAAGTTTTACTCGAAGATCTATAACAGGAATAATTCTACCTCTAAGATTTATAACACCTTCTATAAAATCCGGAGTGTTTGGCACCTTTGGTAATTTGAGACATTCTATTTATTTCCTGTACACTTAGAATATCCACACCAAATTCTTCGTCCCCAATCTTAAAACTTACAAGCTGTAGTAATTCTTCCTGATCTCGTTTTGTTTCTCCATTACTTGCCATTTTTTATCCTCTTATTTTTCTAATTAAACGTATTTATCCAACCCAAAATGTGTTCCAATTAGATTATCGAAAGTTTTAAGGATTTATTAAGTAAGAATGCGGGATTTTAAGCTGATTACAACTATAAGAGATATTAGAAACTATTATATAGAATATAGCAAGTCGCTATTATTAGGCTTTTGGCTAAAACTGTGCAGTGTTTAATTTGTATTGGGTTAACTAGAGATAGATGACACCTATGGAAAGATGCCATCTAAAGTAGTAAAAGTTAGGTAATCAACCAGATGGCGTTACTTTTCTCGTAACTTCAATTCCAAGTTGTTCCATTCTGTAGCGGAGTTTCGATCTCGAAAGACCAAGAACTTCTGCAGCTTTTACCTGGTTGCCGTTTGTAATATGTAATGTGTCTTCAATTAATTTTCTAAGTACGTGTTCGATTTTAATTCCTTTAGATGGAACTTTAAAACGAATTCATCTTTACCGGATTTAACACCCATTTGTCCTTGTGGAACCAAAAATTGGAAATGTCTGTCTTTGAGTTCATCATCCTCCAAAAAGAAGAGTAACACGCTCCATTACATTTCTCAGCTCTCGGATGTTTCCTTTCCAATAATAATCCTGTAAAATTTCTAAAGCAGTTGGCTCGATGCGTTTTATTTTTTATCAAACTTTTGCGAAAACTCATTTAGAAAAGCATAAGCAAGAACCGGAATATCTTCTTTTCGCTCCCGCAATGGTGGGATATTTATGTTGCCAACATTCAATCTATAGAAAAGATCTTCTCTAAAATTTCCTTTTTTAACTTCATCTTCAAGATTTTTGTTAGTTGCGGCAAGAACTCTAACATCAACGTTTACTTCTCTTTCACCGCCAACGCGATAAAATTTCTTTTCCTGTAAGACACGAAGTAATTTTACCTGTAAATCCTGTGAAAGTTCACCAATCTCATCCAATAAAATTGTTCCGCCGGATGCAAGCTCAAATTTTCCAAGTTTTGTCTTTTGCTGTGCGCCAGTAAATGCGCCTTTTTTCATGTCCAAATAATTCACTCTCTGCAAGCTCTCTAGGAATGGCCGACACGTTAATTTGTATAAAGGGTCCATTGGCACGCGGACTATTTTGATGTATGAATTTTGCAATCATTTCTTTACCGGTTCCGCTTTCACCATCAATAAGAATTGTGGTATCCACACTCTTTGCTAATTTTTCAACAGCGGAAAGTATTTTTTTGATTTTACTGCTCTTGCCAAAAAAATCTTTTGTAAGGATATCATCTTTAACCATTGCCTGAAGTTTATCTACCTCAGATTTAAGATTAATGTTCGAGAAAGCCTTTTCCACAATCATTTTAAGCTGATCTATATCAACAGGTTTAAGTAGAAAATCATACGCACCAATTTTCATCGCTTTTACAGCAATACTTACATCACTGTAACCAGTAATCATAATAACAGGGATATTAAAAAAACTGTTTTTGAAAATCTTTAAGTAGATCTAAACCGTTTACAGTTGTAAGATAAATATCCAATAAAATTAAATCCGGTTCAAAATCCTTAACCTTCTCAACAGCAGCTTCTCCATCAAGGCAGTATTCAACCTGGTATTCAAACTTTACTAAAACCCGGTGCAGTGTTCTGCAAACGAGCTCATCATCATCAATAATTAGTATTCTGTTGCTCATATTATTTTATCTTTTAAGTTAAATTTTATAAAGAACTTTGATCCCTGTTCGTAAGTACTCTTAAAATCAATTTCTGCATCAAACTCATTTAAAAGTTTTTACAAACACTAAGACCAAGTCCTGTTCCCTGTTTTTACTTGTATAAAAATCTTCAAATATTTTTTCTTTATGATCGTCTTTAATGCCGATACCATTATCCTCCACTTCCCAATAGACTACTTTTCACCATTACTATCATCCATATAAGATCTTACAAAAATAGTATTTCTGGAGTTTTCAGCTTCAATAGCATTAGTAATAAGATTTAAAACACCTGTAATAATTTATCTTTTGAAAATAAATAAATGGCAGATTGGGCTCCAGTTCAGTTTCAATATACATATTAATTCTGCAAGCATTACTTTGCATAATATTTACAGCTATTTGGGTTACATCATTAATAGAACATAATTCTGTTTCAAGATTATGTTTTTTAGAAAAGTCAGAAAAATTCTGAATAAGAAACATCATTCTATCTGTTGCTTCTGAACATGATTGAATACTTTCTGCAGCGTCATCAGAAATTTGTGAACGCATTGTTGAGAGATAATCTAAATTAAGTTTTAGTGCAAAGAGTGGATTTCTAATTTCGTGAACAAGACTTGCTGAAAGTTTACCAAGCAATTGAAGTTTATTATTGAGTATGTCTGTATTACTCATCTCATCCGCAAAATGAAACTGATAAACGAAAATTATTTGTTAGTAATATAAAATATTATATCTAATAAAAGAAGTATTACGAGAGGAAAATAGCAGATCGGTAGTAGCCCTTACTTACCGATCTCCTTCAAAATAGAGTCTGCAACTTTGCTAAGCACTTCATCAGAGTTATAAAAACCGCTGTCTATCTTCTTCTGGATTTCCGCTAAGTTTTTTGTTTCACTTGTACTTTGCATTGCTATTGCTTGTTTAGAAATTTCAATTTTGTCTTTTTAGTTACATCAGGTTTTTACCCGATGGTTTTTTAAACTTGTCATCACTTTGATAAATAGATGATAATACTTTTCTGATTTCCATAACCTTACCTATTGTAGATCGTTATTTTTTTTCTGGTTCTGATTAAGTTCTATTTCTTTCTGAACCACTTTGAGCTTATTAGCCCATTCTTTAGTTACATTATCGTACTTATCAGAAATATGTTTAGCCATTTGTACAATTTTTTTGATGGCCTGAAATTATTGATTTTTGAACCGTTTTGCAACTTTATTTCAGTTGCAGCTTTCATTTTTTGTTTCGCTGATGCAAATTTTTCATCAAAATTTTCTTCAGTTAAAGCGCTAAGATCCTCAAAACTTCGCCTAAAAGTTTTTCAACTTTCTCTATTTGATTGTATTGATTAATTACTGCTCCCATCTTTTTTGGAAAAAAGATCAGATCCAAATGAACCTGTTGAGGACAATAGCGAGCTAAGTTGAATTTGCAATTGGATATATCTATTTCTAAGCACTTCGGCATCTTTATCAATCTTTGTTCTGATTTTAGTTATCGAATCACCAAGGGTTTCCACGTTAGTATCAATTGTGTTTTTTCTATTTGTAAGATACCCTTTGTAACCTGTGTAGGGTGATAATTTATTATAAAGATTTGCAGCTATTCCTGAATCTGAAACAAAAGTTTGTTCAACTTCTTCCATATTATTTTCTAATGCATTGTTCAATTGATCTGAATCAGTAATCGAAAGACCAGTGGTGCTGTTAAATGTAATACCCATTTCTGTAAGTGAATTAATTGTTCCAGAACCCAATCCGCCGATAGGTGAATATGCGGTTGAACTTAGCAAACTTAGCAATGAGCTGCCCGAGGCATCACCCAAAAGCGCTCCTCTAATTCCGTCGCTTGAAGTAGTGTTTGTTTTTATATAATTGTAAACATCATTAAAAGAAGTTATAAACTCATCAATTTTTGTTTTTACAGAACTTACATCATTTGCAATATCAACGGTTACTTCATTTTCATCGATAGCCATTACAGATTTTAAATTTAAAGTTACTCCTGCAACAACATCAGTAATACTATTTGAGTTTCGTTCAATGTTTAAACCGTTAAAAGTTATTTTAGAATTTAGTAAAGATAAATTGTGAACATATCCGGCTGTATCCAATCCGTTTTCATTTTGTACGAATGCGGTTCTATTGCTTCCAAGATTTAAACCAAATTCACCAAGGATGCCACCAGATAAATCTGAAAGATCTTCAATCTTAAAACCGGCTCCGGAGTTTTTTGCAGTTAATGAAATTTGTGCTAAACCGTTTGAGGGAGAAAAAGAAGTTGCCGAAACAATTCCGGAAGCGCCTTTTCTTTATCAACAGCAATTCCAAGTTCAGAAAGCAGTGTGCCTGTATCACCATTAATAGAAACATATTTTGTTGAATCAGTTACAGTTAATTTTAATTGAACATTTGAACCATCAACAACTTTTTCTGCAGCTAATCCGGAAACATTATCTAACTGTGTTATAATGCTGTCAATTATCTCATCATAAGTCCCGGCGGAATAATCTATTGTTGTTTCAGTTCCATTCATATTAAAGTAAACGATCCTGCAGATAAAGTACTGCTGGAAACAGAATTGGATGTAACAACTGCTTTATCATTATTTATAGCTTTGGTAACAATGCTAGAAAGATCTTCAAAGGATATATTTCCATCAGTAAAATCACTTGCTTCAAGCGAGACTGAAACATTGCTTGTGAACTGCCCACCTTCACCATCACCACCTTTTATTGCAAAAGTATAAGTCCCTGGTGTTGTGATTGAGGAAAAATCTGCAGAGTTTTTATCTAAGGAAACAACTAAATCATTTTTGCAAGTTGATTTACGCGAAGAGCAAAAGCTCCTTTTTGAGCAGCAGTACTTGCACTTACCGTAACGGCTGTTGTGTTGCTTGAGGTTGCTTTTTTTTACTGCAAACGCAGATGAAGTTCCAGTTGCTTTTAATATAGACATTTTACTCTTGGAGTGCATCAACTTTTGTTAATAAGCCCGAGTAAATATTGGAGATACTTGTGTACTTTGTTTTACGTGTTTCAAGAGGTAAAATACGTTTTTGAGATTCATTGCTTGTGTAGCTATACACTAATGAATTTATCCCCGAAGTTGTTAAAAGATCATAAGCCATTGCAAAACCTATTTGTTTTCAATTGCTTTTATCCAGCTATCTCTTAGTTCGGATAATATTGTTGTAACTATTTCAAAATTTCCTTTTCGTGCCTGATCCTGGCAGAACTGATAAAGTTTTATCAAGTTTATTGCAAGATCTTTATAGCTTTCATCATCAAATCTTAGAAATCCTATTAACTCTTGAATTGCATTATTTGTTTTAATCATATCTTTCTTTTCGGCGTGAACAACGGCAAAATCAAAAACTTTAATTAAGAGTTGTTCAGGTGGAGCATTAAGAATCTGATTTGTTAGATAAGGATTAAGTTTACTTTTATTTAGCACAGCAGCTTGATACATTTTTTATTTTTCCCAGTTCTTTTAAAAATACCCCCGAAGAAATTTCCTCAGGGGAACACCCAGTTACTTATTTAAAGATTATCTAAATAAAGATAGAAGACTTTGTGGAGCTGCGTTAAGTGTACCTAACATTGCTGTCCCAATTTGTGTTCCTATCTGACCTTTAGTTGCATTCAATTGTTCCATTGCCATATCTGCATCGAACAGACTTGAAATCAATGCCGTGTTATTAGCAATTGAAGCTGTAAGATATTCTTCTCTTGACGCAAAAGTTTGACTGTAGTTACCAATGTAACCTAAAGCTGTTTTAATATCAGCTTGGAAATCAGTTACTGCTTGAGTTAATGATCCAGCATCACCAGCTTTTACCGCATCTAAGGCAGCTTGATTACTGGTTAGTCAACCTGTGCTCCGATGTTAATTACAGAAGATGAGGAACCGCCAGAACCAAATGATTGTGCAACACTTGCAAGAACATCTGTACCGTTAATCTTTGTGTTAGAAAGAATACTCTGAATTTCATCAGCGATAGCTTTAACGTCTTTTTGAAGACTTTCTTGACTCTTTAATGGGTCTTTTGCGTCTTCTTGTTTAGCAATGATCTGATTTAATTTGTCGTCAACAAGTATTAAAGCAGATTCAGCGGTTGATAACCAGTTCTTACCTGAAGAAATGTTATTCAACTGAGCTTTCATTTTCAAGTTACCTGCTTCTAATTCTTTTTCCAACTTTAAAACCAGAAGTATCGTCGCCTACACTGTTGATCTTTTCATTGTAGCAAGACGTAACTGTGCTTTGTTTGTTTGAGCACCTAACTTTTGAAAGTGCGTTGTATGCATTAAATGCATCAAGGTTGGTGTTAATTTGAAAAGTTTATGAGAGAACCTCCGTGTTATTTTAATCAAGCATCCTTGCTTGATTGTTTGTTAATGTTGTTTATTAAAAGAACCTTTTGTGTTCTGTTAGATTATCGTAGTCGGTAATAATTTGTTTAGAGGTTTTATAAATAATTTTTTATGCAGGTTGATATGATTCTGAGTTTTTTAGGATTGGATTGAGTTTTTCTTTCAATAAATCGATTTTTTGCTTGATTTGAGGCTTGTCTGAACAATTAGCTTGCAGGCTGTAAAAGCATTGGCTTACGCTCTCATAATCATTTTGTGTAATGTAAATAGAAATTAAATTGATGTAAACTGCAGGATCATTTTCAAATTGTAAAGATTTATTAAACAACTCAAGAGCTTTAAATGATCTGAATCGGTATAAATCTGTGCAAGGTTTTATAAAGAGTTGATGATTCTGGGAATACTTTTAGTAATACGTCAATCACATTAATAGTTGAGATTTCATCTTTACAATTTTTAATTATCTCAATTACAGTGCTTAAATGTTTTGGCTGAATAATTTTTTTAATAATTCGGAATCAAAATCTTTAACAGAATTTTTTATTAAAAGATTTTCAATCAACGATTGTACAATTTCCTTGTTGATGTTCTTATTGTTTGAAATAAAATCAGTTAAATCGATTAATAATTTTTCAGCATCATCTTTACAATTTAATTTTAGATGTAAATTTAATTGCCCGCAGATACAGATCAATTTGATCTAAAACATTTTCGCTTTCAAATTTTGATTTACATTAATAAACTTTTATTTGCATCTACTTCAAATTAAAATAAATTTAACGCTTCTCAAATATTATTGGCTCTTAAAAGATGAAATAAATAAGATAGCTAAGTTCTGGTTTTCTTTAGTTTTGTATAGGATTTTAATGCGAGTTCTAAGTGCGGTTTGCAATTCATTCCTTTCAAACTTAATCTGAGCTTTATAAAACAATGCTAAACTTCGATAATTAGTTGAAAGTGGGTTTACTTTTGATTAACCTGTTTAATCTAAGTTCAGCTTCATCAAATTTTTCTAATGAAATAAGTGTTTGATTAATTTAAACTATCATAGATATTTAATTTTATTTTTTCGTTAGATAAAAGCAGAGAAAGGTTTCGTTCTTTTTCTTTGTCAAACCATCATCATCAATTGCATAGCCGTGATGAGATGATTTCTATTTCAGAATCAATCAATGGAATTTATTTTTTTCAGAGAGTCAACTACTTGTTCGTGAACTTTACCCACAAACTCAACTCCCGGAAAATTTGCAAACAATCGCGGATATCTCATAACACTTCCATTTACATCGGAAGTGCCAATACTTTTAACGATGCAGTAAACTCCAGCAGGTGTGTGTGATTTATAACTTAGTAATTCATCTATACTATTTGGATCTAATTCTTCATCAGCATCAAGATATAGTATCCAGTTACCGATACATTTAGTTAAAGCAAAATTTCTCGCAGGGGAAAAAATCATTTACCCAATCAAAATGAAAAATCTTTGCATTAAAGGATTCAGCAATCTCTATTGTTTTATCGGATGAACCGGTATCAACGACAACAATCTCATCAACAACATTTTTAACTGAAGAAAGACATCTTGCAAGATGTTTTTCTTCATTCTTAACAATCATACTTAAACTAAGCCTTGACATCGGTTATTTTTCAGCTTCAATTGTTTCGACTTCAAGCTTCAAAAAAGAATTATGGTCTGATGGAAATGCCAAAATTTCGTTAACTGATTTTAATGCTTCTAATGCATTAACATTTTGGAGTTATTTTTATTGCCCACTCAAACATCGCCTTAGATTGCTCATACATTTCTGCGTGATAAAAACTTGCCCCAACCCAAAACATAGCTTTGAAGATGATGGATTAAGTTTTAAAGCTTCTTCAAAAAACGTATTTGCTTTTTCAAGATCTTTATGATCAAAGAAACATTTAGCACTAAGGAGTAGTAAATCTTCTTTGATATTATTGAATAAGCTTTATCTGATGAGTCATAATTTTCAATTGCCAATCCTAGTTCAGTTATAGCTAAATCAAATTCTTTATCCTTAATCATTTTTTTGAGCACGTTCAAATGATTTCTTAAATTCATCTTTATCTATAGAGAAAAATAAACTTCTGGAATGATTAAATGATTTTTGTTTGATCCAGATCTCATCAGGATCAGCATTCCATTTATTAACAAATATTTCCTGATTTGTTTTCAGTCTTTCGTTATATTGTTTTTCACCATCAGCCTTAAAACTTTTGAACCATAATGATGAATAAAAACATCCTGAGCAATAACGGTTTTATATCCTGCTAACTGAGCCCGCAAACAAAAATCATCATCCTCATAATTTCCCGGAGAAAATCGTTCATCAAGTCCACCTATTTTTTCTATTACTTCTGTTTAATCAGTGTACACAAAAATGCAACGCGTGGGAATTGCATTACTTTGTTTTTATTTTTTTCCTTTGCAGCTGATGCATAAAGATGCATCTCATCAATCGTTTTGTAATTAGCTTCTTTGTCTTTTTGAACTCCACTAACCTCATTACTGATTGGACCCACGATTCCAAATTTTAGGATCAGATTCAGCAACCTCAATCAATCTTTCAAGCCATCCTTCAGTTACCTGGGTGTCGTTGTTTAAAAGAATTATTGTTTCACCAATCACAGCATTTAATCCCTGGTTTACAGCTTCGGGAAATCCTGAATTTTTGTTGTTCGCGATCAATAGTATTTCAGGATAGTACTTGAATAGTTGTTGAGTCGTATCATCTGTAGAAGCATTATCAACTATAATTATTTCATGATTTACATTAGTAAACCTGCGAATGCTATCTAAACAGAGTTTTGTATAATGCCACTGATTATGAGTTACTACAATAATGCTTACCTCTGGAGGCTCAGGGAAATTTAAAGCCTTATCACTCTTAAATGCTGCTTTCGTATTGAAGTCCATCATGTACTGAATACGTTTTCTTAAAAGTTTACTTGAAAATTGTAAATCAATCAGTTGCTGTCCGTTCTTTGAATAATTTTCCCATTTTACTTTATCATTGTATAGTTCAATAACATGTTGAGCAAATGTTTCAGGGTCGTCAGCTATCAAAGCGTGTTCTGCGTGGTTGATTCCCATGCCTTCTACAGAGATTGATGTTGCAACCATTGGTAAACAATGTGATAAAGTTTCACAGACTTTACCTTTATAACCAGCCCCATATCTTAATGGAACAATTGATAATCTGCACTTAGCTAAATATGGTTTTATTTCAGGAACCCATCCGGTAACTATAATATCTTCTGCAGCATAATTTTTTATTTTTTCAGTAGGATTATTTCCGACTATATAGAATTTAATTTCGGGGAGTTGTTTTTTTATTATTGGGAAAATACTTTCAATAAAATATTTTACCGCATCTTCATTAGGGTTATGATTAAAATTTCCAACAAATAATAGATCACGCCTGTCTTCAAAAGGAATATTTAAATTAACAGCGTCGTGAACACCTGGCATAACCAAAACCGCTTTATCTTTTAAATATTTTTTTAGCTCTGTTCTATCCTGAAGAGTTACTGTTTTAACACAGTCCGCTTTTGCATAAACAGCCAGCTCACTTTTTTTAATTTTCTCTGCCTCTCTCATCAGGGAAGAATCTTTCAATAACCCAGCTCTTCTTTTTTCTCTTAAGAAGTGTATATCGACTGAATCAACAACAATTGGGACTGCAGGAATTTCTTTTTGTATCAGATCAATAAAATATCCTGCTATATTCCAGAATGCCAGATAAACTAAATCAAAACCTCTTTTCTTTAATTCAAGACTATCAATTAATGAAGTGAGTATAGGTTTTACCTGTGGTTCGTTTCGAAAACTCCACCACGATTCATAGTTGAACCAGATAAACTCCACACCTTTAGTTTTCATCTGATAGAAATACTCTTTGGCACTAGCATCCTTATAAGCTGTCCCTGAAAGAAATACATAGGTTACGTTATACCCAAGTTCAACCATTTGCATTAACATCTGGTAATGATCTTTTGCACCAGAAGCTCTATCGGGTAATGGCGGGATATCATCAATTATTAATATGCGTTTACCTTTATTTCTATTTGAAAAATGATAAATCATTTCCAGGTTGTTAGGATACTGTAATTTTAATTCTTCTTCCCATTTAGCTTTGAATTTTTCTGCATTA
>JADJMD010000015.1 GCA_016709765.1 Ignavibacteriales bacterium
AATTTTATAAAGAACTTTCGATCCCTGTTCGTAAGTATACTTAAAATCAATTTCTGCATTAAACCCATTTAAAAGTTTTTACAAACACTAAGACCAAGTCCTGTACCCTGTTTTTTACTTGTATAAAAAATCTTCAAATATTTTTTTTCTTTATGATCGTCTTCAATGCCGATACCATTATCCTCCACTTCCCAACAGACTACTTTTTTTCATTATCATCATCCATATAAGATCTTACAAAGATAGTATTTCTGAGTTTTCAGCTTCAATAGCATTAGTAATAAGATTTAAAAACACCTGTAATAATTTATCTTTTGAAAATAAATAAATGGCAGATTGAAGCTCCCAGTTCAGTTTCAATAACATATTAATTCTGCAAGCATTACTTTGCATATTATTTACAGCTATTTGGGTTACATCATTAATAGAACATAATTCTGTTTCAAGATTATGTTTTTAGAAAAGTCAGAAAAATTCTGAATAAGAAACATCATTCTATCTGTTGCTCCGAACATGATTGAATACTTTCTGCAGCGTCATCAGAAATTTGTGAACGCATTGTTGAGAGAGATAATCTAAATTAAGTTTTAGTGCAAAGAGTGGATTTCTAATTTCGTGAACAAGACTTCATGAAAGTTTACCAAGCAATTTGAAGTTTATTATTGAGTATGTCGTATTCTACTCATCTCATCCGCAAAATGAAACTGATAAACTGAAAATTATTTGTTAGTAATACAAAACATTATATCCCAATAAAAGAAGTATTACGAGAGGAAAATAGCAGATCGGTAGTAGCCCTTACTTACCGGATCTCCTTTAAAAATAGTCTGCAACTGCTTGCTAAGCACTTCATCAGAGTTATAAAAACCGCTGTCTATCTTCTTCTGTGGATTTCCGCTAAGTTTTTTGTTTCACTTGTACTTTGCATTGCTATTGCTTGTTTAGAAATTTCAATTTTATCTTTTTAGATACATCAGGATTTTTTACCGATGGCTTTCCAACTTTTGTCTAACAATGATAAATGATGATAATACTTTTCTGATTTACGCAACCTTACCTATTGTAGATCGTTATTTTTTCTGGTTCTGATTAAGTTCTATCTTTCTGAACCACTTTGAGCTTATTAGCCCATCTTTGTTTACATTATCGTACTCTACTACAAATATATTTAGCCATTTGTACAATTTTTTTGATGGCCTGAAATTATTACCGATTTTTGACCGTTTTACAACTTTTATTCTTAGTTGCAGCTTTCATTTTTTTGTTTCGCTGATGCAAATTTTCATCAAAATTTTCTTCCAGTTAAAGTGCTAAGATCCTCAAAAAACTTCGCTTAAGTTTTCAACTTCCTCTATTTGATTGTATTGATTAATTACTGCTCCATCTTTTAGGAAAAGATCAGATCCAAATGAACCTGTTGAGGACAATAGCGAGCTAAGTTGAATTTGCAATTGGATATATCTATTTCTAAGCACTTCGGCATCTTTATCAATCTTTGTTCTGATTTTAGTTATCGAATCCCAAGGGTTCCAACGTTAGTATCAATTGTGTTTTTTCTATTTGTAAGATACCCTTTGTAACCTGTGTAGTGATAATTTATTATAAAGATTTTACCTATTCCGAATCTGAAATAAAGTTTGTTCAACTTCTTCCATATTATTTTCTGAATGCATTGTTCAATTGATCTGAATCAGTAATCGACAGACCAGTGGTGCTGTTAAATGTAATACCCATTTCTGTAAGTGAATTAATTGTTCCAGAACCCAATCCGCCGATAGGTGAATATGCGGTTGAACATAGAAACTTAGCAATGAGCTGCCCGAGGCATCACCAATGCTCCTCTAATTCCGTCGCTTTGAAGTAGTGTTTGTTTTTATATAATTGCAAACATCATTAAAAGAAGTTATAAACTCATCAATTTTGTCTTTACAGAACTTACATCATTTGCAGTATCAACGGTTACTTCATTTTCATCGATAGCCATTACAGATTTTAAATTAAGAGTTACTCCTGCAACAACATCAGTAATACTATTTGAGTTTCGTTCAATGTTTGACCCGTTAAAAGTTAGTTTAGAATTTGTAAAGATAAATTGTGAACATATCCGCTGCATCCTATCCGTTTTCATTTTTGTACGAATGCGGCTCCTATTGGCCTTCCAAGATTGAAAACCAAATTCACCAAGGATGCCACCAGATAAATCTGAAAGATCTTCCAATCTTAAAATCGGCTCCGGAGTTTTTTGCAGTTAATGAAATCAGTACGCTAAACCGTTTGAGGGAGAAAAAGAATTGCCGAAACAATTCTGGAAGCGCCTTTTTCTTTATCAAGCAGGAATTCCAAGTCCAGAAAGCGGTAGTGCCTGTATCACCACATTAGAAACATATTTGTTGGAATCAGTTACAGTTAATTTTAATTAACTTTTGAAACCATCAACAACTTTTTTCTGCAGCTAATCCGGAAACATTATCTAACTGTGTTATAATGCTGTCAATTATCTCATCATAAGTCCTATGGAATAATCTGTTGTTTCAGTTCCATTCATATTAAAAGTAAACGATCCGCAGATAAAGTACCGCCGGAAACAGAAGTGGATGTAACAACTGCTTTATCATTATTTATAGCTTTGGTAACAATGCTAGAAAGATCTTCAAAGGATATATTTCCATCAGTAAAATCACTTGCTTCAAGCAGACTGAAACATTACTTGTGAACTGCCCACCTTCACCATCACCACCTTTTATTGCAAAAGTATAAGTCCCTGGTGTTGTGATTGAGGAAAAATCTGCAGATTTTTATCTAAGGAAACAACTAAATCATTTTTTGCAAGTTGATTTACGCGAAGAGCAAAAGCTCCTTTTTGAGCAGCAGTACTTGCACTTACCGTAACGGCTGTTGTGTTGCTTGAGGTTGCTTTTTTACTGCAAACGCAGATGAAGTTCCAGTTGCTTTTAAAATAGACATTTTACTCTTGGAGTGCATCAACTTTTATTAATAAGCCTGAGTAAATATTGGAGATACTTGACTACTTTGTTTTACGTGTTTCCAAGAGGTAAATACTTTTTTGAGATTCATTGCTTGTGTAGCTATACACTAATGAATTTATCCCGAAGTTGTTAAAAGATCATAAGCCATTGCAAAACCTATTTGTTTTCAATTGCTTTTATCCAGCTATCTCTTAGTTCGGATAATATTGTTGTAACTATTCAAAATTTCCTTTTCGTGCCTGATCCTGGCAGAACTGATAAGTTTTATCAAGTTTATTGCAAGATCTTTATAGCTTTCATCATCAAATCTTAGAAATCCTATTAACTCTTGAATTGCATTATTTGTTTTAATCATATCTTTCTTTCGGCGTGAACAACGGCAAAATCAAAAACTTTAATAAAAAGTTGTTCCAAGAGAAGCATTAAGAATCTGATTTGTTAGATAAGGATTAAGTTTACTTTTATTTAGCATAGTAGCTTGATACATTTTTTATTTTTCCCAGTTCTTTCTTAAAAATACCCCCGAAGAAATTTCCTCAGGGGAACACCCAGTTACTTATTTAAAGATTATCTAAATAAAGATAGAAGACTTTGTGGAGCTGCGTTAAGTGTACCTAACATTGCTGTCCCAATTTGTGTTCCTATCTGACCTTTAGTTGCATTCAATTGTTCCATTGCCATATCTGCATCGAACAGACTTGAAATCAATGCCGTGTTATTAGCAATTGAAGCTGTAAGATATTCTTCTCTTGACGCAAAAGTTTGACTGTAGTTACCATGTAACCTAAAGCTGTTTTAATATCAGCTTGGAAATCAGTTACTGCTTGAGTTAATGATCCAGCATCACCAGCTTTTTACCGCATCTAAAGCTGTCTGGTTGTCGTCATATCAACTTGAGCACCGATGTTAATAACAGATGAAGCAGATCCGCCAGAGCCAAATGAACTGCTTGTACTTGCAAGAACGTCTGTTCCGTTGATCTTTGTATTAGAAAGAATACTCTGAATTTCGTCTGCAATTGCTTTTAACGTCTTTTTGAAGACTTTCTTGACTCTTTAATGGGTCTTTTGCGTCTTCTTGTTTAGCAATAATCTGATTTAATTTGTCGTCAACAAGTATTAAAGCAGATTCAGCGGTTGATAACCAGTTCTTACCTGAAGAAATGTTATTCAACTGAGCTTTCATTTTCAAGTTACCTGCTTCTAATTCTTTTCCAACTTTAAAACCAGAAGTATCGTCGCCTACACTGTTGATCTTTCATTGTAGCAAGACGTAACTGTGCTTTGTTTGTTTGAGCACTAACTTTTGAAAGTGCGTTGTGCATAAATGCATCAAGGTTGGTGTTAATTTGAAAAGCCTATGAGAGAACCTCCGTGTTATTTTAATCAAGCATCCTTTGCTTGATTGTTTGTTAATGTTGTTTATTAAAAGAACCTTTTTGTGTTCTGTTAGATTATCGTAGTCGGTAATAATTTGTTTAGAGGTTTTATAAATAATTTTTTATGCAGGTTGATATGATTCTGAGTTTTTTAGGATTGGATTGAGTTTTTCTTTCAATAAATCGATTTTTTGCTTGATTTGAGGCTTGTCTGAACAATTAGCTTGCAGGCTGTAAAAGCATTGGCTTACGCTCTCATAATCATTTTGTGTAATGTAAATAGAAATTAAATTGATGTAAACCGCAGGATCATTTTCAAATTGTAAAGATTTATTAAACAACTCAAGAGCTTTTAAATGATTCTGAATCGGTATAAATCTGTGCAAGGTTTTTTATAAAGAGTTGATGATTCTGGGAATACTTTTAGTAATACGTCAATCACATTAATAGTTGAGATTTCATCTTTACAATTTTTAATTATCTCAATTACAGTGCTTAAATGTTTTGGCTGAATAATTTTTTTAATAATTCGGAATCAAAATCTTTAACAGAATTTTTATTAAAAGATTTTCAATCAACGATTGTACAATTTCCTTGTTGATGTTCTTATTGTTTGAAATAAAATCAGTTAAATCGATTAATATTTTTCAGCATCATCTTTACAATTTAATTTTAGATGTAAATTTATTGCCCGCAGATACAGATCAATTTGATCTAAAATATTTTCGCTTTCAATTTTTGATTTACAATCAAGTAAATTTTTATTTGCATCTACTGTCAACAAAATATATTTAAGCGCTTCATTAAAATTTTCTGCTCTTCAAAAGATGACATAAATAAGATAGCTAAGTTCTGGTTTTTCTTTTAGATTTTTGAAGGATTTTAATGCGAGCTCTAAAGCGGTTTGCAATTCATTCCTTTCAAACTTAATCTGAGCTTTATAAAACAAGGCTAAACTAAGATAATTAACTGCAAGTGATTTACCTTTAATTAATCTGTTTATCCGCAGCTCTGCTTCATCAAATTTATCTAATGAAATAAGTGTTTGGATTAACTTTAAACTATCATAAACATTTGCTTTTTTTATTTTCGTTAGATAAAAAGCAGTGAAAGGTTTCTTTCTTTTTTTTGTTTCAAAACACCTTCATCAATTGCATAACCGTGATGTATGATTTCTATTTCAGAGTCAATCAATGGAATTTTATTTTTTTTCAGAGAGTCAACTACTTGTTCGTGAACCTTACCTACAAACTCAACTCCCGGAAAATTTGCAAACAATCGAGGATATCTCATAACACTTCCATTTACATCGGAAGTGCCAATACTTTTAACGCTGCAGTAAACTCCAGCAGGAGCGTGTGATTTATACTTTTTAACTTCCTCAATAGAATCATGGTTCATTTTCTTCATCAGCGTCAAGATATAGAATCCAGTTACCGATACATTTAGTTAAAGCAAAATTTCTCGCTGCGGAAAAATCATTTACCCAATCAAAATGAAAAATCTTTGCATTAAAGGATTCAGCAATCTCTATTGTATTATCGGTTGAACCGGTATCAACAATAACAATCTCATCAACAACATCTTTAACCGAAGAAAGACATCTTGCAAGATGTCTTTCTTCATTCTTTACAATCATACTTAAGCTAAGTGTTGGCATCTGTTATTTTTCAACTTCAACTTGTTCAACAAGGCTTTCCAAAAGCGAATTATGGTTTTCTGGTAATGATAAAACTTCATTTACAGATTTAAGAGCTTCAACAGCTTTTGCATTTTCAGGATTATTTTTAACAGCCCATTCAATCATAGTTTTTGATTCCTCAAACATTTCTGTCTGATAGAAGACTTGGCCCAATCCAAAGCAAGCATCTGAAGAAGCTGGATTAAGTTTAAGTGCTTCTTCAAAATAGAATTTAGCTTTTTCAAGATCTTTAACAACTAATGAAATATTTGCTGCAAGCATTAATAAATCTTCTTTCGAGATTATTGAAACTGCATTGTCAGAAGATTCAAAATGTTTTACTGCCGATTCGATATTATTTAATGCTAAATCAAACTCTTTATCTTTAATATTATTTTGGGCGCGTTTGAATCTTTTAACAAAATCATCTCTGTCAATTGAAATAAACAAGCTTCTCTGATGATTGAAAGACTTATTCCTTAACCATATTTCATCTGGATCAGCGCCCCATTTATTAACAAATATTCCTCGATTCGTTTTTAATCTTTCAGCATATTTTTTCTCACCTTCAGCCTTAAAACTCTTGGAACCGAAATGATGAATAAAAACATCTTGCGCTACTACCGTTTTGAATCCAGCCAACTGAGTGCGTAAACAGTAATCGTCATCTTCAAAATTTCCTGGGGTAAATCGCTCATCAAGTCCACCGATTTTTTCTATTACTTCTCGTTTAATAAGCGTGCATAAAAATGCCACTCTAGGAAACTGGAAATATTTGTCTTTGTTTTTCTCTTTAATTGATTTTGCATAGATGTGCATCTCATTAATTGATTTGTAATTAGCTTCTTTGTCTTTTTGAACACCGCTTACTTCATTACTAATCGGACCAACAATACCAATACTATTTTCTGATTCAGCAACCTTAATCAATCTTTCAAGCCAGCCTTCTGTAACAACAATATCGTTGTTTGCAATTAGAATGTATTTACCTTTTGCTGCTTGAATTCCTTGATTGATGGCTTTGGGGAACCCAAGATTTTTGTCGTTATAAATAATTCTAAAATTTCTTTTTGTTTTTCCAATCCCTTTATATACTCTTTTGTATCATCCATACTATTATTATCAACAATTATTAATTCTTCATCTGTGGGATTAAGTTGATTTTTATAAAACGAATCAATAAATTTTTTTGTGTAATCAAGTGAGTTAAATGTTGGAATAATAATAGATATCTTGATTGGGTTTTCTATTGATGTGCTAATAAGGTTCTTATAATACAAATACCATTTTGCTGCATTTTTTTGAATCGAATGTTGTGATAGAACAACTTCTCTTGCGTTTTCTGAAATTATTTCTCTTTTCCTTGAATTAATGATTAAATCTTCGATAGCTTTAATCCAAGAGGTTGTATCATTCTTAACTAATATCCCATTAATTTCATTTATTACAGAAGAATTATATGCTTCAACATCACTTAAAATTGACGCAATCCCAGCAGCAGAATAATCCAACCACTTAATATTTGATTTGGATGCGTTAAATTTATTTTTTAAGCGGAATTAAACCTATATCTATATTAAGCGATTTTAAAATGATTTGCATAATCAGAATAATTGTTAAAATGTTTGGTTACTTACTAACATTACATTGTTTTTCTATTCTTTCTGTTATATCTCCCAAAATAAAAACTCAACTTGTTCTTGGAAACCTTGAATAAATTTCAATAATTGCATCTTCTATTAACATCAAGTCATTTAAATGTGTTTTACTTCCGCTAAAGAGAATCTTTATTTTATTGTTTGCCTTTTTGATCTTATACTCATTTCCCCAAACACTTGTATCAATATAGTTAGGCAGAATTGCAATTTTTGAATTATATTTACAAAATCTTCACGTAAGGAATTTGTAGTTACTGTAATTAAATCTGAATTTTTTAAGTAATCTAGATAATATTCCTTTTTTGAATTATACAATTCATAAAAAGGATGGGCTGGATATAGACTTATCAAATTGTCGTCTATTTCATAAACAATTTTTACTTTTGAATTTCCAATTATTTTTTTTAGCTCTTTAAATGGTATTGTTACAGCAAATTCGCGTTGAACCACAACAATGTCTAATTTCTTAAGATTATCAACTATTATAAAATTTCGAATTGAATTGAAATTCGTTAATGAATGTAGCTTTTCAAGATCAATTAAATTTATAAATTCAATTTGATTTTGTCTTTGAAGTTCATATAGAATCGTAGTTACACGTAGAAAAGGGCAAGCTGAAAAAAAATCAGCTGTAAGAAAACCTATTTTTATTTTTCTCGTATTTTTTGATTTTGTTGTATCATTTGGTAAACCAATTAGAAATTGTTTTTGTTCAATGTTTTGAGAATAATGTCGAACTTCCTTAATAATTTTTACAACATTACCAATTATCTTAAAATTAATTTTCTAAATCTCTTTTATTATTAATTTCTGTTTCATAGACACTTAATAATTCATTAATAACTTTATTTGACGAATAATATTTTAACACAAGTTCCTTAACTTTTCGAACACTATTCAAATTATATTTTTTAATTTCATTTACCATTTCCATTACGTTATATTGCTTTTTAAATCTTCTACCTGATAGATTACATTTAATAATTTCTTCGAAATTATTTTCGGTTACTAAACCGTCACCACCTTGATAATCAAAAACAATAACTGCTCTTTCACAAAACATTGCTTCTAACGCACCTCTTCCCAATGAAAAATTATATCAGAATTTAATATCGCACTCGGACAAAATCTTGATCGCCATTTTGGCCTTTATCTCCAATTATCTCCAGTTTAATTTCTAAAGACTACAAGCACCTATTATAATAGAAAGATGATCTGGGGTAATTTTATTAGATAGAACTAAAGCCTTGCGCGGAAATTCATTGGTGTTTCGGGGGAAAAAAAATTTTCGTCAATTGGATTTCTAATCACTAGAATTTTTTCTTCTGGTATATTGTTGGTCATTAAATTTTCTTTAACCTCTTCACTTACTGCAACAAATCTTGATATTTCTAAATCAACTACTGGGGTTGCTCTATAAATGGGATGACACCGTGTGAAATAAATACTATAGGTAAATATTTAAAATATTTCTTACTTCTATTGCATTTATATTATGATGAATATAGGCAATGTCAAATTCAATATCTTGATAACTTTCTAAATCTTCCACAATAGGGATACCGGCTTCATCAAATTTAATTTTAACATCATTTCCTAAATACTTAGAGTAAACAAAAATCTGATGACCCAAATTTTTAAGCATGGTTGATAGCAATAAAGTATAAACTTCAGTTCCTTGAAATTTTAGTAAATGATGATTTGTAATTAAGATTTTTAAGCTTTTGTTTGTTTGTCCTGCCACCAATAGGAATCCTTTCTGCTCTTTTCTTTCCAGGAAATTAATTTATTTCCAAAATCAGAAACTCCATTATGAACTGCTTTACCTTTTCTCTTTTCCCATTTTTCTGAGTACTGAGGAAAATGTTTTCCATAGTAATCGCAAGTTTTCTCCCATTCTTCAACCGAAATGGCTTTACCATAGTGTCTTACATAACCTAAATTTTCTATTGTTCCTTTACCCAAAGAAACTTCCCTTTGATCTGCATGCTTATAACAAAGTTCATTAGAATTTTTAAACGCTATTATAATTTCTCTAAATTCGGGTCCTAACCATTTTCTTTCAAAATATTTTTTGTCAATATCTTCGGAAGTGATATAAAAATCAAAGAGCTTCATTCTAACAGCAATAACATCATCATCAAAGTTTTTACAAGACTCCAATCAAATTCAATTCTTTCATCAGCATCCAAATAAACTAACCAATCATTTGGTTTTGCATATTTTTCGCTTCCAATAAAAGTAATTGTCTATTTTCAAATTCTGCCTTGGCTCTATCTTTATCCCAAAATGAACCTTGAATTATTTTTTTTACATTTGGATGTGATTTGCAAATTAGCACAGTATCATCTGTTGAACAATCATCATAAACAAAAATTCCGCCTGTGCAGAATCCTGACAAGTGATCGAGAGTTTCTTTTATTATTAATGATTCATTTCGGACTCGGGTTAAACCGATTATTAAAGGTTTATCTTTTCCATATTTCTTTGTTTTTCACTAACTAAGACAATAGTAATGCCATATATTGATGTTAAAAATGAAATAAAACGACAAAGAATTTTTCTAGAAGCTGCTTTAATTCGGATAGTATTGGCTAATTATAGCCAATATTAATTAAGGTAAAGCGGGTTAAGTTTTTCTGTGAATGGGGATAAAAGCTTTTCGGCTTCCGCGATAAGTATTGGTTCCTGGCGTTCTTTTTCTCGTTTTGTCTCTTCAATTTTTCGCTTATGTGATTCTATCCTTTCAATGTATCCCTCAGATAATGCTTTTTGTTTTTGCTCAGCTTCTTTCTTCAGCATATCAAGACTCATCTCTTTTTGTTTCTGCAATTCCAAAGTTCGCTTTTCAAGTTTCTGCTTTTCGTTGGATCTATCGAACAAAACCAATCCGGAAATTAAAGCAGAAATAAAAAATCCGATTACAAAAGTTAGTGATGACCATTTAACTCCTGTTAAAACTACTCTGCCGAGCATAAGATAAAAATCACTTTCAAAATAATTAGAATTGTTAAAGTAACCGGCAATACCGCCAATTATAAAAACAATTATGGATACAACAACATTGTAACTCATAGAATTCCTAAACGAAACCGCTGGATCAAATGAACTTTGATACGGTAAGTTTTTCCTTCTTTCTTCAACTTCCCAAAGTTCATCTTTAACATATTCTTCAATTTGTGTTATTTGCGTAGCAAGTTTTTTTTGCAGGCTTGATTTTATATCGTCAACTTCGTGCTTAAACTGGTTAGAAAGATTTTCACTGTCTTCAATAGATTTTTGATAAAGCTCCATTACTCGATTATAGTTTTCATAAAGCTTTTCTTTTATTTTGGATTGGATATCATCCAGAACAGAATGAAATTTTTCATTAATGTAATTGGCTGCTAAACTTAGAAAGATTGATAGATTATGTGCATGCTGTTCATTTAATTCATACAAAAACTTGATGGTATGTCTTGTCTCATCCGAATAGTATTCGTCAAACTCGTATTTTCTAAGTTGATTTAGACGCTGAACTAAACTTTGCACAATCCTTTTTCTATCTAAATCATTTTCAATAAGGTCTTGCTGGATGTAGTCTGTAAATGGCGCAAACTCGTAATAATAACAAATATTTGGGAACACCGGATTATTTAAAAAGAAATTAAAGGAAACAATACTGCTGCAATCAATTGCATAGTTAAGCCTATCTAGATCAAACTTAAGAATCTCTTTTATTAATGCTTTTGTAAAATCTTCACGCTTCTGAACAGCTGAGAGGTAAGCAAAATAAAATCTTGCTACAATTCCACTATCTTTAATATTTATTGCAAACGATAGTTCTGTAGCCGCTTCTTCATTATTGCCAATTGATAAAAAAGCAAAACTTTTGTAAAGCTGAATTAGGTAAATTAACTCTTTCTTTATTTCTGCCGATAAAGCACTTTCATCAACATATAATTGTGCTTTTATTAATTCTTCAATCGCCTTATAAGGGTTTCGAATAGTTTCTTCAAAAATTAATATTAAGGAATGATAAATTAGATCTATAAATGTTAATGAAGTTGAACTGTTTTTAATTTCTTTTAATGTTAATGCTGCAAACATTTTTCTCTGACTCGGCTCAGAAGCGATAACCCATTTAGTAAAGTTTTTCTTTATCTCAGTTCTATCAGATTGTTGATTTCCAGTTAAATTTTCAATAAATAATTTTTCGCAGGTAGTTAGTAAAGGTGATTCTAAAAGCCAAAACATTGGCGAATTTTCTTTTTTAAGAAATATTTCATCAATGTTTTCCTGAAACTGAAAACTAAAATGCCGCGAACCCATTTTTAGAAAATCTAAATAAGATTCGTTTTTACCTAAATAATTTTTGAAGTAAGTATGTTTAAATTTATTAAACTTAATTGCATTACTTTCAAAAAGATTCTCTAATTGCTCGGTTTCTTGTATTTCTAACTGTTCTAAATCCATTTTATAAAATGTTTTTCTTTCATTATCGGATATTTATTGGTTTTATTTACCTTTTGCTGTATAGATAAAAAGATGGGGGGATTTTGAGAAAGAATTGAGTATAGCATCGCTTACCCAACATAATCCTATGAAATAGTTTTAAATAGATGACAATAATCTGTTCATGGTATTTTACTTGAGGAATACAGTTTTCTAATTATCCGGTTAAACTCTTAATATACTTTATCAGTTATGTTTGTGATATTAAACTAAAAAATATTTCCTCAATACTTGCAAAAACAAAAAAACATTCATAAGTGCAAGAATTGTGAATTTGAGGAAAGAGAGATTTTAATTAAAAACTGCTAATTTAAGAATCGTTTATTTGTTAGTTACATTCCTGCTGATCCCTTTAGTGTTATATATTGAGGTCAGATCCAAACAGATAAAACATAATTTACTGATAAATGGAACTTTTAAAGCGGGAGATGGGTTTTCATTTAAGAACTAAAGGCTAGTAATTTTCTTGAAATAAAGTAAGATTAATCTACTTAAATAAGAAAAATTGGCAATAAGGATTACTGCTAGTAAAATGATTTTTACTGTTCAAATGTTAACTATAACACCTAATTTATGCATAGAAATTGTTGAAAAAAAAGCAGTTAGTATCCTCTTACTATATATAATTAACTGAATCTAAATTATAAAATTACTATCTTATTATACACACATTGGTCATAAAATTATAAAATGAAAAAACTAATTATCATAGGTTCAGGTTTGGGTGGTTTATCCACAGCATTAAGGCTTTCTAAAAAAGACTATGATATAACAGTTCTTGAAAAGCACTCAACTCCCGGTGGAAGACTTAATATAATTGAGCAAGATGGTTTTAGATTTGATATGGGACCATCTTTTATGAGCATGACTTATGAATTTGATGAAATGTTTAAAAGTGCTGGTGTTGATAATCCATTGATTATGAAAGAGCTTGATCCTATTTACCAGGTATTTTTTGAAGGCAGAGAAAAACCTTTTGGAATATTTAAGGATCTGCAAAAATTAGAAAAAGAGTTTGCCGGGATTGAAAATAATTTAGCCCAAAAACTCGAAAAGTATTTGAATAAGGGCGGTGAGTTTTTCCACGATACAGAAGATATGGTTGTGAAATCTAATTATAAAAATAAATTAGATTATTTTCTTAAACTGACTAAGGTTCCTAAAAAGCATCTTCCATATTTATACAGAACAATGTGGAAGGAACTTGAAAATACTTTTGATTCTGAAGAAGTAAGGGTGATCTTTTCTTTGGTTGCATTCTTTCTTGGTTCAACACCATTTCAAACACCTTCAATATATTCATTATTAAGCTATACTGAATTAAAACACAACGGCTATTGGAGTGTAAATAACGGTATGTATAGCATCGTTGAAGAAATGGTAAAAATTCTAAAAGCCAGAAATGTAAAATTTGTGTTTGACACAGAAATTATTGGTGTTGGAAACAACAATGGTAAAGTTTCACAAATGATTGATCAGAATGGAAAAACCTGGGAAGCTGATATTTTCATTTCGAACTCCGATGCTGCTTCTTTTAGAGGAAAAGTTCTTAAACGAGAAAAATTTAGTTCTGAAAAACTTGATGAAATGCACTGGACATTGGCTCCGCTTACAATATATCTTGGCGTAAAAGGAAAGATTAATAATCTTCTACACCATAATTATTTTCTTGGAAGCAACTTTAGAAATTATGCAGATAGTATTTTCACATCTTCTATTAGTCCGCAAAAGCCATACTATTATGTAAATGCTTCCACAAAATCAGATGTAAGTTGTGCTCCTGAAAATCATGAAAATTTATTTATTCTCTGCCCTGTCCCTGATTTAAGATATAAAAAATCCTGGGAAGACAAAGATGAATTGGTAGATAATATTGTCGACGATTTATCCAAACGTATTGGATATGATATTCAAAAAAATATTGTAACTAAAAAAGTATTAGCACCTGATGATTGGGAAAAAATGCTAAATCTGTACAGAGGTTCGGGATTAGGGCTTGCACACGATCTTAATCAGGTTGGCGGGTTCAGACCAAAAAATAAAGACGAGGAATTTTCTAACCTATTTTATGTTGGGGCTTCTACTACGCCCGGAACAGGATTACCGATGGTTGTTATAAGTTCGAAATTAGTAACTGAAAGGATTGAAAATGAGTTTTCAACTATATAAAGATACAAGCTATAAAATAAGCAAGAGGATTACTCTTTCTTATAGCACTTCATTTAGCTGGGGCATAAAAGCATTTGCACCGGAATACAGAGATCCTATTTTTGCAATTTACAGTTATGTTAGAATTGCAGATGAAATTGTTGATACTTTTCACGATTATGATAAAATAGAATTACTGAGAAAATTTGAAGAGGATACTTGGGATGCAATTGAAAAAGGAATTTCTACAAACCCGGTTTTGCAGGCATTCCAGGAAACAGTGAACAAATACAAAATCTATCCTGAATTGATAAAATCTTTTTTAAAAAGTATGGAGATGGACTTGTATAGTTCTTCTTACAATAGCAATAAATATGATAATTATATTTATGGTTCGGCTGAAGTAGTGGGTTTAATGTGTCTTAAGGTTTTTGTAGACGGAAATGATGAAAAGTACAAAGAACTTGAACACTCAGCCAGAATGCTTGGTGCAGCTTTTCAAAAGGTAAATTTCTTGAGAGATATTAAGGAAGATATTAATGAAAGAGGTAGGATTTATCTACCCGGAGTACACGAGCGTGAATTAATTAATAATAAAAACAAAAAGAAACTTGAGGATGGTATCGATTTGGAATTCAGTGATGCACTTAAAGGAATAAAAAAACTTCCTATCAAAGTGAAGCTTGGCGTTTATTCTGCTTACCTTTATTATTATATGTTGTTCAGAAAAATAAAAAGACTTGATGTTGAAGAATTATTAACTGCCAGAGTAAGGATATCAAACTTTTATAAGCTTTATCTATTATTTAAATCTTATTTTGAAGTTAAACTTTTAAAAACAACTTAATTGAAAACTGAATATTTAATTTTTAACATAATTGTTTTTGCAGGTCCATTGCTCTTTGGAGCAATGAGACCTTTTTATTTTATAAATAAGTGGAAATACACAATAGTGCCGATATTAATTCCGGCGATATTTTTTCTTATTTGGGATTCGATTGTAGCTGACTCACATTGGCATTTTAATGATAAGTATGTCTTGGGGATAACATTTTTTAATCTCCCAATCGAAGAAATTTTATTTTTTATTTCAGTTCCCTTTGCCTGTCTTTTTACCTGGGAAATGATTATTAGACGATCTGAAGGGAAAGAATTATTGTGGATCAATAAAATTCGCCTTTATCTATATTTATTAATCCCTATTGGTATTTGGTTTTTTATTTCAGGAAAACATTATACAGGTCTGGCAATATCTTTTTTAGGATTAGCCGTTTTGTTGGATCAACTATTGAACACAAATATTATTTTCCAAAAAAGATTTTACCTTTACCTTCTTCTGGTAATTTTCTTTACTTTAATTTTTAATGGATACTTAACCTGGAGGCCTGTTGTAACTTATAGTGTTCAATATCAATTAGATTTCAGAATATTTACAATTCCAATTGAAGATTTTGTTTACGGTACAGCTTTGATTTTTATGAACACATCTATTTACCAAAAAATCATTAATAAAAAAGAAAGATTATCTAATAAATAATTATTTAAAGTAAAACTTAAAGAAATGTTAAAAAACAAATGGTACTTAATTTGTCCTTCGGATGAATTAAAAAATACAATATTAAAGAAAAGAATTTTTGGCGAAGATATTATTCTTTTTCGCAATCAAGATGGTAGTATAACCGCACTTGAAGATAGATGCTGTCACAGGAATGTAAATTTATCTTTAGGTTATTTAAATAGTAATACAATTGTTTGCGGTTACCACGGCTGGGAATATGATAAAAATGGAAGTTGTGTCAACATTCCTTCACAGCTACCCGGTGATAAAATTCCACCAACAGCTAAAATAAAAAGTTATCCTGTTAAAGATTTTAATAAATGGGTTTGGGTTTTTCTCGGCGATGAAGAAAATTCCGGACAAATAAATCCAACCGATATTCCTGAAATGAACGAATGGCCTTTTACATATAAAGCATATACGTTCAAAGCTGATTTAGAATCCACTGCTGAAAGTTTAATCGATCCCTACCATATTGCCTATGTTCATAGAAATTCCATCAGATCATTTATGGGTCAGATAAAGGAATCCCCTGCAGATTTTAATTTAAAAGTTTTGGATGATGGTATCGAAGGGTTTTATAGAAGAGCAAATGTTGGAACAAAGGCAGAAAAAGTTTATTTCGGTGATAATGAAAACATTGGTACTCGTATTCGGTTTTACTATCCGAATATCTCGCGTTTGGAAATTCGATTTAAAGAAAGAATTCTGCTAATCCTTGAGCATATAATGCAAGTTGATGATGAGCATGTTGAAATGAAGCAAATTACTTTGTGGAAAAATATCTTCCCAAAATTTCCGATGTTTGCAAAATATTTTATGGCTAAAAAGTCAGCAAAGATTGTTGCCGAAGATATTGATTTTCTTTCTTCCAATCTTGAAATACTAAAAAAGACAAAAGACAAATATCATGAAGTAAGTGTAAAAGGAGATGAAGTTTCTCTTGCTTTTAGAAAATTCTGGAGAAAGAAATTGCAGGAGGCAGATTAAAATTGGAAAGCATAAAAGAAACTGAACAAAGCTTATTAAAAAATAAATCTAATGTCCCATTTGAATTTAACCGCGTAGCAAAAAAATATAATCTTGCAACATTTCTAAGCCAGGGCTATCAAAGTGATTTGCAACGAAGTTCTGATCATCTAAACCTTAAGGGGAATGAGTTAGTTCTCGACCTATGCTGCGGAACTGGAAAATCAACTATAAGCTGCTTAAAACATATTACATCAGGAAAAGTTGTAGGTATTGATAATTCAGAAGAAATGCTTAGAGTTGCAAAGGAAAATTATTATAAAAAGTATGATAGAAATAAGTTAGAGTTTGTTCAGAAAGATGTTATGGATTTGGATTTTGAAGATAATAGTGTTGATGCAATATTTATGGCGTACGGCATCCGAAATATGCCCGATTACAAAAAAGCACTGTTAAATCTGTTTCGTATTCTTAAACCAAATGGTAAAATTGTTTTTCACGAATACTCGTTAAGCGGAAGCGTTTTTTCTCATTTATATTGGAAGATTTTGGGATACGGTCTAATTATACCACTTTCAACTTTGATCTCGGGTTCATCAACGATCTTTAAATATCTTGTTAGAAGTGTAGATAAATTCCTCTCCCCTGAGGAATTTTTTAATTTACTTAAGGAATCAGGTTTTGATAATGCAGAAACATACAATATGCCCAGCTGGAGAAAACCAATTTTGCGCACATTTACCGCAAACAAACCAAATTAATTGAAAGCACAAATGAGTTCATCTTTTATTTCAAAAATAGTTAATAAACGTTTAGGTGATTTTAAACAACAGATAAATACTTTAGATTCAACACAGTCATTTGCACTTACTTATCCAAAAAAAGTTGCTGTTGTTGGTGGTGGATTAGCAGGAGTTTCTGCTGCAATATATTTAGCTGAAAGAAATTTTGATGTAACAATATTTGAGAGAGATTCATTTCTTGGGGGCAAAGTTGGTTCGTGGCCTGTTAATTTTCAGGAAGGTTATAAAACAAATGTTGAACATGGTTTTCATGCCTTCTTCAGGCAATATTATAACCTTCGCAACCTTTTGAAAAAAATTGATGCACACAAATATCTTATTCCTATTGATGACTATTTAATAATGACAAAGGATTTGGGTAATTATAGTTTTAAAGAAATTAAAACAACACCAGTCGAAAATATTCTTTCGATGAGAAAAGCTGGCATTTATTCATTTGGGGATATTATTAAGAATCCAAAGTTTAGCCGACTTATATCCCTGCTTAATTACAATAAAGAAACGACATATAAAAAGTTTGATCATGTCTCATTTAAAGAATTTGCAGATGATGTTAATCTGCCTCAACAAATGAAATTAATGTTTACAACATTTTCCCGGGCATTTTTTGCTGAGCCGCAGTACATCTCAATGGCAGAGCTTATTAAAAGTTTTCACTTTTACTTTTTAAGTAATAATCATGGATTAATTTATGATGTGCTAAATGATGATTTTGAAAAAACTTTATGGAATCCTGCTGAGAAATATCTAAACGACCACAATGCAAAAATAAAACTCAATACACCAGTGGATTCAATTGAAAAAAATGCAAATAAATTTCTTGTTAACAACGTAGAGTTTGATTATCTAATTCTTGCTTCTGATATAAAAGGAACAAAAAAAATTGTTAGTAATTCTAAATTTATAAAATCAAACCACCCTGAGTTTTATTCACAAATAAGTAAGCAAAAGCAGTCACAACGCTACGCGGTATTGCGTATCTGGATTGACAAGGATGTCAGGAAAGATGTGCCTTTTTTTATATTTACCGATGCTTTAAAGATACTGGATTCAGTAACGGTTTATCATCGAATGGAAAAAACCAGTGAGGAGTGGGTAAAGAAAAACGGTGGTGGAATTTTTGAACTTCATTCCTATGCAGTGCCGGATGATTTTCCAGAAAGCGAAGTTCGCGATCAATTCTTAAAAGAATTTGAAGAATATTTTCCGGAAATAAAAGACTATCAAATATCGCATGAGTATTTACAAGTAAAAGATGATTTCACTGCTTTTCATACTAACCTATCTGAATCTCGTCCCGAGTTTAAAACAAAAATAGAAAACTTATATCTTGCCGGTGATTGGGTAAAACTTGATTGCCCTGCAATGTTGATGGAAGCTGCAACAACTTCCGCTCTGTATTGTGTAAATGATATCCTCTCTGCAGAAGGTTTAAAACAGGAACCAATTTTTTCTGTCCCTTTAAAAGGAATATTTGCTTGAAAAAATATTTCTCAACATTTCAAATATTAATTGTTGCCAATATATTTTTTCTTCAAGTTCCCACAACTTTTTCACAGGCTAATAAATTAAATAATATTGAACGAGGAACACTTAGTATAAAAATTTCCGGATTTGAGAATGACAAAGGCGACTGTTGGTTCGCCTTAGATAATTCTAAAGATGTCTATGAAAGTAAGGATTCAGTTTTTATTGGGAAAATTCTGACAATAATTAATCGTGGTGTTCAGTTAAGAATTGATTCACTCGAGTATGGATATTATGCGATAAAAGTTTTTCACGATGAGAATTGTAATGGAATACTTGATTTAAATTTTTTGGGTATTCCTACAGAAGATTATGGTTATTCTAATAATGTCAGTGGATGGTTCGGTCCACCTAAATGGGAAAAAACCAGGTTCCTGTTTAATAAAAGTGAAATGACCATCGAAATATCAGTTGATTAATACTCGAGGCAACAAATTTAGATTACTATTTGGCGAAGAAAACATTTTGTGTTGTATGCTTGATATTCAAGATTGAATTAAATTCTGAAGGTGAATTTTTTTTGGAGAGAGTTGAGGTTTCGCAACAATTATTATGGATTATAAATCCTTCAAATAATCTGCACCACCTAAAGAATTTATTTGTCTTATTATCCAATTTTGTCTCCCACGAAGATAACCGCTTGGTTTAACCGCAGAATATTTTTTGGGATTTGGTAACATGGCTGCTAAAAGTGCAGCTTGAGCAATTGTAAGTTTTGAGGCAGGTTTTTTAAAATATGCAACACTTGCGGTTCCAACACCAAAAATTTTATCACCCATTTCTGCAATGTTCATGTGTACTTCAAGAATTCTTTGCTTATCCCACAACAACTCAATTAATAATGCGAAGTACGCTTCAATTCCTTTTCGTATAAAACTTTTTCCTTCCCACAGAAATAAATTTTTTGCTACTTGTTGTGTGATTGTACTTGCGCCTCGAACTCTTCTGCCCCGTTTGTTTTCTTTTAATGCTTTTTTAATCTGCTTAATATCAAATCCAAAATGATTTGGGAAATTCTGGTCTTCAGCAGCTACAATTGCAATCGGCATAAACTTAGAAACATCATCATAATCCACCCAATGATAATTTATTAATTCAAATTCTCCATGAAAGAACGCGGCAATTTGTCTTTGAACCATAATTGAACTTGTAACAGGATTTATCCATCGCATTGCAAAAACAATCAGTATAGTTAATACAAAGAAAATAATCGCAAACTTCATTATCCATTTAAAGATGCGAAATAATTTTTGTTTAAATGATATTTTTTTTGATGATGATTTTTTTGTCATAGAATTAATAATTATGGAACCGGATCATAACCACTTCCGCCCCATGGATGACATCTTGAAATTCTTTTAATTCCCAACCATCCGCCTTTTAACAAACCGTACTTTTTTAAAGCCTCTAAAGTGTAGTGTGAACAAGTTGGAGAATATCTGCATGATGATGGAAATAACGGAGATATTAGTAGTTGATAAATCTTGATAAGCAGAATAAATGGAACTGCTAATAGTTTTAAGATGATATGTAAATGATTTTTATCTGTCAATTCAATCAATATTTGGGATTAACTTATCAAATATTATCATATTTTTTATCATAAAAACGAACAAATGATAAATAAATGACAATGCTCACGATTAAACTTTGAATTTTGTTTTTTTTATCGGTTAATTTGCAAGCGTTTTTTTTAACAATATAATATAATATCATATATGCCAAAAAATTTAGTTATAGTAGAATCACCTGCAAAAGCAAAGACAATTGAAGGCTATCTCGGTAAAGATTTTCTTGTCACATCAAGTTACGGGCACATCCGCGATCTGGAAAAGAAAAACAAAGGTGTTGATATTGAGAACGGATTTAAACCTATCTATAAAATATCAGAAGAGAAAAAGAAAGTTGTTACAGAATTAAAAAAACTTTCTAAAAAAGCTGAAATGATTTGGCTCGCAACTGACGAAGACCGTGAAGGTGAGGCAATTTCATGGCATCTTAAAGAGGCTTTGGAACTTGATGATGATAAAATTCAACGAATTGTTTTTGATGAAATTACTAAAACAGCAATTCTTAATGCGATTAAAAATCCACGAAAAATTGATTACCATCTTGTTGATGCACAGCAGGCAAGAAGAATCTTAGATCGTTTGGTTGGATTTGAAATTTCCGGAGTTTTATGGAGAAAAATACAATCAAAACTTTCTGCCGGCAGAGTTCAATCTGTAGCGGTAAGATTAATTGTTGAACGCGAACGCGAAATTGATGCTTTTGTACCAGAACCACGATTTAAAGTCGTTGCTAACTTTATCGCAGAAGATGACAAAGGAAACAAATCAAATCTTAAAGCTGAGCTTGCTAGATATCTTAAAGATGAAAAAGAAGCTGAAGCATTTTTAAAGGAGTGCTCAAAATCAGAATTTACTATTGCTGATGTTGATAAAAAGCCGGTAAAAAAATCTCCTGCTGCTCCATTTACTACCTCAACTTTACAACAAGAGGCAGCAAGAAAATTGCGTTACTCTGTATCTCGCACAATGTTGCTTGCTCAAAGATTATACGAAGCAGGTAAAATAACTTATATGCGAACTGATTCTGTTAACCTTTCAGATTTTGCTATAGATGCTGCAGAGCAAGCTATTAAAAATGATTTTGGGAAAGAGTATTTACACCGAAGACAGTTTAAAACTAAATCTAAATCTGCTCAAGAGGCACACGAAGCTATTCGTCCTACTGATTTTAATAAAGAATCCGTTGATGGTCCCAAAGATGAGCAGGCTTTATATGAATTGATTTGGAAACGAGCCATCGCATCTCAGATGAGTGACGCAGAAATTGAACGCACAACCGCTAAAATAAAAATATCAGGGAACAAAGATGTTCTGACAGCAAAGGGAGAAGTAATAAAGTTTGATGGTTTCTTAAAAGTTTATCTTGAAGATACAGATGATGAAAACGCAGAAAATGGTGATGATTCAATTTTGCCCCCGTTAAAAGTTGGACAAATACTTGAAATGAAAGAAATTGTTGCAACAGAAAGATATACTCGTCCTTCTGCACGATTTACTGAAGCAAGTCTTGTTAAAAAATTAGAAGAACTTGGAATCGGAAGACCATCTACCTATGCTCCAACTATAAGCACAATTCAAAAACGCGGATATGTTCACAAAGAAGAGCGAATGGGTATTGAGCGTGCTTTTAAAGTTTTAACATTGAACAAGAAAAAAGAAATTAAGCACGAGCAAAAAACAGAAATTACCGGTGCCGATAAGGGAAAACTTTTTCCTGCAGATATTGCGATGATTGTAACTGACTTTCTTAATCAACATTTTCCCCAAATAATGGATTATCAGTTTACAGCGCATGTAGAAGATGAGCTTGATGAAATTGCTCTTGGAAAAATGAGTTATTCAAAAATGCTTGAAGAATTTTATCATCCGTTTCATGAAAAAGTTGAGCACACAACGGAAACAAGCGAACGTGCTTCCGGTGAAAGAATTCTTGGCGTTGATCCAAAAACAAAAAAAACTGTTTCTGTTCGTATGGCGCGTTTTGGTCCAGTTGCTCAATTAACTGATCCAAATGATCCCGAAGCGAAACCAGAATATGCTGGAATAAGAAGAGACCAGAAATTAGAATTGATAACTCTTGAAGAAGCATTAGTATTATTTAAACTGCCACGCGTAGTTGGAAATTTTGAAGAGAAGGAAGTTGTTGCGGCAATCGGAAGATTTGGACCTTACTTAAGACACGATGGAAAATTTTATTCATTAAAAAAAGAATATGATCCACACACAGTTTCTGAACAAGATGCGATAATTGTTATTGAAGCTAAGCGTGTTGCTGATGCAGAAAAGTTTATCAAAGTTTTTGATGAAGATCCAACATTCCAGATTCTTAACGGTAGATGGGGACCATATTTAAAAGCTGGAAAGAAAAACGTTAAACTTCCTAAAGATCGTGACCCGGCTTCCTTTACTTACGAAGAATGTGTGGAGCTTGATAAAAACGCAGTTGAGACTAAAGGTAAGAAACGAGTTTTTAGAAAGAAGAAAGAAGAATAAATTTTAAGTCATTCTAGGCTTGATCCGGAATCTCTAGAAATTTTTTAAGAACCTTAACCCATTCAGGTTGAATATGCTCTTTGCATCGCTTAACACATCAAAGTATATTTATATTTAATTATAAAATAATTGTGAAATTAAAATGACCATATCATCAATTTTCTGGGATGTAAGTCCTGAAATAGTAAAACTCGGACCAATAACTTTGCGCTGGTATGGATTACTATTTGCTTCAGGTTTTGTATTTGGATATTTAATTCTCACTAAAATTTATAAGCTCGAAAAAAAGCCGCAAGCTGATCTTGAACAACTTTCAATTTATGTTATTCTCGGCACTGTAATTGGCGCGCGATTAGGACATTGTTTGTTTTACGATCCCGTTTATTATTTATCAAATCCACTAGAAATACTTAAAGTTTGGGAAGGCGGACTTGCAAGTCATGGTGCGGCCATTGGAATTCCATTTTCAATATATCTTCTTACTAAAAAGCAAAAAGATAAAACAATGTTATGGATTCTCGACCGTGTTGTAATTGTTGTTGCTCTTGCAGCGGTTCTTATTCGGTTAGGTAATTTATTTAATTCGGAAATTATTGGTACTGCAACTGATCTACCATGGGCATTTATCTTTTCAAGGGTAGATGAAGTCCCTCGCCATCCAGCACAATTGTATGAATCAATTTTTTATTTGATTTCTTTTTTAATCCTATATTTTGTGTACTATAAAACTAAAAAAAAATCTAAACAAGGATATATCTTTGGATTATTTCTCGTTTTGATTTTTGGATTCAGATTTTTTATTGAATTTATTAAAGTTGAACAATCTGCGTTTGAAAAAGGAATGGTTTTGGATATGGGACAATTGCTGAGCATTCCATTCGTTATTGGAGGATTATATTTTATGTTTAGAAAACAAAACGAAATTGTAACTAACAAATCAAAAGGGCAAAAATAGATTTTTAACTGAATTTTGATTACTAATTTATGTGATTTTGATTATCAGAAGATAAATCACATTTACTCTTAATTCTCTTGCCCATTCTGGAAACACAAACAATTATTCTCTAATTTTACTACCAATTAAAAACTTTATTCTATAAGGAGCATTTATGTTCGATAAGCAAGTTTATATTGATCGCAGGGCTGACTTAAAGAAAAATTTTAAAAACGGTGTGTTAATATTTCTTGGCAATGACGAATCAGCGATGAACTATGCTGGCAACACCTATACGTTCAGACAGGATAGTTCTTTTCTTTATTACTTTGGACTTGATATACCAAATTTGGTTGGCATTATTGATATCGATGAAGATAAAGAAATTATTTTCGGATATGAATTCACAATAGAAGATATCGTTTGGATGGGACCACAACCAAAACTTCTTGAACTTGCAGACCAAATTGGAGTTGCACAGGCAGAACATGTTGATAATTTAAAAAAATATTTAAAATCTAAAATCACAAAAAAAGTTAAAATTAATTTTCTTCCAACGTACCGTGGCGATCAATCACTTAAGCTTGCAGATTTACTTGGTGAAAATCCTTACAAACTAAAAAGTAAAATCTCCAAAAAATTAATTGAAGCTGTTGTCGCTCAACGTTCTATTAAAGGCGATGAAGAGGTTGCAGAAATTGAATATGCAATGGAAATTGCTTATCAGATGCACATTGCTGCAATGCGTATGGCAAAACCCGGAGTTATTGAAAGAGATATCGCTGGTGCAATTGAAGGAATTGCGGCTTCTTTGGGTGCCGGACTTTCTTTTCCCGCTATAGTCTCTAAAAATGGACAAACTCTTCACAATCATTATCATAATAATGTTTTAAAGGAAGGTGACTTACTTGTTTGTGATGCTGGTGCGGAGTCACTGCTTCATTATGCAAGTGATATTACACGTACAACTCCTGTTGGAGGAAAGTTTTCTTATCGACAAAAAGAAATTTATGAAATCGTTCTTACCGCACAGAAAAATGCTATAAACATGATTAAACCCGGTGTGTTACATTCTGATGTTCATTTAACTGCTGCTAAAATTATTGCGGCTGGTTTATCACAAATAGGAATTATGAAAGGTGATTTAAATGCTGCTGTAAAAGCTGGTGCACATGCACTCTTCTTTCCACACGGACTTGGACATATGATGGGTCTTGATGTACACGATATGGAAAATCTTGGAGAAAATCTGGTAGGATATGATGCGAAAACAAAAAGAAGTGATCAGTTTGGATTGGCTTATTTAAGATTAGCTAAAGAACTACAGCCTGGTTTTGTTTTTACGTGTGAGCCTGGAATTTATTTTATTCCAGAATTAATTGATCAGTGGAAAGCTAAAAAGAAATTTAAGAATTACATTAACTACGATAAGCTTGAAGAGTATCGTAACTTTGGTGGAATTAGAATAGAAGATGATATTTTAGTCACACAAAATGGATACAAAGTTCTTGGTCGTCCAATTCCAAAAGAAATTGATGATGTTGAGGCTTGGGCTAAATCCTAAGAAAGATTTTAACGCCGGTGTGTGAAGACGCAGAGTTTATTTTCTGCGTCTCAGCGGTTAAAAAACGCAGTTACTTTTTGTGAGCTTCAGAAAAATCACGTCCAGCTGTTAATGCTTCTATGTTAAGCTGAACAACTCTCTCTCCTTTCCTACCAAAGATTTTTTTTATTCCATTTTCTAAAGATTGATACGGAACATCTAAAAATGGAGATGCTGCACCAAGCATTATCATATTTGATGATCGTGGAGACTTTACTTGTCGCGCCATTTCATCAGCGTTAAGTGCGATTTGGTGCGGAAGTTTTTCAATCTCGGCGAGTAATTCTTTCATATCAGGATAATCCGAAATATTAACAAACGGAGTTGTGTTAGTTACAAGCCATCCATTTTCAGAAAGCCAGGGTAAATATCGTAATGATTCCATTGGCTCAACTGAAATTATTAAGTCTGCACTTCCTTCGGGAATTAAATCGCTGGCAATTTCTTGTTCAGAAATTCTAAGGTGAGACTGCACAGCTCCACCGCGCTGACTCATTCCATGGACTTCTGCTTGTTTTAAATAAAGATGATTTTCAAGTGCTGCCATTCCAACCACTGCAGCAATTGAAAGTATTCCTTGTCCACCAACTCCAGCTAAAATTATATCTGATTTCATTGTGCAACCTCTTCAACTTTAGCTTTCTGATCTTTTTTATTTTTAGCTACCATTTGCACAATGCACTCTCTTCTTGGGATTATAACAGAAACTCCCTCGTACAACATTTCTTCTCGAAGAACTTTAACCATTTCATCGTGGAATTTTGGCAACGGAGTTAAAACTTTTACATGGTCCGGTTTTACGCCCAGCCCGATACAAATTTCTTCTAATCTTCCGGTAGCGTGCGAAGCTTGTCCGCCTGTCATACCTGTTGTGCCATTATCAGAAATTATTACTGTAATGGGAGTATTTTCCACAACAGCATCAAGTAAGGCTGTCATTCCGCTGTGCGTAAAAGTAGAATCACCAATAACAGCTATTGCAGGATGAACGCCAGCATCAGCAGCGCCTTTAGCCATTGTAATTGATGCGCCCATATCAACACAAGAGTTAATTGAATTCCATGGAGGCAGAGCACCAAGAGTGTAACATCCGATATCAGAAAAAACTTTTTGCTTTCCAAACTCTAACATGGTTTCATTTAACGCATTATATATATCACGATGACTGCAGCCTGAACATAATTCAGGTGGACGGTTTGCAACGATATCTGGAACTTTCATTCCAACCTTTACTTCTTTACCTAATGCCTTTGCAACAATATCAGGATTCAATTCTCCATCACGCGGAATTGTACCATCCAATCTTCCTTTGATCTTACTATTCTTATCTAAATATCCTTTTAACATTTCTTCAACAAGAGGATAACCATCTTCAAGAACTAAAACCTGCTCACACTCGCTTACAAGTTTCTCAACTTTTGCAAAAGGAAGCGGATACTGACCAAGCTGCAAAACAGGATTTGTAAATTTTCTATCCTGATAATTTTCCATCAAATAATTAAAAGCAATTCCGCACGCGATAATGCCAAGTGATTTATTTCTTGCAGGATAAAATGTATTAAAAGATGATCTTTCGGATTCCTGTTCCATAAGTGATTGCAATCCCAATAAACCCTTATATCTTTTTCTTGCGTTCGATGGAAGCAGCACAAACTGAATTGGATCTTCCGGATACGTAAGTTTATTTTCATTTTTTAATGGGCGTGTTTCAACTCCTGCTCGTGAGTGTGAAAGCCTTGTTGTAATTCTAATCATTACAGGAATTTTTAATTTTTCTGACAACTCAAAAGCTTCGTAAGCCATATCATAAGCTTCCTGCTGATTAGCCGGTTCCAAAATCGGAATCATTGCAAACTTTCCGAAGAAGCGTGAATCCTGTTCGTTTTGTGATGAGTGCATTGAGGGGTCATCTGCAACTGTAACAACTAATCCGCCGTTAACACCAGTTATTGCAGAGTTGATAAAAGCATCCGCAGCAACATTTAATCCAACGTGTTTCATACAAATCATTGTACGCTTGCCGGCATAACTCATTCCAAGTCCTGCTTCCATTGCAGTTTTTTCGTTTGCGGACCATTGACTGTGAAGTTTTCTTTCTAGTGCAATCTTATTGTGTTGAATGTATTCGGTTATTTCTGTGGAAGGTGTTCCTGGATAAGCATAAACGCCCGACATTCCGCCATCAATTGCGCCTTGCGCTATTGCTTCTGCACCAAGTAATAAAAGCTTTTCCATTTTTCCTCTCTTTCTATCATCAGGATGGAAATTTCAAAATTTTTAATAATCAAAAATAAGTAAATGGATTGTGTTTTCTAATTAAAACAAGTTATAATATTTGGATTGAAATGCAGCTAACCGTGGATTAAGTGAATCTTTTTTTATTAATTCTTCAAATAGTTGTTTGCCTTTTTCAAAAGATGCAGTTTCTGAATAAATGAGAAGTAAATTTATTTGCGGATCAATATAATTGGGAAATACTTTTTGAATCCGCTCGTAATAAATAATTGCTTTATCGTACTTTTTTGCCGTTTGATAGATTGCCGCTGTATTATGCAACACTAAAGGATTGTTTGGTGCAACTTTTTCCGATTTGATTGAATGAATGAGTGCATCATCCAGTTTGCCAAGACGATATAACGCTGTTGCTCTGTAAAATTCAATAGGCTGCTTGGAGGGATCGAACGGATATAAAACAGAATTAACATTTTCTAATTCTTTAAGCATATTATTATAATCACCACCATTTTTGTATTCGATTGCTTTGATATAACTCAATTCTGAAGATAACCTTAAATAAGACGTAATAATTCCAATCACGAAAAGGATAATTAGAAAATATTTTAAGAATAAAAGTGGAATTTGAATTGCTTTGCCATTTTTATCTAAAGAATTTAGTGAAAGTCCTGCAGCAAAGGCTAAAAAGAAATAAGATGAAAACTTACTCAATGGAAATGCAATAAATGAAAACCCAATTGTTGATATTGCGGAAAGTAATACAAAAAAATAACTGTCGTTAATAAAACTTTTTTTGTAGAGATGAAAAATGATTATCAAAAGAATTAAAGAATAAACTATCGGTGCGGCAATACCGTCTTCTGCAAACAATTCTAGAAAGTCATTATGTGAGTGTATAGCGTGAACAAAATATATTTGGCTATCAACAAACTTATTGCCGTAATATTTGGGATAAGTGCCGCTCCATTTTTGTAATCCAACTCCAGTTATTGGATTTACTTTTATCATCTCGAAGGAAGCATTCCAAAAGTTCATTCGCATTTTATTACTTCTGTTTTCAGTATCAACAATGCTTGTAATGTTTGAACCAAAATCAGAGCGTTCGCCTTTTATTGGGGGAATAAGTGAGAGCAAAAATGCAATTATAAATACAGCTGTTATTGGTATAATAGTTTTAGTTTTATCTTCATAATTTTTCTTTAATAAAATGAAAGCAATTAAGGTGATCAAAATAAATACTGAAATGCCAAGTGCTGAACGGCTACGAGTAAAAAATAAAAAGGATAAATTAATTACTCCCGCAAAAAACAAAAGCGGATAATAATCTTTCTTAATATGTTTTTTTAAAATCAACAAAAACGGAATTGCGGGAAGTAAATACTCCGCAGCAAATCCTCTGTGCCCGATCGTTGAACCTGGAATAATTATTTGAGGTAATGGAATTATTTCGATATTCATAACTTGAAGCAATCCAATAAAGCTAAAAAAAGTTGAAACGATTACTATTGAAAATGCGGCTATATTTAAAAACTTTTCTTCCCCCATTTTGTTAATTACAAATAATGTAAATACTAAAATAAAAAGTGGTGAAACTAAATACGTGAGTTGCAAAGTCAGTATATCAGATGAGCCGTTTATAAAAGCAGTTAAAAAAGTAAATGGAAAGGCAACTAAAAAGATTAACAAATATAAATTAACTGATATTTTATTCTGCTCATCTTGATTTCTTACAAAAAAAATAAAACCAGGAACTGAAAAAATAAAAAGCGCCAGCTTTTGCAAATTATCCATTTCTAAAAGTCTAGTGGAAAAGATTATTGGGGCAAGAAATATTAAACCAATTATCCAGGTATAATTATTTTTAGTATTATTTTTCTTCATTATCAAATATGTTGGGACAAAAGATAGATAAAGAATTGAAACTCATCAATTGACAATGTCACTATTTTCTCAGGTTCAACACTAAATGTTTGAGAACAGGTACAAATTTTTTAACTTCAAGACACAATAACTAATTGTTTAATCTTTTTTATGAATTTTGATTCTAAAAATCTTAATACTATTTCATCACTTGGTAAAAGCATAATCCGTACTTTAGCCTATTATGATATTTTTGATTACCCATTAACCTCTGAGGAAATCTATCACAATCTCCAAACAAATAATGTTAGTTTAAAGGATGTTTCTAATGAAATTGAAAACTTATCCCAAAACAATATAGTCTATAAAAAAAATAGTTTTTACCTGTTAACAAACAATGATAATTATATTGAACGTAGGATTGCCGGAAATAAACTAGCGGAGAAAAAAATAAACTCTGCGTATAGAATGACAAGTTTTATTGCCAAATTTCCTTATGTGCGCGGTATTATGCTTTCCGGTTCAATTTCTAAAGGCTATATGGAAAAAGATTCTGATGTTGACTACTTTATAATTACTAATCCAAATCGCTTGTGGGTAACAAGATTATTATTGATGTTATTTAAAAAGATATTTTTATTAAACTCCAGAAAAGTTTTTTGCATTAATTATTTTGTTGACACAGAAACACTTGAAATTGAAGAAAAAAATATATTTACTGCAACAGAACTCGCAACTCTTATTCCAACGTATGGGACAGAATTGTACAATAAACTTTATTCTAAAAATATCTGGATAAAAGATTTTTATCCAAACTTTCCGAAAAGAGAAACTGTTAAAATATCTGAGCATAAAAAGAGCCTTATTAAAACTTTTTTTGAGAAGTTATTAAATAATTCTGTTGGCGATAAGCTTGATGATTTTGCAATGGGTTTATTTGAAAAATCAAATAGAATAAAATATCGTAATTATGATTCAAAAGATTTTCAGGTTGCATTTAAAACATCGAAAAAAGAATCAAAGCACCATCCAAAATTTTTTCAAAAGCGAGTACTGGAAGCTTTTAATGATAAATTGAAATGGATTGAAGAAACAAAAAATATTTCTTTGGGATAAATGAAAAAAGTTCTTTTTACACATTCCTATTTTTATAAGTTTGATGAAAAGCAGTGGAATACTCATCAGCCTTATCCGCCGCTTGGAACAATCTATGCTGCAGCAGTGATGCGTGAGGCTGGATATAATGTTTCTTTGTTTGATACTGCACTCATTGATTCCCCTGAATTGATTATCCCAGTCATAAAAAAAGATAGACCCGATTATTTAGTTATTTACGACGATGGATTTAATTATCTGACCAAAATGTGTTTAACTAATATGCGCGAGGCTGCATTCCGCATTGCAGAAATTGCAAAACAAAATGGTATTGTTGTAATTGAATCAAGTTCCGATGCCGCTGATCACTATGATAAGTATTTAGACCGTAATGTTGATTTTGTTGTCATTGGTGAAGGCGAATTAACACTTAAAGAATTAATTAATAAACTAGATAAAAACGAAATTGATTTTGAAAATATTAATGGTCTTGCATTTCGTAAAGATGGAAAAACAATTAGAAGCAATCCACGCCAAATTATTAGAGAGCTCGATTCGTTGCCAATGGCAGCCTGGGATTTGATTAACATTGACGAGTATAAAAATATTTGGTTAGCACATAAAAAATATTTTTCACTAAATATTGCAACAACGCGCGGCTGCCCTTTTAAGTGCAACTGGTGTGCAAAACCCATTTATGGGAATCGGTATAACGTACGTTCACCAAAAAATGTTGTTGATGAAATTCAGTTTCTTCAAAAATCTTTTGGTGTAAATCATTTTTGGATGTGTGATGATATTTTTGGATTAAAACCCGGATGGGTTCATGAGTTTAGAGATATTATAAAACAGCGTAATTTAAATTTTAAGTATAAAATTCAATCACGTGTTGATTTGCTCCTACAAGAAGATACAATTGAAGCTCTTGCTGAATCAGGTGCAGAAACTGTTTGGGTTGGGGCAGAATCAGGTTCTCAAAAAATATTAGATGCAATGGATAAAGGAACTGCAGTTGAACAAATATTTAAAGTAACAGAGCTTCTGAAGAAAAGCAAAATCCGTGTTGCATTTTTTCTTCAGTTTGGGTACCCTGGAGAGACAAAAGAGGATATTAATAAAACTATAGAAATGGTCTTGAAACTTATGCCTGATGAAATTGGGATTTCAGTTTCATATCCATTGCCGGGAACAATATTTTATGAAAATGTTAAAGATCAATTAGGGCATAAATCCAACTGGACGGATTCTGATGAACTTGCATTAATGTTCAGAAGTACTTTTCCGCCTGCGTACTATAAAAAGTTACATCGATATGTTCATAAAGTTTACAGAAAGCACGCAGGAGTTGAATCGATTAAAAACATTTTACTAAATCCATTTTCAATAAGTTTTAAACTTCTACGCGCTGCATTATTAACTTTCTATTACGTTCCTGCTTCAATATTAGATTCATTTCAATTAAAGAAATTGGAAATCGCAGAATGATCTTTGCGTTGTTTGATTCGGTTGCACAGGAGTACGACGATACTTTTACAAACACTGCAATTGGGAAATTACAAAGAGAACGGGTTTGGAATTATTTAGAAGCGACTCTTCCAAATACTTCAATAAATATTTTGGAATTAAGTAGCGGAACCGGAGAAGATGCCATTTGGTTTGCTAATAAAGGACATACAATTTTAGCAACAGATATTTCTGAACAAATGATTTCTATTGTTAAAAAGAAAATTAAAAGATTGAATTTAACAAATAATATTGATGCCGAGCGATTAGACATTAATCAGATTGATAAATTATCAACTTCAAATAAATTTGATTTAGTATTCTCAAACTTCGGTGGATTGAATTGTTTAACAGAAGATGAATTGAGTTTACTATCAAACAAGATTAGGAACATCCTTAAACCGAACGGTAAATTTATTTCTATTGTAATGCCTGATTTTTGTATGATTGAATCCATATATTTTTTATTCATACTAAAGTTCAAACTTATTTTTAGAAGAAAGAGAATGCAGCAAGTAAAGATTAATGATTCGATTATAGATACTTATTATCATCATCCAAAAGATTTTTTTAAGTTTTTTAGAAATGATTTTACTGTGAACAATAAAATTGGAATTGGATTGTTTATTCCGCCATCTTATTTAAATAACTTTTTTAAAAATAAACTTAATACTTTAAATATTTTAAATAAATTAGAAAACATCTTTGGCAACAATGACTTTGCAGCATCATTATCTGACCACTACTTAATTGATCTAAATATTAAACAATGAAAATCCTTTTAACACATGGCTATTTCCTAAATGATGACCCGAATGAGAAAATCATAATGAAGCCGTACGTTCCCCTGGGAATGCTTTATATATCAGCCTATTTAGAGCGCAAAGGATTTTCTAATGAAGTATTTGATACAACTTTTTCGTCATTAAAAGAATTGCAGAATTATTTACTAAAGGTAAAGCCCAACGTTATTGCTATCTACGTTAACCTGATGACAAAGTTGAATGTTTTAGAAATTATTAAGTTTTCTAAATCCAACCTAAATCAAGCGAAAATTATTTTAGGTGGACCCGAAATAAAATATAACGCGAATGATTTTCTAAAATTTGGAGCTGATTATCTTGTTATTGGCGAAGGCGAGGAAACATCTTTTGAATTAATAAAGGCTTTGAATGAAAATCGTTTTGATGATATTATAAATATTAATGGGCTTGGATTTTCAGAAAACAACAAAATTATTTTTACTGAAGAACGGTCAAAACTAAAAGAAATTGATTCGCTTCCATTTCCAAATAGAGATAAAGTAAATTTAAAACTTTATTTAGATGCATGGAAAGAACGGCATGGTGAAAATGCAATTTCAGTCAGCACAATGCGTGGTTGTCCTTACACTTGTAAATGGTGCAGTCGTGCTGTTTATGGCTTAAGCTATAGGCGGCGCTCACCGAAAAATGTTTGCGATGAACTTGAAATAATTCAAAATGAATATGATCCAGATACATTATGGTTTGTTGATGATGTATTTACAATTTCGCATAAATGGTTAAGTGAGTTTAAAGATCTTTTAATTGAACGGAACTTAAAAATAAAATACGAATGTATTACTCGGGCTGATAGATTAAACGAAAATGTTATTAACGATTTAAAAGCATCCGGCTGTTTTAGAGTTTGGATTGGCGCTGAAAGCGGTTCACAGAAAGTTATTGATTTAATGGATCGACGGGTTGATATTAACCAAGTTAGAGAAATGATTAAGTTGGCACAAAAATATGACATACAAGCAGGTACATTCATAATGATTGGTTATCCCGGTGAAACTGAAGATGATATTGAAGAAACAATTAAACATTTAAAAGAATCAAATCCCGAATATTTTACAATTACAGTCGCGTACCCAATTAAAGGCACTGAACTTTTTGCAGAAATTGAGGCTTCACAAACAAATAATTTTAAATGGGATAAAAATTCTGACCGCGATAGAGATTTTAAACGTGCTTACAACAGAAAGTATTATGATTTTGCAGTTCGAAGAGTTACCAATGAAGTAAATTTTCATAAAATGATTATGAATAAAAATTTTCTATCTAAATACTTATTATCGTTTAAAATAAAATCATTAGCTGCAAAAGCAGGAATGATATTTTACAGACTTGCAGGAAATTAAGAATGATTATTGAGGAGTTTAAATATCTAAAAGCTGAAAACGGTGTGATTAAAATTTCAGAGGTTGATCATACTTTTGAAAACTTTTATCTAAAAGTTAGGAAAATAGAAAAAAGAATCTACGCTGATGATGAAATTAAACTACTACCTTATGCTTATAAAAGTAATCCACATAAAGATGAATGGGCATTAAGAACTAAATCCTTTTTACGCTTCAAAAAATATTTATCACATAAAACTTCCACACTTAACATTCTTGATTTAGGTTGTGGCAATGGATGGTTTGTTGGACAATTGGCTAAGAATTTTAATCATAATTATTTTTGTGTAGATGTCAACCTGAACGAGCTTGAACAGGCTGCCCGCGTATTTAACAATGAGAATACCAGCTATATTTATGCAAATATTTTAGCAACTACTCTACCGACAAGTGTTTTTGATATCGTAATTATAAATTCTGCCCTCCAATATTTCCCAAATGTTTCTACTTTGATTAAAGAGTTGTTTTTTATCTCCAAGCCATATGGTGAAATACATATAATCGATACACCATTTTATTCACAACAAGATCTAATGCAGGCAAAAAACAGAACGCTTAAGTATTACCAGTCACTTGGGTTTCCTGAAATGGCTAAAAATTATTTTCACCACAGGATTGATGAGTTAAAATATTTACGTCATAGTTATTTATATAATCCAAATAAAATTAGGAATAAACTGTCTAGCTTGTTTTTTGAAAAGGATTCACCATTTCCGTGGATTGTTATTACAAGATGAATTTTGAAAATCACGTATTACTAATTACACCCGGATTTCCAAAAGATGAGAATGATTTTTTATGTACTCCACCTGTCCAAGATTTTTTATTAAAGTACAAAGAAGTTTTTCCAAAGACCAAATTTTCAGTAATCGCTTTACAGTATCCATACGAGAGAAATAATTATAAATGGAATGCCATTGATGTTCGTGCACTAGGTGGGAATAATATTTTTTTTAAAAAATTATTCATTTGGAAAGAATCAATTAAACAAGCTAAGAAAATTCACAGTGAGTTTCCTATCACAACAATTCACTCGTTATGGTTTGGTGAATGTGCATTAGTTGGAAATTATTTATCAAAATATTTTGGATGTAATCACCTCTGCACACTTATGGGGCAAGATGTTAATTCGTCCAATAAATATTTAAGATTTTTGAATAAAGATAGATTTAGTATTATCTCACTATCACAAAATCAAGGTGCTGAGTTTTATAAAATTACAAATAGTAAAGTTGATGAAGAAATATTTTGGGGAATAGATGAGCAAAGTCTTAATCAAAATGATAAAAGAGAAATTGATTTGCTTGCAGTTGGTTCGTTAATTCCATTAAAAAATTATGGGTTGTTTATTAAAGTTGTTGCAAATGCGGTAAAAAACTTTCCTAATATTGTTTGTAAATTAGTTGGCGATGGCCCTGATTTTGCAATGCTAAATGAATTAGCAATTCAGAGTGGAATTAACAAGAACATTGAATTGACAGGCTTACTTCCGCGTAAAGAGATTTTCGACTTGATGAAGAAAAGTAAAATATTTGTGCATCCATCAAAGTTTGAAGGATCTGGTTTTGTGTTTGCAGAAGCACTGGCAAATGGAATGAATATAGTTTCTTTTAATGTGGGATATGCGCACAATTTAGAAAAGTGGTTTATCGCAAATGATGAAAGTGATTTTATTTCAATAACTAATAAATTATTATCTAGCAATTTAAGTTTTGAGCCGTTAAATATTTTTCCTATTTCAGAAACGGTTGAAAAGTATAGTAAACTTTATAACTACACCAAAAATTAATGATCGTTAGCAAACTAAAAGCAATTAATAAAAGATTCTATCCACAACACTTATTTTACACTCCGGACTGGATTGTACTTGGGGTAAATAACGTTTGCAATCTTCACTGCAAAATGTGCGACGTTGGAATTGAATATACAGCAAGTAATTTTTATCAAAACCTTATGGGCACATCACCATTAAATATGCCTGTTGAATTGATTAAAAAGATTCTTGATGAAACGGCAAAACATTTTCCCAAAACTAAAATTGGTTATGCTTTTACAGAACCATTAATTTATCCCCATTTGATTGAATCATTAAATTATGCAAAAGAAAAACAGCTATACACTTCAATAACAACAAATGCACTTACACTAAAACCAAAAGCAAAAGATTTATGTGATGCAGGATTAAATGATATTTTCGTTTCGCTCGATGGACCTGAAACAATTCATAATGAAATTCGCGGAAATAAAAACTCATATCAAAAAGCTATCGAAGGAATTGAAGAATTACTTAGACAAAAATACGCTCCGGAAATTTCAATCTTTTGTGTTATAACTGAATGGAACATCGGACATTTGAAAAAGTTTATTGATTACTTTAAAAAATTTCCAATTAAACAGATTGGATTTATGCACACTAATTTTACCTCTGATTTGATTGTAAAAAGACATAATCAAATTTATGGTAATAAATATCCTGCAACCATTTCAAATACAGAGCAAATAGAGATCAGTCAAATGAATCTTACTATTTTATTACAAGAAATTATTGAAATCAAAAAATCTAATTATCCCTTTGAAGTAATTTTTTCACCACAGATTAATGATGAAACAAAGCTTGATGTTTTTTATAATCAACCGGAAAAATTTATTGGCAAGATTTGTAATGATGTATATCGAAACATTATGATTAAATCCGATGGTTCTGTTATTCCTGCTCACGGTAGATGTTACAATTTAACTGTTGGAAATATTAATAATAATTCACTTAAAGAAATCTGGAACTCAAAAGTGATTTCAGAATTTAGAAAAGATTTAATGGATGCAGGCGGACTTTTACCGGCATGCTCACGTTGCTGTAGCGCATTTTAATTTCAAATTAATTTATGAATAAAATAATTTTATTTAATCCACGCAGTGCAAACTCAAAGCACAGAATTCCAAATTCAATTTTGCAGGTTGGTGCTTCTATTCATAATAGGTATGAATACGTTTTTGTTGATGGAAATCTTGAAAACGATCCATGGAAGAAAATTGAGTCTTACTTAAAAACAAATGAGTTTAAATATTTTGCATCAACAGTTATGCCTGGGATGCAGTTAAAAGAAGCTATCCCTTTTACAAAAAAAGTGAAAGAGCTATTTCCAAGCATAGTTACTATTTGGGGCGGATACTTTGCGTCCAATCAATATAAATCTTCCATTGATTCAGGCTTCGTTGATTATATAATTAATGGCCCTGGTGATAAAGCATTACCAGAATTAATAGAGGCTATAGAGGGGGAAAAAGACCTTACATTAATTGAAAATCTTATATACAAAAAAAATAATGAGATAATTAAAACTAAAAAATCAGATTTGTTTGATCAGGATTCGCTCCCTCCACTTCCATACGATTATTTAAATAATTTTTATCCGATAGAAAACTATCTTGGTAAAACATTTCTTGGAAAGAAAACTGCGGCCTATCATTCCAGTATTGGCTGCCCCTTTACTTGCTCGTTTTGTGCGGTCGTTCCAATTTATGAAGCACGATGGAAAGGTAAATCAGCAGAAAATATTTTTAATGATCTAATGTATCTTAAAAATAAATTCGAGATAGATGCTGTAGAATTCCACGATAACAATTTTTTTGTTTCTGAAAAAAGAGTAGTTGAATTTTCAAATCTTATTAAAGATAAAAATATTAATTGGTGGGGTGAAGGCAGAATTGATACGCTTGATAAGTATAAAGATGAATCACTTGAATTAATGCGCAGTGCCGGATGCAAAATGATTTTCTTTGGTGCGGAAACGGGCAATGATGAAATTCTGAAACAGATGGATAAAGGCGGAACGCAAACCGGTGCACAAATAAAAAGTTTTGCAGCACGATTAAAAAAGTTTGACATAATTCCGGAATATTCGTTTGTACTCGGATTACCCGCAGAAAATGATGAAAAAGTCGCTCATCAAATTGAGGAAGATATTAATTTTATAAAAGATATAAAGACGATCAATCCCGATACAGAAATAATAATTTATCTTTACTCACCGGTTCCTACAGAAGGTTCTGAATTGTACGAAAAGGTTTCAGCTGCAGGTTTTAATTTTCCGCAAAAGTTAGAAGATTGGTTAAGTCCTTCCTGGGAATATTTTGATTTAAGAAAAAACCCTCTTACGCCATGGCTAAAACCGTTTATGGTAGATAAAATTAAAAATTTTGAAACTGTCCTGAATGCATATTATCCAACGGTATCAGATTTTAAATTGACCGGTTTACAAAAACAGGTAATGAAAACACTTTCATCAATAAGATATAAAACCAATTTTTATCATCTACCGTATGAGTTGAAAGTTCTGCAAAAATTCTGGCTTCACTATCGCCAACCTGAAATTGAAGGATTTTATTCTGAATGAAATCATTCTTGAAAAAATTATTTTTCCCCATCTTAAAATCTTTATATAATATTTATTCATCCAAAGAAAGAAGTTATTCTTACAAAGGAATTAATGTTAGAGTTATGCCCGGAGTTTTCCATCCGGGATTATTTTTTAGCACTAATCTTTTAATAGAATATTTATCCAAACTTGATTTGGAAAATAAAACTGTTTTAGAACTTGGTGCCGGCTCAGGGTTGATTTCTATTTATTGTGCAAAACAAAATGCAATTGTTACTGCAACAGATATAAATCCAACAGCTATAATCAATATCAATAAAAATGTAGAATTAAATAATGTAAAGATAACTGCTTTTGAATCAGATCTATTTGATAAGATTAAGAAAGTGAATTACGATTATATTATTATAAATCCACCCTACTTCCCTAAAGATCCTAAAAACGAAAAGGAGTTTGCATGGTTTTGCGGAAGTGATTTTAAATATTTCAAAAAATTGTTTTCACAATTAAATAATTATAGAACTGAATCAAATATTTTATTAATGATTCTTTCTGAGGATTGTGATTTTAATAGAATCAACTCAATTGCAAATGAATGTAATTTCAAGTTAAATCTTGTTCTTCAGAAAAAAGTATTATGGGAACAAAACTTTATTTATACAATTGAATAAACTACCTTAATTTTACAATCATATTTTTAATGTATTAAAATTGTTCACAAAATATTTAAATAGTAAAATTATCTGGATTCTACTTGGGGTTGGAGTGATTTTCTACGCTTTGTACATTCTATTCATATCTCACACATTAACTTACGATGCACACCCAAGCGATAAGCAGAAAATTCTTTTTGTTGCCCAAAGAATATTAATTGGAATTCTTTTTTTTCTCGCTGTTATAAATATTGTCAAACTTCCAGTTAAAGAAATCTGGATTGCCTGGATAATCTTTACCGGGTTATTTGCCAGATTAATTTTAATTCCTTCTTCCCCAATTCTAGAAGATGATTTTTATAGATATATGTGGGATGGTGCCGTAACTGCTAATGAGTTTAATCCCTATGTATATAGTCCTCAGGATGTGATGGAAAAGAATCCTGCCGTACCGGAAAAGATTTTAAAGTTAGCAGATGAATCTGGAAATGTTATTAATAAAATAAATCATCCAAAAATAAAAACTCTTTATCCAACACTTTCACAAATAGTTTTTGGACTTTCATATTTTCTTTTCCCCTGGAGTGTTACTGGCTGGAAATTGTTAATGCTAATGGGAGATATCTTTTTACTCTTCTTTCTCATTAAAATCCTGCGTGAACTTGAATTGCCGATTTCATTCGTGGCTATATATTGGTTAAACCCAATTGTACTGCACGAATTTTTTAACACCGGACATTATGATTTATTTGCACTACTTTTTACTGCAATTGCAATTTATTATTACCTAAAAAATGAATTTGTAACATCAAGTATAACACTTGCTTTAGCGGTTGGATTTAAACTTTGGCCGATTTTAATATTTCCAATTTTTTTACGCAAACTAACAAATCAAAAATGGAAATTAGTTTCCAGTGTTTTTGCCTTTTCGGTTTTTGTCATTGTAATATTTATTCCTGTTTTACGAGCAGGTTTCGATCAGAATACAGGGTTTACAAAATATGCGGCCAACTGGATTAACAACGCGGCATTTTATACTTTATTAAAAGATAGCATTGAACTGTTCACCACAACTTTTAAGATTTATTATGTTTGTGCGGATTGTGTTGCCCGCTATATAACAGGTGGAATAATTTTAAATGTTTTATTACTGTTAATAAAAAAACCTGCAAGTGATAATCTTAACCTCGTTTACAAAATGCTGATAATCATTGCAGTTTCATTTCTTGTAAGTCCAACTCAATTTCCCTGGTATTTAACATGGATGATTTTGCCTTTGGTGTTTAGTCCAAAAATTTCTTTGTTGATGTATGCATTCCTAATTCCACTTTACCATTTAAATTATTTAAGTGGATACTTTATTTACATTCAGCATATTCCCGTTATACTTTTATTTTTATATGAAATGAGAAAAGGCTACGGTTTTGGATTTTTTAATATGAGTGAAGAGTCTTACGTTAGTAATAATAAAAAGAATGGTTTATGAAGTTTTTAATTGTAGTATTCTTTGTTAGTATCGCACTACTTTTGCTTAACAATTGTGATAGCACCGACCCCAAACTTGAACCTGAACTTTTACTTGAACTCGAACATGTTTCCTGCACCGAAGCCTGGTTAGAATTAACAACAAACAATGTACAATTACCAGTTACAATAAATTTACTAAAAAATGATTCCGTGTATCATATCTTCAATCTTAGTACTAAGGACTCATTACTCTACATAGACTCTCTGCTCCCAAACCAAAATTATAAACTCCTCGCAACAATGCAGCAAGGCAACAATATAAGCAATGAGTTAAGTGTAACAACACTTGACACCACCAGCCACAACTTTACCTGGCAAACTTTTGAGTTTGGGCAGCATCAGCATAGTGTTCTTTATGATGTTGCAGTGATTGATGAAAATAACATTTGGGCTGTCGGTGCAATTTATATGAATGATTCGCTTGGGGTACCGGATCCGCAGCCATATGGTATAGTTCATTGGAACGGCAACAGTTGGAGAATAATGAAAATAATAGTTCAAAACCCATCAGGAGGTAACTCATTACTTGTTCCAACAGGTATTTTTATAAAAAGTGCTTCTGAAATCTGGCTCGCAAGTGGCGGCGTGTTCATTTATAATGGGGAAAAAGTTAGTAACGCTTATTGGTTGATAAACTATTCTGGATATAATGGAGGGATTTTTAATAATGGTGAAAATGCTAAAAAAGTTTTGCTATTTGATTTTACAAAATCATACACAGTAGGGAATAAAGGTGCAGTTGGATTTTTTAATGGAACTACGTGGTCAAGGGTTGAGAGTGGAACAACTGTTGATTTGCTTGATATGTCAGTCACACCTGATGGAAAAACAATTTGGGCTTGCGGATATACAGATGACTATGGTACTTCTGCACTCATTAGGATTAAAGGTGGTATTTCAGAAAAAGTTTTTGAAGATTTTAGCAACAGCCAAAACAATGGATACTATGTTGGACCGATCAGCGGCGTGTGGTCTGATAATGATTACAGAGTTTTTATGATGAACTGGGGAGGAATCTATTTACAAAGAAATAATAATCATTTCTTTCTTGAAAAAGAGATAGCTAGATTTAGTGATGTTGGATTTGGTATAGATGGAACAGCTTACAATAATGTTTTTGCTTGTGGAGAAGGGTTCGTTGGTCATTGGAATGGTTACAGTTACAAAGAATATCCAGGATTATTCCAACAACAGCGAACATTCAAAAGTGTAAAAACTAATTCAAACACAGTATGTGCAGTAGGATTGGACTATAACAGTCCGATTTACTCAAATGCTGTGATTGTATTGGGTAAATAAAAATTATTAACCCATCGGAACATCAATAACCAAAAAGTTTGAATCTTCAAGAATTTCTATTTCAAAATTATTTACTTCAGAAATTCCTATCGCATCACGCTTAAATAATTCTTCATCACCAACTTTCAAACTTCCATCTACAACCAGAATGTAAGCACCATTTGCAGAATTGCTTATTTGATAATTTACTTTTTTTCCCTTCTCAAAATTTCCCAAATAAATTTCTGCATCCTGATGAATATATAATGAGCCTTCTTTGTTTAATCCGGAAACTGCGGGAATAAGTTTATTCTTTCTCTCTGTAATAGGAAATGATTTTTGATCATACCTTGGTTTTATATTTTTTTCTTTTGGAAAAATCCAGATCTGAAAAAGTTTTACCCCATCTTTATCAGATGGATTAAACTCAGAATGTGTAATTCCTGATCCAGCAGACATAACCTGAACTTCATCTTTATAAATAACTGAACCAGTGCCCATACTGTCTTTATGCTCAAGCGCGCCTTCTAAAATTATTGTTATAATTTCCATATTATCGTGTGGATGAGTTCCAAATCCCATTGCCGGAACAACAGTATCATCATTAAGAACACGCAGCATTCCAAAGTTCATTATTTTCGGGTTGTAGTAATTTGCAAAGCTAAAGCTGTAACGTGTATCAAGCCAACCGTAATTTGCTTTTCCCCTGTCTTCGGATCTATAAACTATTTTTTTCATTTTATCACCGTTAATTATTCTTCTCAAATCTATGTTATGACACACAGATAATCAAATATTCAAATCACATATAATAAATCAATTAATATTCGGAGGTATAGAATCTTATCAAAAAATATCCTATATATGACTAAGAACTTACCAAAATGAATAAAATAGTAACAAAAAATAAAGACTTAAGTTTTTTTATCTTCTTTAATCTTGCTGCATTGTGGCTTTTATCAACCTCAATTTCCGCACAAGATTATATTATTAAACAAATTCGAATTGAAGATGGCTTGTCGCAAAGCACAATTTTTTCATCTTTGCAGGATAGCGAAGGTTATATGTGGTTTGCTACACGCAGCGGATTGAACCGTTACGACGGGTATAAGTTTAATTTATACTTCAATCACCCTAAGGATTCCACTTCACTTTCTGATGATGGAACAAACTCGCTTTATGAAGATAGAAGCGGAAACTTATGGATTGGAACTATTTATGGAAACATAAATAGATTTGACCGTATGACTGAAATGTTTGTCTATAAAAATGTTTCTGATTTGCTGGATGTGCTTCCGGATCAGACTGATGATTTTTATGAATACCCGTTGTCGTTTTCAAGAAATCAAAAAACTACAATCACTTCCATTGCAGAAGATAAAGACGGTAAACTCTGGATTGGAACATGGGGCTGCGGCATAATTGTAATTGATAAATATTTTAAAAAGTATCATCATTTTTATTTTGATAAGAACAATCCAACCGGACTAAAAACCAACAGAATTATGGATTTGCTTTTTGACTCTGATGGTAAATTGTGGGTTGCAACTTTTGGCGGCGGTTTAACAAGAATTACAAAATCTATTGTAAATTCTAAAGAACTATTTTCTTTCGAAACACTTCTTCAAGGTGAAGATGTGCATTCACTTTCAGACAATAAACTGCTAAATCTATTTCAAGATTCTGAAATGAATATCTGGATAGGTTCTTACTATGGTGGACTAATATTTATACCAAATGATCAAATTAAATTACCTTTTGGTAAAGCAAAAATAGATTGTCAGCGATGTCCTATTTCTGCAAATAATTTAACTCCAAATACAATTATGTCTTTTGCAGAGGATAAGGAACATTATTTATGGATTGGAACTTTTGGCGGGGGGCTAATTAGATATGATAAAAATAAAAATGAAACGCTGCACTTTTTCAACGATCCGTTTAACCAATATTCATTAGGGGATAATGATGTACTGTCGCTTTGTACAGATCGCTCCGGAATAATTTGGGCTGGTTCACATCTTGGTGCAGGTATAACAAAAATATATAAAAATAATTCGCACTTTAACCGAGTAAAACATGAACCCGGTAAAAAAAATACTTTAAACGATGATGTTGTTTGGTCACTTTACAAGGATAATGAAAATATTTTATGGATTGGAACATATAAAGGAGGTATTAATAAATATGATCCCATTAAGAATAGTTTTTCATATATAAAAAAATCAGACAATGTTAATTCTATAAGTAGTAATCATATTAGAGCAATTAAAGAGGATAGTTTCGGAAATTTGTGGATTGGAACTTATGACGGCGGTTTGAACATCTTAAATAAAAAAACAAACAAGGTAAATGTTTTTAAAAATGATCAACAGGACAAATTTAGTATTAGCGGTAACCAGGTTCAGGATATTTTAATTGAATCAGATTCGGTTTATTGGATTGCAACATTTGGAGGAGGTCTAAATAAAGTAGTTGTTAAGGGCAATCCAATAAATCAAAAGTTAAGATTTAAAAGATTTATAAATGAAAAGGACAATCCTCAATCAATCAGTGATAACCGTGTTTATAAGTTATTCCGTTCGCACGATGGCGTTTTCTGGATTTGCAGTTATGGTGGAGGTCTAAATTCATTTGATCCAAAGACAGAAAAATTTAAAAGATATCCCATCAACTCTGGATTAGAAGATAATTTTAATATCGAAAATCTTATGACGATTCACGAAGATTCAGATGGAATTCTCTGGTTAGGTTCTTACGGCGGCAGTTTAACAAGTTTTGATCGTACAACTGGAAAGTTTAAAAGGTATTCATTTACTGAAGGTTTAACAAGTGGTGTTGTTTATGGAATATTGGAAGACAGTTCAAATAATCTTTGGATCAGCTCTGATAATGGAATTTTTAGATTGAATCTTAAAACAAAAGAAATAAATCGTTATGATATTCAAGATGGACTACAAAGTTTGGAATTTAGCGGTGGAGCATATCTAAAAGATATATCAGGAATAATGTACTTTGGTGGTATAAGCGGCTATAATTATTTTGATCCTAATAGTATAAAACCCAACAAATATATTCCACCTATAGTAATAACTTCGGTAAAAGTTTTTAATGAGCACATTAAAGGTGAGCGAAAAGAATTAGTTCTTGATTACAAGAAAAATTTTATTTCTTTTGAATTTTCTTCACTCGACTACTCTGATCCAAAGGATAATCAATATTCATTTATGCTGGAAGGTTTACAAAATGACTGGCAAGTAACTGAAGCATCATCCAGAACTGCAACTTATACAAACCTTTCCCCTGGTACTTATATTTTTAAAGTACGGGGTTCTAATAGTGATGGAGTTTGGGGAGATAATTATGCATCTATAAAAATTGTTATACTGCATCCGTTCTGGCAAACATGGTGGTTTATAATCATTGCAGTAATTCTGATGGCTTCGTTTTTATATTATCTTAGCACAATCAGGATTAAAAACTTGCTTGCAATTGAAAAATTAAAATCTAAACTTGCTGCGGATTTACATGATAACATTGGATCCGGCTTAACAGAGATTTCAATCTTAAGCGAAGTCGCATCAAGAAAAAATATTTTTGGGGATAAGAATTCAAACAGTGAGTTAAAAAATATTAGCGAGATTTCAAGAAAACTTGTTGATAGTATGAGCGATATTGTTTGGGTGGTAAATCCAAGTCGTGATTCATTACACGATTTGATTATCAGATTAAAAGATACTTACAGTGAGTTACTTAACTCTTTAGAAATATCTTTTAAAACCAAAAATCTTGAAAAGCTTAAGGACGTAAAACTTCCAATGGAGGTAAAGCAAAATCTGTACTTAATATTTAAGGAAGCAATAAATAATTCCATTAAGCACAGTAACTGTAAACACATTACACTTGAAGCGAATTTAAGAAACGATGTATTAGAAATTAGCTTAAATGATGATGGGATTGGGTTTGATGAATCTTTGCTTTCTAAAGGTAACGGATTAAAAAATATGGAAAACAGAGCTGCTCAAATAAACGGAAAAATTAAAATTAAATCCTCTGTAAATACCGGCACCACAATTAGATTTATTGGTAAATCCGGTTTAGCAAATAAACTTAAAGTACTTTTCAAACAATGATAAACGTAGCAATTGTAGAAGATAACACAACTATCAGAGAAGGTCTTGCCGCACTAATAAATGGAACTGAAGGTTACAAATGCATTGGTGCATTTGGCGATGTAGAATCATTTTTACCAAAAATCGGTTTGCTGCCAATCAATGTTGTGCTTATGGATATTGGCTTACCAGGAATGAATGGAATTGAAGGAGCCAAATCTGCTGTTATAAAAAATCCTGATCTGAGCATTCTTATGTTAACCGTTTATGAAGAAAGTGAATTTGTTTTTGATGCTCTTTGTGCCGGAGCGTGCGGCTATCTTGTAAAAAAAACTCCACCTGCACGATTACTTGAAGCAATAAGAGATGCAAACGACGGCGGCTCACCAATGAGCTCCAGAATTGCCCGCCAGGTTATAACTGCTTTTAAAGAAGGCAAGGCACTTTCTGCTCAAATCCAGAATTATGATTTAAGTGATAGAGAAATTAGTGTGCTTAATCTTTTATCCGATGGATATAATTATCAAGAAATTGCGGAGACACTATTTATTAGTGTTGATACTGTTCGTCATCACATCAGAAACATCTACAAAAAACTCCACGTTCACTCCCAATCCGAAGCAGTGGCAAAAGCAATCAGAAAAAAAATTATTTAGAAATTGGTCACAACTTCTAGGCATCATTTCGAAGGAGCAAATCCCGGAGAACTGAGAGAAATCTGAATAATTGGTACTATAAGATTTCAGCTTACCTCCCACCACAGGCGGGATTCGAAATGACATATAATTTTTTTCGTTCCCCGCATAATTGTGCAATATTCTCTTTTTTCTCATTCCACACACCTAAAAACCGCATATCTATGCAGTTGCGCTCTTATCATTAATTTTGCACTTTTATCCCAGAAATTGATCATAAGATTTTTTGAAGCGATAAAAAAAATATGAGTATTAAATGCGACCGAATAAAATCTATACTAACCAATAACGAGGAGGATGTTATGGAAAACATCATATATCCAAAAACAATTTCTAATCCATTAGCAGATCTTATAAGCGATGAGATTTGGGAATTACTTAATAGCCGCGGTTTAATTAATGACCGTTCAGTAAGAGATTATATTATTCGCAGAAGATTTAAAACATTACGCTCGCAAAAAATTAGAACCGGTGATGCGATTGATACATTAAGGGCAGAATATCCTTATCTTCAATTTGACACAATTAGAAAGATAGTGCATAATCCTCCAAAACAGATAAGTAGATCATAGATCTTTTAAGGAATTCTACCCTTACCCGTCCTGATTACAAAATTGGGTCGGGTTTTTTTATATAAAATATTTGGTTTACTGATTTTTTAATTTAATCTATAGTTAATTTTAATTGAATAGTTAAATTAGAATTAATGATAATAGAAAATCCTACAACTCCACTTACAGAAATCTTTGATCCGTTATTTGAACAGAAACAGATTAGATTTTTTGTAAAGCGAGAAGATCTCACTGATGATTTTATTTCCGGTAATAAATTTTATAAACTAAAATACAATCTAATAGAAGCTGAAAAGCTTGGTTATAAAACACTGCTGACATTTGGCGGAGCCTATTCAAATCACACTCACGCAACTGCCGCCGCAGGTAAAAATATGGATTTAAGACAATCGGAGTTATTCGCGGTGAAGAACATTTACCACTTAATCCGACATTAAACTTTGCCAAAGAAAATGGAATGATTTTAGAATACATAGATAGAAAGTCTTATAGAAATAAATACGATAAATACATTGTTGATGAATTTAAAAATAAATTTGAAGATTTTTATTTAATTCCGGAAGGGGGATCAAATCATCTTGCAATAAAAGGCTGTGCGGAAATTATTCCCAGCATTACAACTGATTTTAATTTTATTTGTTCTGCGTGCGGTACCGGCGGCACACTTGCCGGATTAGTTTTAGGATTGGATTCAAAATCTTTTGCTCTTGGTTTTTCTGTTCTTAAAGGTGGAGAATTTCTTTACAAAAACATTCGCACTCTTCTATCATATTATCAAAAAGACAAACTGAACAATTTTCAGATAAATCTGGATTATCACTTTGGAGGATACGCAAAAACAAACAACAAGCTAAACAAGTTTTGCAATAGTTTTGAAGAACAGCATAACATCCCCATTGAGCCAATATATACAGGCAAAATGTTTTATGGGATTTATGATTTAATTAAGAATAATTTTTTCCCGGTAAACAGCACAATTGTTGCAATCCATACAGGCGGTTTACAAGGATTGCAAGGTTTAAAACAGAGAAAAATGATTTAAAAAACTTACGTGTTTTAATAGAATAACATTTATAACTTTACAATATAGTTTGATTAATATTTTATTTCTTCGTAACTATTTCTCACAGTATCTCTAATTATTAAGAGTCTTTATGAGTCAAGAAAAAATCCTGATATGCGTACAGGAAAATAGTGCTGTAAAAAATCTGGAATCAAAACTTATTAATTCCGGTTTCTCTGTTGTTGTATCAAAAACAGAAATTAAATCTGTTGTTTCACTCGCGTTAGAATCCTATCCTGATTTTATTGTTATAAGTGTAAATCTTAATACTAAATTTTCCGGAATTGAAGCAGTTTCAGAGATCAAACAACAATTAGACATTCCGGTTATTTATCTTTCTCATGATGATGACAAAGAATCTTATAATAAAGCTAAGTCTACAAATCCAACCGCATATTTTTCATTTCCATTCGAAATTGATAACCTTATACGATCGATAGAGTTGGGATTAGCCAATTATAAGTTGCAACAAAAAATTAGTGATGCGCGCAAAAAGTATGAAATGGTTATCAAAGCTAGCAAAGCCGGTGTTTATGAAATTGATCCCATTACTTTTGAGATAGATTGTGAAGAAAGTCTAGCAGAAGTGTTTAGTTATTCTATACAAGAAGTAAAAGACAAAGGTTGGGGCAATTTATTACCAATTGAAGATTACAACAAAAAGAAAGAATTATTGTCAAATTTATTGCAAGACAAAATTAAATCTTATTCACTTGAACACAGAGTAATAAAAAAAGATGGGTCACTTGCGTGGGCATTGTCTCATGGTTCATTAGTAACCGATACACACGGCAAATCTAAAATTGTTGGAACACTTACTGACATAACCGAGAGAAAAATTAATGAAGAAAGATTAAAAAAGTATTCTGAGGATTTGCAAAAAAGCAATTCTGCTAAGGATAGATTTTTCTCAATAATATCGCACGATTTAAGAAACCCCTTTAACTCTTTATTAGGATTTTCAGAATTACTTGCTAATAATATTGAAGACCTTACAGAACAAGAAGTAAAAGACTCCGCAAAAACATTGCACAGAACTGCAACTAATCTTTTTAATTTACTCACAAATCTTTTGGAGTGGTCCAGATTGCAGACGGGTAATTTCTCGTTTGAAAAATCAGAGTTTTCAATATGTATTATCGTAAACCATGTTCTCAGTATCTTTTCAGATTCATTTGAAGCTAAGAACCTTAAGCTGACTAAAGAAACTGATCTTGAAATAAACGTGCTGGCCGATCAAAATATGATTGAAGCTTCAATAAGAAATCTTGTATCTAATGCAATTAAATTTACTCATGATGGAGGGACAATTACTGTTGGTTGTAAAACTAATGGTGATAAAGCCGAAGTATTTGTTAAAGATACAGGTGTTGGTTTGTCGTCAGAGGATCAAGAGAGATTATTTAAAATAGAAAAACAGTTTACTACTGAAGGAACCAAAAACGAAAAAGGTACGGGTTTTGGTCTGCTGTTAACTAATGAGCTAATCAAAAAAAACGATGGCACCATAAAAGTAACAAGCAAAAAAGAAAGCGGCTCTACTTTTACTATTGTACTGCCTTGTGTAAAGTAATTATTATTTCATTCAATTACAGGAAAATATATGTCCGATAATTCATCACCGGAAATTGATCCACAACCAAGCACTTTTAAAAGTGTATTTAAAGAAATAACACAACCGTTTATAGATTTATTTCATTCTTCCCGAGCGTTGTGGGGAATAAATCTCACATACCTGCTTGAAGGAATTACATACTTTGGCGTAGTTGGTTATTTGGTTATTTATTTTACTGATTTTGTTAAGCTGGATGATATTAACGCAGGGCAAATGGTTGGATTTCAAACTGCAGGAATTACGCTGGCGATGCTGTTTCTCGGTGCGACTGTAGATTGGATTGGTGTAAGAAAATCTCTCATATATGCTTTGCTTTTTATGTTGATTGGAAGAGTTTTCTTAACTCTTGGACCAACAATTACTTCTAATACCGGATTATGGTCTTCTGCTCATTTAATTGCTATGGTGGGATTATTGGGCATCATTTTAGGTTACGGTATTTACCAGCCAGCTTGTTATGCTGCTGTAAAACTATTTACCACAGAAAAAACATCTGCCATGGGTTATGCAATGCTATATGCGATTATGAATCTTGGCGGATTTCTTCCCGGAATTATCGCCCCGCCAATAAGAAAGGCATTTGCAAATGATCAAGAAGGAATGTTAGGTGTAATGTGGGTTTATGTCGGATTAACAGTTTTAGGAATTATTGTTGTTGCAACCATTCTTTCCAAAAAAACCATTGAAAAGACAATACGAGAAGTTAGCACAGAAACTAAAGAGCAGATTGAGGCTGATAAAAAAGCTGAGGATGAAAAATCCGCTAAAGAAAAAATTATGTTCTATCTTAAAAATTTTCCTATTAGAGATTTAAGATTTATGTTTTTTATCTTCATTCTAATTCCTGTACAAACACTTTTTGCACACAATTGGTTAACGCTGCCTGTTTATTATAAAAGAGCATTTACAGGAGTAGTGGCTGATAACTTTGAGTTCTTTACGAACTTTAATCCGCTGTTAATTTTCATTCTAACTCCAATGGTTGCAGCATTAACCGTAAAGCGCGACACTTATAAGATGATGATTTATGGAACGTTTGTTATGGCAGCACCGACCTTTATACTAACTCTTGGTCCAAGTATCTACACAGTTTTTGCATATTTAACTTTGATGACTATCGGAGAAGCAATGTGGCAGCCAAGATTTTTACAGTGGGTTGCTGAAATTGCTCCAAAGGGAATGACAGGAATTTATATGGGAATCGGACAGTTCCCATGGTTTTTAACTAAAGTTGTTACGAGTTTATACTCTGGATGGTTTTTAATGCACTACGCTCCAGAAGGTATTGATCCATCCCAAATGAATACTGAAACAATGTGGTTTATTTATGGCTGTATTGCTATGGTAAGTAGTTTCGGGTTATTTTTTGCACGTGGCTGGATGCAAAAAGGTTTTAAGACAAAGCATGGTGAATAAAAGAACTAACAAGTTCAATCGATAAATATTTAAGGATATCTGAAATGAAAAAAAGAGATTTGATTTCAATCGTTTTTTTACTGATATCCTTATTTGTTTTTTATAGCTGCTCATTTACATCGTACGAAAAAGTGTATCCCACATTACTGGATGGAAAGTATGATAGTGAATTTCCGTATAAGTCTTCTTCTGTTGAATTAGGAAAGATTAGTGAAACAATCCAGCGAGTTAACTCAACAGCTTTTTATAAAATCTATGTGTTTGATGGAAAAGATAATTTTACTTTAAAAGATTTAGAAACTAAAAGACTAACCAAAGTCGCAATAAAAGAAGCTCTTGCAGATAATTCATGCTCGGGAACTGCAGTATCTGTTTATTCTGAAAATGGAAAAGTTGCATTACTAACCTGTGCACACACAATCTCTTTTCCGGATACTATTATAGCATACAAATATGATGAATTAGGTTTTGCGACAAATTTTGTTGAGTCAATTTCGATCAAAGAAAAACAGGTGATCTATGTTGCAGGATTTCCCGAAGGCAGCCAGGTAGAAGTTATTGCAATTGATGAGCACTCTGATATTGCCTTGATAGGAAGAAAATATGGTGGTCAAAAGGGAATATTTTTTCCAACATTTAATTATCCATTAGGCAAAGCAAAAGATGTTGAATGGGGCACATTTGTTTATCTTGTTGGGTATCCAGTTAATTTTAAAATTATTACTAAAGCGATTGTAAGCAGTCCGCGCAGAGATGAAGCGGGTTCATTCCTTGTTGATGCGGTAATTAATCCCGGATTTAGCGGTGGATTTGCGCTTGCAATTCGAGATGGAGTTCCAAATTTTGAGTTGATAGGAATGGTGCAATGGGTTCCGGAAGAAGAAGAGAATTTAGTTTATCCGGAAAATTTGAAAACCAAAACAACTTATAATCCCATTGTACCTTACGATGGGAATCTTTATGTAAGAAAACATTCAGCAATCCGTTATGGCATTGCCAAAATAATTCCTGTTGAAAGCATTATGACTTTTCTGCAACAAAATAAATCTTATATTAATGAAAAAGGGTTCTATATTTTTGAGTAAAATTTTTAATATTCAGTAACTTTTTTATATACTTATGCGTCTTATGTGTACTGAGGAGCCTAATGACCAAAGAAATTGAACAAATAGAATTTAAATCAATATGCCCAATTTGCGATAATCCTTTTACAGAATTATGGGTTGCAAAACTTGATTCCGTAATCGGAGTAAGGTATGCTTATATCTGCATGAATTGTAAAAACCTGATTAAAATAACTAAAGAAAAATATGTCGACACATCAAATCTTAAACAAATTCTTTTCTCCCAATCAGCTACTGTTATCTAATTAATTTTTTTAATAATAATATTATTCTAAAATAACACTTCCACCAAGACAAACGTCATCTTTGTAAAAAACCGCAAATTGTCCCGGTGCAATTCCACGATCTTCTTTTTCAGTTACTACCATTGCGGAACTATCACCAAAATTTAAAGTGCAATTATAAAAATGCTCACCATGACGAATCTTTACAAGATAATTTCCATCTTCAGGTTGCTCTTCCGCAATCCAATTAAACTTACCAACTTTAAATTCTTTTCTAGCACGGTTTGTAATATTTTCTTTTGAGATATAAACAATATTTTTTTCAATATCCTTACTAATAACATACCAAGGACCACCGCCTAATCTTAAACCGGAGCGCTGACCAATTGTATAAAAATAAAATCCTTTGTGTTTACCTAGAACTTTGTTTGTATGAATATCAACTATATCGCCTTCTAATTCCCCAAGGTGATGTTTTATAAAATCAGAAAATTTAATCTTACCCAGAAAACAAATTCCCTGGCTGTCTTTCCTACTCATATTTGGCAGATTATATTTTGCCGCAAGTTCCCGTATTTCTTTTTTTCTGTAAGTTCCAATCGGAAAGAGCGTCCGGCTTAATTGCTGTTGAGTGAGATAAGCAAGAAAATATGTTTGATCTTTTATAGGGTCAGGAGAAATTTTTAAGATAAACTTTTTATTTTTGTCTTCAATTTTTGCGTAATGACCAGAAGCAACTTTTTCAAACGAGTTATCAATCTTATTTATAAACTGTCCAAACTTTATTAAACGGTTACAAAACATATCAGGATTTGGCGTTCTGCCTTCTTTAATTTCTGAAATCGTATAAGAAACAACAGAATCCCAATATTCGGTTTGCATGTTTATAGTTTCAAGTGGAATGTTGGCTTGTTTACAAACGGCACGAGCAAATTCTAAATCCTCTTCCCACGGGCAATCACCAAGAAATGAAAATTCATCCTGCAGCCATATCTTTAAATAAAAAGCTGTTACATCATGCCCTGCATTTTTAAGTAAACGAAGCGCAACTGAACTATCAACACCACCGGAAAGTAAAACTGCAACTTTCATTTATTTTTTTGTATCCGGTTTAATCTTAGCTGATTGAATCTGTTCAATCACTTTATCATAGATCTTTTTTCAACTTTACTAAGAATAAGTGTAACAAGTTTATTTGAGTCAGTCAGCCTATCAAAAAAGCCTATACATACTTTGCTTTTGCCATCACAGATTTTCATTATTCCGCGATACTTACCATCAAATATACCACCTGAAATTGCATCGATATCTTTAATAAATATTGTAATTGACTTATCCTTAAAAATAAATTCAGTGCAAATAATTTTTTCAGTATCAACTTCAATCTTATAAGGAACAAGTTTATAAAAATTAATATAGGATTTATTCAAATAGTAAATAACAAATAGCGATAACAGAAATGGGATAAGAATAACAAGGTTCTTATCAATCAAGGCGGCAACTGAAACAGCATAAAAAATTAACATTGGTGTTAATACTAAATTCAAATATCGGTAAATAAACTTCCAGAATATTGGATATGTAAATGTTTGCATAAATTATTTTAGATTTCTTTATTCAAATTTACTCAAGTCTGCAATTACATTAAAATTGAAAATTAGGGGTTTGTTTAACACAATAAAAAAGGGCTCGATTGAGCCCTTAATAATCAATTAAAATTCTATCTTTATTTTATTACAGCACCAATTCCTTTTATCTGATAAAAAGTAACCGGACCTGTAACGCTTGCAGGATCAAACTCTGTTCCCTGTTCTGCTGCAACGTGCTCATAATATTCAGCCGCTTCTTCTTTTGTTAACTCAATTTTATAAACGATTCCTTCAACCAACGCTGATTTACCTTTTGCTTCAACGGGAAAAACAATATCACCGTCTTTAACTTTTATTTTTACTTTTTGATTTTCAGCATCGCTTTTTAATTCCATCCAGCAACCAGCCATTGCGCAGACATCAATAATTTCACCTTCAACTAAAACTGTTTTCCCAACAAATTCTTCAGGCATTTCAAGAATTTTTGAAATATTTGTTTTTTCTGTTAAAGAAATATCCTTACCGAACTTTTCTGTTTGTGAATAAATATTAACTGTCGTAAAAAGAAATAGAACCATTAATAAGCTTTTCATTGTTTCTCCGTTTTTAAGTTTTTAAATATCTAAAATTTTATAGTTACTTTTTCCTTAAACTCAACTTTTATTCCGGGTAGATCACCAATAATTTCTTTAAACTGTTCCATCGTTTCAGGTTTTGTTTTTTGCAAGTTTTCTAAAACATCTTTGTTTTTTATCACTTCAGAAAAATCAACCTGCATAAGAGTAACTTCATTTCCATCAACAAACGATGCATCTGTTTCCTTTATTGATCCGTTAAAATTAAATGAAACATTAATTTTCATCCCATCAAACATTTCGATGATCTTTTGTTGAGCATCTTCATTAAAAGTTGAGTCTTCAAACTCTGTTTCATTTGAATCTATTTCAACTTCTTCTTTCATTTCTGGTTTTGGAAAATTAATAACCAAGGTTGAAGGATTACCTTTTTTAAAATCAAACTTTAGTAAATCATCAACTGGTTTTTCTTCTTTAGTCATCATCTCATCGCCAAACGGCATTTTATCATCCGGGCTTGGATTTATTTTTACTTTATTGATATCCTTAAAAGAATAAATTGCTTTATAACCTTCGTAGTTTCCAATAGTAATTTTTTCGCCGGATAGATACTTAACTCCTTCACCATAATTTGCAGCTTTTTCTGTCAACTCACCTTCTTTAAACATACTATACTCTTCTGATTTTGTTGAATCAAAAGCCATTGCAAATTCTTTCATCATATTAATAACTGTGCTTTTAATAACAACTGTCTCCTCAATTGTCCCGCTTCCATCATTATTAAGATTAACTTTTGTGTCAACCTGTAAACAACCTGAAAAAAATATTGTCGCTAAAAATCCCATTAAAAAAAGTTTTATATTTTTCATTTTAATCCTAAATAGTTTATAAAAGATTACTTGCTAATTCTGCTAACTCAGATCGTTCCCCTTTTTCAAGATTTATATGTGCATAAAGTTTTTGCCCTTTAAATTTATCAATAAGATAAGAAAGTCCGTTTGATTGCCCATCAAGATATGGATGATCAATTTGATAAATATCCCCCGTAAAAACAATTTTAGCCCCTTCACCGGCACGTGTAATTATAGTCTTAATTTCGTGTGGAGTAAGATTTTGAGCTTCATCCACAATAAAAAATATTCTTTGCAAACTTCTTCCGCGTATGTATGATAGAGGCTCGATAACAAGTTTTTGATCCTTTATCATTGTATCAATCGCGGTATGCTTGTTATCATTTTCAGGGAATTGATCCTGAATAACTTTTAAATTATCCCAGAGCGGCTGCATATATGGTGCAAGTTTACTTTCTACATCACCTGGCAGAAAACCAATATCTTTATTACTTAGCGGAACAATTGGTCGAGCAATAAAAATTTGCCTATAATTCTTTTTAACGTGCAATGCACTAGCAAGTGCAAGAAGTGTTTTTCCTGTTCCTGCTTTTCCTGTCATAGATACAAGTCTTATATCCGGATTTGTTAACGCATTTACAGCAAAAGTCTGTTCAGCGTTACGCGGATTTATTCCATAAACATTTGTCTTGTCAACTTTAACAATTTGTTCTTTGTTCTGATCAAGTTGAGCAAGTACGGAGCGATTTGTATTTCTTAAAATGTAATATTTATTTGAAAGTGCTTCTCCATTCAATTTTTTTAATAAACGGCTTTGCCGGCACTGAATATGGAGGCTGAAAAAGTTTTACTAAAAGATCATCATTTGCATCTTCAATAATTCCTTTTCCGCTGTAAAGTTCTTCAATGCTGCTGACTCTATCGGTTGTATAATCTTCAGCAAGTATTCCAAGTGCTTTAGCTTTCATTCTAAGATTAACATCTTTAGTTACAAGAATTACTTGCGATTTTTCTTTTAACTTTGCCTGCCACTCATAAGCAACACTTAATACACGATGATCAGGTGTATCATCTTTAAAAACATCTCGTATTGCCGGAGCTAATCCTTTTAGAATTGCTATACGGAGTTTCCCTCTTCCCTTTCCCATTGAAATACCACCATTAAATAATGCTGATCCGGTGATTGAATCAAGCGTACGTGCAAATTCTCTGGCGTTAAGATTAATAACTTGACTGCCACGCTTAAAATGATCAAGCTCTTCTATAACCGTTAAGGGAATTACAACATCGTTTTCTTGAAATTGATTTATTGATGTTGCATCGTGCAAAATTACGTTCGTGTCCAGAACAAATGTTTTAGGAGATTTTTTTGATGAACTAGTTTTTTTTGCAGACATAATATCTCTTTATTATTAAAAAATATTTTTTTGTGGATAATAAAAATGGATGAAATCTGAAAAAGTTTTTTTTATTTAGTTAATATTTTATCAAAATATAGATGTGTTTCTGTATAAAGATTTACTGGCAAAAATCCTAAATAAGATTATCAATTTCAAATTATTAAACATAAAATTATTATTACAATTCAACGTCACTGTTCGGAATATAAATCATAAACTTGCTTCCTGCATTAACTTCGCTTTTAACATTAATTTTCCAGTTAAGTTTCTCTACTAATTCTTTAACTAAAACTAATCCCAAACCGGTTCCTGATTCGCCCATCGTTCCTCTTCCTGTAGAAACCTTACCAAGTACAAAAATGTTTCTTAATTGTGATGGTTCGATTCCAATACCATGATCTTTAACTGAAAAGATAGAGTGCTCGTTCTGTTTATAAAATTCAACAGTAATTTCGCTTAATGTATTTGAAAACTTAATTGCGTTGTTTACCAAATTTCCGATAATCGCTTGAAAAATAAATTTATCAGTTGTAATCAAAACATCAGTTGGGGTATTAACATTTAATTTTATTTTTTTGTTTTGCGCGGACTGCAAATACGGATGTACTGCAGCTTCAACTACATCAGAAAGTAAAACTTTTTCCGGATATACTTCAATTTTATTATTTGATAACCTTGCCCAGGTAAGCAAGTTTTCTAAAAGCCTTATTAAATTTTTAGATGAAACATTCATCTGGCTGATAATATCCTTTTTGTCAGCTTCACTTAGCTTATCAAAATCTTCCTCCAATAATTCGGAAATATTTACAAATGCTGCTATCGGATTTCTTAGATCGTGAGCAATAATTGAAAAGAATTTATCTTTGGTCGTATTCAGCCCAGCAAGTACATCATTATTCTTGCTAATCTCAACTCTGCTGTTTTCAACCTCTTCGTTTTTTATCTGCAATAAATCTTTTGCTTTTAAAATCTTATTTCTATTGCGCAACAATACCCAAATAAAAATAATTGAGGCAATTGCGAGAACCGATATTACAAGAGCAATTATTTTTTGCGAACCTATAATTTTTTTTTGTAATTCATTTTCATTCACTAAGAGTTGTGTTTCGCGCTCTTTTTGTTTTAGTTCATGTTTTGCCTGTAGTTCAGCGATCTTTTCACTATTTGTTAACACATAAAGACTATCACTATAGAACTTGTATTCTAGTCTTAACTCATAAGCCTTTTTATAATTACCGGTATTGTAATAAAGCGAAGCTAGTTCCTGATTTATAATACTCAAATCACTTAATGAGTTTAATTCTTCAGATAGCCTTATTGCTTCTTTAAGATTTTTTTCTGCTTCTGAATAATTTTTGGTTTTATTATAAAATTTTCCAAGTTCAGTTAATGCGTGTATAATTTCCAGCTTATAATCTATACTACGAGCAAGATTAAGTGATTCTTGAAAATAATTTTCCGCCGACCTTTCATTACCTTTACTTAATTGTATTTGTCCTAAGTTTGTATAAGCCCAAATCATACTTTTAGTATCGCCAGAAGCACGGGAATTTGTAATGGCTTTATTTAAATACCCTTCGGCGTCGTCAAATCTTTTGGTTTCTATATAGATTTCAGCAATATAACTTTGCAATAGTGCTAGTGAAGACTTGCTATTTTCATCAGCATAGTCAATAGCCTCAAAATAGTATTTTAAAGACTTTTCATTATCGCCGTTATTATCATACAGAACACCAATGTTTAATAATGTGTTAAGTATCGTTGGCTTATCGTTTATCTTTTAGCATAATCAAGTGAATGGAAAAAGTTTTCAACTGCAAGATTAATATTTCCCTTCATTTGATGATTGATTGCTTGAGAATTAAAAACTTTTATTAGACTAAGCGAGTCATGAAATTCCTCATAAATCGGAATAGCCTTTTGATAATATTCATCAGACTGATTTATTTCACCTAGGTGCCAAAGCGCAACACCTTTGTTAAATAATGCATCTGCTTTGCTCCATTTACTATTAACTTTTTCTGATAAACTAATCGCTTCATCAAGATATTTTATTGCTTCATTTGGATTTTCGGAAGAAAGAAAATATCCAAGCTTAATTAACAATTTTACCCTCGCTTTTCCTTCGGACGAATGTAATAATGTTAATAATGAATCAACTTTTGATTGAGCATGTAAAGTGCAAATGCTAATCAAAATAATTGATAGGCAAAGAAGTAAAAATATTTTAGTTTGTTTAAGCATGTTTATTGTGAAAGAAATTACTAATTAACCGTCATTGAAATATTAGCAAAATTTATATCAGAAATTCTTGTCGGTTTTTAAAAATAATATCATATATTTACGCTTAAAATAACTACGGCATTGCTAAAATACTATTTAGAAATATTACTATGATTTGAAGTTTTAAGCCACTTTTGGAGTGGCTATTTTTTTATCCGAAAGTACTTGATGAACTATGAATAAACAAAAAACAAAAGCCAAACTAATCCTTGAAGACGGAAGTGAATTTGCCGGATACAGTTTTGGATATGAAGGAAACACTAACGGCGAAGTTGTGTTTAATACCGGAATGGTCGGCTATCCAGAAACAATGACTGATCCATCCTACCGCGGACAAATTCTTGTTTGTACATATCCACTAATAGGTAACTATGGAATTCCATCTAAAGATAAAGAAGATGGAATGCTTAAAAATTTTGAATCAGATAACATTCACTGCCGTGCTTTGATTGTTACGGATTATTCATTTGAATATTCCCATTGGAGTGCAGAACAATCTTTATCGGATTGGATGATTGAAGAAAAAATTCCAGGAATTTATGGTATTGATACAAGAATGCTTACAAGAAAACTCCGTGATAAAGGAACAATGCTTGGAAAATTATCGTTGATGAAAATTCTAAAATTGATTTTATAGATCCCAATAAAACAAATCTTGTTGGAGAAGTAAGCGTAAAAGATGTTGTTGAATACAAAGCAGGAAAACAAAAAATTATTCTTGTTGATTGCGGAACAAAGAATAACATAATTCGTGCTTTTCTAGGTAGAGATATCACAGTTATCCATGTTCCGTATGATTATGATTTCACTAAAATTGAAGCAAACGGAATAGTAATTTCAAATGGTCCCGGCGATCCAAAACTTAATAATAAAACTATTGAACATGCTAAAATTGCAATGCAATCAAACAAGCCTATTCTTGGAATTTGTCTTGGTTCACAAATACTCGCACTTGCTGCAGGAGCTGATACTTACAAATTAAAATATGGTCATCGCGGGCATAACCAGCCATGCAATGAACTTGGAACAAAGCGTTGTTACATCACTTCTCAAAATCACGGCTATGCAGTTGATGCAAAAACTTTAGCACAAGATTGGCGTGAATGGTTTGTTAATGATAACGACGGAACTAACGAAGGAATAATTCATATATCAAAACCATTTTTTGCTTCACAGTTTCACCCGGAAGCTTCACCAGGACCAGACGATAGCGAATTTATTTTTGATATGTTTGTGAGGGCATTGAAATGATAAAAAAAGGTAAACCAAAAAAGTTTTAATTCTTGGCAGCGGTGCTTTGCAAATAGGGCAAGCTGGTGAGTTTGATTACTCCGGCTCGCAAGCTATAAAAGCACTTAAAGAAGATGGGATTACGACTGTACTTGTCAATCCAAACATTGCAACGATTCAAACATCAGAAAACTTTGCAGATAAAGTCTACTTTGTTCCGATTAAAACTGAGTTTGTTGAAAAGATAATTATTAAAGAACAACCTGATTCTATTCTTCTACAATTTGGTGGTCAAACAGCTCTTAATGTTGGTGTTGATTTATACGATAAAGGAATTTTAGAAAAGTATAATATTAAAGTCTTAGGAACTCCGGTTGATACCATTAAAGATACCGAAGATAGATTATTATTTGGGGATCGTGTTGCGGAAGTTGGATTAAAGATTGCCAGAAGTAAAACAGCAAAAAGTGTGGATGAAGCTGTAAAAGCAGCTGAAGAAATTAATTTTCCGGTTATGGTTCGTATTGCTTATGCTTTGGGTGGATTAGGCTCAGGTATCGTCAATAACAAAGAAGAACTTGTTGAAAAAGCGCGAAGAGCATTTTCATTTACAAATCAAATATTGATTGAAGAATCACTTTACGGATGGAAAGAGATTGAATACGAAATTGTTCGCGATCAATATGATAATTGTATTACAATCTGTTCGATGGAAAATATTGATCCGATGGGCATACATACCGGCGACAGCGTTGTAATTGCTCCTGTTCAAACATTATCAGCAAAAGAAAATTTTAAGCTCCGTTCAATTGGAATAAAATTAATTCGCCATCTTGGAATTATTGGTGAGTGCAACATCCAATATGCACTCGATCCGAATTCTGAAGATTACCGAATAATTGAAGTGAACGCTCGATTAAGCCGTAGTTCTGCACTTGCTTCGAAAGCAACAGGATATCCGCTTGCATTTATAGCAACAAAACTTGCACTTGGTTATGCTCTAAATGAAGTAGTGAATATCATAACTCAAGAAACATCTGCAAACTTTGAGCCTGCACTTGATTATGTTGCATTAAAATTCCCTCGTTGGGATTTACAAAAATTCCAGCAGGTTAGTACGCAACTTGGTTCTGAAATGAAATCTGTCGGCGAAGTAATGTCACTCGGCAGAAGTTTTGAAGAAGTACTGCAAAAAGCAATTCGTATGCTTGATGTTGGAATGCAGGGATTTGTTGGCAACGACATGAAGTTTGCAAATCTTGATAAAGAATTATCCGAACCAACAGATAAAAGAATTTTTGCAATAGCTGTAGCTCAAAAAAGGTTACTCTGTAGATAAGATTCATGATCTTACAAAAATTACAAAATGGTTTTTGTATAAGATGAAAAATATTGTTGATCTTGAAAACCAAATTTCTGATAATCAATTAAAAAATATTGATACCGACTCAATGCGCCACCTAAAGCAAAATGGTTTTTCAGATTATCAAATCGGCAAACAAACCAGCACAAAAGAACTTGATGTTCGTGAGTATAGAAAATCACTAAATGTAATTCCTGTTGTAAAACAAATTGACACAATGGCTGCCGAGTTTCCTGCACAGACAAATTACCTCTATTTAACTTATCACGGAGTTGAAGACGATATTTCACTTGGTGAAAATGATCAGATAGTTGTGCTTGGAAGCGGTGCATATCGTATCGGTTCATCTGTTGAGTTTGATTGGTGCTGTGTTAACGCAGTAAACCAGGTTAACAAAAGCGGGTATAAGTCTATTATGATAAATTGTAATCCAGAAACAGTAAGCACCGATTATGATATATGTGATAAACTTTATTTTGAACAATTAACTTTTGAGCGTGTGCTTGATATTTATGATAAAGAAAATCCGCGTGGAGTAATTGTTTCAATGGGCGGTCAGGTTCCAAACAATCTAGCAATGAAACTTCACAAAGCAGGATTAAAAATTATCGGAACTTCTCCAGAACAAATTGATAATGCAGAAAGCCGTCACAAGTTTTCGCAAATTCTTGATGATATAAAAGTTGATCAACCTGAATGGCAGGAAGTTACCACACTTACTGATGCAAAAAGATTTTCAAATAGTGTTGGTTATCCTGTTTTGATAAGACCAAGTTATGTGCTTAGCGGCGCAGCAATGAGCATTGTATTAACTGAAGATGAACTTGAAATGTATCTTAAAAAAGCAACTGATTTGAACTCGGAACATCCTGTTGTAATAAGTAAGTTTATAACTGATGCGCGTGAAATTGAAGTTGACGCGGTTGCAAATGAAGGTGAACTTTTCTGTTACGCAATTGCAGAGCATGTTGAAAATGCAGGAGTGCATTCCGGTGATGCAACAATTGTACTTCCCACCCCAGCGTACTTATTTAGAAACAATGCGAAAAGTAAAAATGATAACTCGCGAAATTGCTCAGAAAGCTTGAAATTACCGGACCATTTAATATTCAGTTTATTGCAAAGGATAACGAAGTAAAAGTTATTGAGTGTAATCTTCGTGCATCAAGAAGTTTTCCGTTTGTTTCTAAAACTCTAAAAATAAATTTTATAGAAATTGCAACACGCTTAATGCTCGGAGAAAAAGTTCCAAGGATTGATAAATCATCTTTCGATCTTGATTACGTTGGTGTAAAAGCTTCTCAGTTTTCTTTTACAAGATTAAAAGGATCCGATCCGGTTACAGGAGTCGAAATGTCATCAACTGGTGAAGTTGCTTGTTTGGGTGATGATTTTAATGAAGCTTTTCTAAAAAGTCTGCTTGCAATCGGACAAAGAGTCCCAACTAAAGGTGTATTGCTTTCAACCGGAACACCAAAAAATAAGGCGGAACTAATTGATGAATTAAAAATCCTGCAGAAGATGGGATTGAAATTTTACGGAACAAAGGGCACATCAGATTTTTATAAAGAAAATGGCGGACTTGATGTTGAGGTTCTCTATCGTCCTTTTGATAACCAGGAACCTAGCATTTTAAGTTATATGGCAAATGGAGAGATTGATTTAGTAATTAATATTCCCAAAACTTCTGAAAAAGTTGAACTTGACAGCGATTACATCATACGAAGAAAAGCTGTTGATTTGAACATTGCGCTGTTTACAAATGTACAGATTGCAAAGAGATTTGTGAAGGCACTAAAAAACTATAAGCCGTCTGAGTTGAAAATGAAAAGCTGGGACGAATACGAATAAAAATAAATTAGATTTATATTTTATTGTAAATATACACTTGATTTGAAAATAAAGTCTAATTTATTTACTTTTCGATTGACATTATTGGGACAATTTATTAAACTCCTGTTTATTGGTGGGGATGTTGTTCTTTTAGAATTCACTTAACTTAATCAATCCTTTGCTGAAGTTACCCAAATGGTTCTGCTGCAGCTGGTCTGATACATTACTGCACATGGTTCTGATGCTGATAAGCTGATATTGGCGGAGAACAATTTAACATAACAACTCCTTCTGCATTTATTCTTAAACTAAATTCTGATGGTGAGAAAATTTGGGTTAATGTTTTTATCACACTCAAATTTTAAAAGCAAATTCTTTGGTTTTACTGCACGGAAACACTTTTATACAGGGATTTTCGAAGTAATTCTGTTCCCTGGGCAATTTTAAAACATTCGATTCACTCCAAACAGCTTTTCAGAATAATCAATTTAACAAAGCAATGCTGCTCGCTGCTGATCTTGGACACTATGTTGGTGATATGCATATGCCGCTCCACATCACAAAAAATTATAACGGGCAGTTAACTGGACAAACTGGTGTGCATAGCAGGTATGAATCAACTATGATTGGAAATTACAGCGCACAAATTATTTATTCCGGAGATAGTTTAGTTTATATAAATAATGTATCAGATTTTATTTTTAATACACTGTATGCTAATTATATCTATGTAGATTCTGTTTTAAGATGCGATAGTTTAGCAAAAGCATTTGCAGGTAATACAAATAGCACTGCATATTATTCAAAACTATGGGAACTCAGTAAAGGTTTCACAATAAAATTGTTTAAAGATGCATCCTATAAATTGACTTGCCTTATTTATACAGCTTGGTTGAATGCAGGAAGTCCAGTCTCTGTGGAAGATGACAATTCAATTCAGATTGTATCTGGTTTTGAGTTAGCACAAAACTATCCTAATCCGTTTAATCCAAGTACAAGTATTCAGTATGCAATAAGCAACAGGCAATTTGTTTCATTAAAAGTTTACGATGTAATTGGAAATGAAGTTGCAACCTTGGTTAATGAAGAAAAACCCGCAGGAAGTTATGAAGTAGATTTTAATGCAAATGGATTATCAAGCGGAGTATATTTCTATTCAATTAATGCAGGCGGTTTTATAGAAACAAAGAAAATGATTTTGCTGCGATAGATAATTTGAGGTTTAAGAATCACCGTTAGTAGAAAAGTTATTACCGCCTTATATGTCGTATAAGTAAGAATATTTTGTAACAATAAACTATTGACAAGCCTCCATTAATCCCCTATTTTCAATTGTGAATTCCACTTTCATAAACTAATTATTAATAACATGTTTGAATCAGATAAGCAGAACATAACCTTATTGTTGGAAGATTGTGTTAATGGAAAAAAGAAGCAATTAATGAATTACTTCCACTTGTTTATAATGAATTAAAAAAAATCTCCTCTAAATACTTACACGAGGAATATCGTAATCACACATTACAAACCACTGAACTTGTTCACGAAGCTTATATTAAACTTATTGGCGGACAGGAAATTAACTGGCAGAATCGTGGCCACTTCTTTGGGATTGCAGCAAATTCGATGAGGCAGATTCTTGTTGACTATGCAAGGAAACATAATTCACAGAAAAGAGGGGAAGGTAAAACTCATCTTTCATTGGAAAATGCTGAGGATATTGCTTTTGAATCCGAAGAAGATATAATCGCACTCGATGATGCAATGAAAAACTTGAAGCATTTGATCCAGATTTAAGCAAAGTTGTTGAATTAAGATTTTTCGGGGGATTGAATGTTGACGAAACTTCAAAAGTCCTGAATTGCTCTGCATCCACAGTTAAAAGAGACTGGAGTCTGGCGAAAGCCTGGCTTTTTAGAGAATTAGGAAAAGAATAAGTAAATAATCCTTTCCCAACATCCCATAAAAATAACCTTTCAGTAATTTTCTTCTTTCAATCAAGACTTTTATCATTTGTCCAAACCACCTGCACTTTTTTCTAAATAATTGACCCCGTTTTTTTAATAATACGCATGTACTTGTAGAAGCAAAAAAAATTAAAATCATTTAACAAAAACGGAGTCTTTATGAAACTGTTACAACTTACATTCCTTGGCTGCTTAATCGTTCTTCAGACATCTATATTCTCACAGACAACTTACACATTGGTTTTAGCAAATAATAATTGGGGTAATCCTGCTGCTTGGAGTCCAAATGGTATTCCCGGGCCTGGTGATTTTGCTATTATAAATGGCAAAAATGTAAACATTTCTGATGCACAGTACACTATTTCCGGATTTATTCTAAATCAAGCTACAATTTTTTTCGATGGAATTGACCCCACACTTACAATTACTGATTCTTCTATTTGGTACTCTGGAGAATTAGATGGCGGTAATGGGGCAAACGGTACTGGTAATATAAATAGCCATTTTATAATAAACCCCAGCGCAACACTCACAACTTATACCGATACGACTGCCAATCAACATTTTCTTCATTTTTATGAAGGGATTAAAGTTATTAACCAGGGAACTATAAATTTTGGTGGAATTACAACTTTAGGAATCAGAGGATTATCTCTTATTCAAAATGAAGGGTTGTTTAATATTATTTCTGACGCTGATTTTGGTGGAGAATCATTTAGCGGAGGAACATTTCTCAATACTTCAACCGGAGTTTTTAGAAAAAGTAGTGGTACAGATATTTCAAGCTTCAATGCCTGGTGGAATTTTATTAATGAAAGTGGTGCAATAGAAGTACAATCTGGAACCCTAAAATTTGATTGCAATGGTTCCTTTAACAATGGGACGTATAATGCTAATGCCGGGGCGTTATTAAGTTTTTCTTCTCTTACCCAAACAATAAAAGGAACGCTAAGTGGCTCACCATCAGGAGATGTAAGACTTTCAGGCTCAACAATAAATGTAGATAGCACCGGAGCTACTCTTGATTTTCAGGGCAGCGGCTTTCAATGGAGCAGGGGAACCATTACTGGTGGCGGTACTCTTACGATTCCCGAAGGATCACTGCTGCGTTTAGTAACAGATCCTACTAATCCACAAAATCAAGCTCTCTATGGTGGAACAACACTGTTAAACTTAGGAACTATAAAACAAGAATCGAATAATAGTTTGTCAATCAGAAATCTATCTGTGGTAGATAATCGTTCTCTTTTTGAAGTAACGACAGATGCTGATTTTACGGGAGGAACCGGAAATGGCGGTACATTTATTAACACAGGAATTTTTCGCAAAAGCGGAGGAGTTGATATTACACAAATTAACGCCTGGTGGAAATTCTTCAATCAAAATGGCGGAGTTATTGATGTTGCTTCAGGAGAGTTAGAATTCACAATGACAAATACCAATTTTTCAAATGAACCTGGCGCGATCATTAAAGGCGTAGGCATTATTAAAGTGCCATCAAATTTTACTAACAACGGAATTACTGCCCCTGGTAATTCTGCTGGTACGCTTTCATATATCGGCAACTTTTTTCCTTCTACTACGGCTGTGCTGGATGTTCAGCTTGGGGGTGTAACTGAAACTGATTATGATAAATTAAATGTAACAGGCAGTGCAAAATTAAACGGTACTTTAAAAGTATCTTTAATAAATGGATTTATACCTGCGGCGGGAGACAGTTTTGTAGTACTTACTACAACAAGCGCAATTACCGATAGTTTTGTAACCTTTGATTTCCAATCTGGTTTATATCTAACGATAAAAAGAACGCAAATAATGTTACAATTTTTGTTGATAGTGTCGGGACAATATCATCGCTTGAAAATGAAACCGATATTAGAACAATTACGAGTTATAATTTATCACAGAATTATCCGAACCCTTTTAACCCATCAACCACAATCCAATTTGCTTTACCGCAAGCCGCTTTTGTAACACTTGAAGTTTTTAATGTTGTTGGAGAACGTGTTGATCTGCTTGTGTCTCAGGAATTAAATTCAGGGAAATACAATTATGAGTGGAATGGCTTAACCCTTACAAGCGGGGTTTATTTCTACAGGCTCCAAGCAGGTAGTTTTGTTGAAACACGAAAAATGATTTTACTGAAGTAACTCAACATTCTTTGTTCAAAGACTCTAAACTTATATTCTATTATGTTTATAAAGTTTAGAGTCTTGTTTGCAAATAGCTTTAATAAAAAAGAAGATGAGAAATTACAATTAAAGTCTTTGCTGTAATAATTAAAATCACTAATCTTGTTTTGAGTATAACTATTTGTATCTAAAAATATCTAATCATAAAAAACCAATTTAAGTATCTGAGTGCATTATGGATAAGAATATCTGGACTGATATAAAATCAATCTTTTTTAAGGCTCTTGAGTTAGATGGCAAGGATAGAGAGATTTATTTAAATGAGGTTTGTAAAACTCCTGAAATCAAAAAAGAAATTCTTACTTTAATATTTGCACACGATAAATCTGAAAACTTTCTTGAAGATTCGATAATTGCTTACGAACCTATCACTGATAATTCAAATCTATTTATAGGCAAAACATTTGGAAAGTATAAGGTTGATAAATTAATTGCACGTGGTGGTATGGGCCTGGTTTATCTTGGCTTGCGTGATGATGAAGTAAAACAAAAAGCCGCTGTTAAGATTATCAACCCTGGTGTGTCCAGTGGCATTGTTATTAAGAGATTTCAAAATGAAAGACAAACACTAGCTAATCTTAATCATCCTAATATTTCCCGATTGCTTGATGGCGGTATTACTGATGATGGAATTCAGTTTTTAGTGATGGAATACATTGAGGGAATTCCGATAGATGAATATTGTGATGCGAAAAAACTTGGCATAAAAGACAGGTTGAATCTTTTTCTTAAAGTTGCAGCAGTTGTTCAATATGCACATAAGAATCTTGTTATACATAAAGATTTGAAACCAAACAATATTTTGATTACACAAGATGGCGAACCAAAGCTTCTTGATTTTGGAATTGCAAAAATTCTTTCTCCCGAAAATAACCCACTTGAGACTGTTACTCAAAGAGGTATATGGAACTTAACTCCGGAATTTGCAAGTCCCGAACAAATCAATGGCGAACCAATAACTACATCAAGCGATGTATATTCGCTTGGAATAATTTTGTATAAGCTATTAACAGGACATAGTCCTTACAAAATAAAAAGTGTATTTCATTCAGATATAAGCAAAATCATTACGCAATCAGAACCAACAAAACCAAGTGAAATAATATTCAAAACAATTGTAAATGAATCCGAAGAAAACAATTCTGAAATCAATCCTGAAACCATCTGCAGGACAAGAGAAGGCAGCATTGATAAACTTCATAAAAAATTAGTTGGAGACTTAGACAATATTATTTCAATGGCGATAAGAAAGGAACCTGAAAGAAGATATTCCTCCGTTGATAATTTTGCCGACGATATTAAAAGGTATTTAAACGATAGACCTGTAAACGCACATAGTGATTCTCTTATCTATAGAAGTAAAAAATTTATTAAAAGAAATAAAACCGCTGTTATACCTGCTGCAATAATTTTTTTACTAATAAATCTGGGACTGGCAGGCGTGTTGTGGCAAGGGCATATAGCTGGTATTGAAAGAGATATAGCTAAGCTGGAAGCGGATAAATCGAATAGAATAAAATCATTTTTACTTGAAATGATTTCGTCTCCTGACCCATTAAAAGATGGTAGCGAAGTAAAAGTAATTGATGTTATTCAAAAAGCATCCGCCAAGCTAAAATCTGAGTTAATAAATCATCCGCAAATTGAAGCTGAGATAAGGACAATACTTGGAAACACATATCAAAACCTTGGTATATATGATTCAGCAGAAACTGAATTAACAAAAGCTTTAGGTTTTAAACAAAAAATATATGGTGATCAAAGTAAAGAAACTGCAATGAGTTTAAAGAGTATTGGATTGATCTATCATTACGAAGGTGATTATGAAAAAGCAGAAGAATACTACAAAAAATCTCTCGCGATTTTGAAGTCAATCGAAACTAAGCCTTCTTTTGAAACAGCGTTAGTGTTAGATACATATGGCACTTTAATGACTGATCAGGGAGAATATGAAAAAGCGGAAAAATAACAGAAGAAGCCCTTCAGATTGCTGAATCAGCTAAAGGTCCTGATGATCCTGATGTTGCCCAAATAAAAAATAATCTTGCAACCTCATACAATTACCTCGAAAAATTGGATAAAGCAGATTCGCTATATAAAGAAAGTCTTAGAGTCTTTAGAAAAGTTTATGGGAATTTTCATATAAGAGTATCAAGCAGCCTGAACAATTTAGCTTTTATATATATCTTTAAGAAAGAACATAAGCAGGCGCTTCCATTGCTTGAAGAAGCATTGAAAATAAAAATAGTTGTGCTTGGTATAGATCATCCTGATTTAATAAATGCTTACTCAAACGTTGGCAGCACATATTTTAATATTGACGATTATAATAATGCTGAAAAATATATGAAAGCCTCTATTGATGTAGGACTTAAAAACTATTCTGAGGACAACATTAATTTAAGCCGCCCTTATAGTTGGTACGGAAAAACTTTAGTGGCTAATAAAAAATTTGAAAAAGGAATTTATTATTCAAAGAAAGCATATTTGATTCGTAAAAAAGCTTTTGGAGAGAAGAATAATCTAACATTAATTACTCAATCACAGTACGGACAAAACTTGCTGGACACAGGTAATTTTAAAGAGGCTGAAAAACAGTTACTCGAAAGTTATAAAGGATTGAATGAAATTTTGGAAATAAAAAGAAGCTACCCAGAAAACTTTAGGGGCAATTGTTGAATTGTACAAAGATTTAAAAAAAGAGAATAAGGTTAAATACTATTCAAATTTAATTATTAAGGAGAAAAATTGATTATTGATTGACAAGATAATCGATTTGGTTCAATGATTTTAATTAAATAACTATTGACAAGCCTCAATTATTCTGCTATTTTCATCTCCAAATTGCGCTAATCTTATAACTATCTTCTAATTTCATGCTTGAACTTACTCAGCAGAACGTGACATTATTACTACAGGATTGCATCAAAGGTAAAAAGGGTGCAGTTGATGAATTACTGCCTCACGTTTACAGCGAATTAAGAAGAATTTCATCCAAGTATCTGCACGACGAATATCGCAAACACACCCTTCAAACTACCGAACTTGTTCATGAGGCTTACATAAAATTGGTTGGAGATCAGAATATTTCCTGGCAGAATAGAGCGCATTTTTTTGGAATAGCCGCACAATCAATGAGACAAATTCTTGTTGATCATGCTCGAAAAAGAAAATCATCAAAACGTGGTGATGGCAAAGCAAATATTTCACTTGATGATGTTCTAGAAACTTCCGATAAATCCGATGAACAAATTCTTGCCCTTGATGAAGCTTTAAAAAAATTAGAATTAAAGGATCAACGTTCTAGTAAGCTTGTTGAGTTAAGATATTTTTCTGGCCTAACAATCGAGGAAACAGCAGAAGCACTCCATATATCCCCTGCAACAGCAAAACGAGACTGGAATTTTGCAAAAGCATGGTTGTACAGAGAAATTGCCAGCGTTTAACAATCAAAGGTTTTTATTTTGGATCAAGATAAGTTTTTAAAAGCTAAACAACTTTTTGAAGATGCAATAAATCTTAACTCATCTCTGCGAAAAGTATTTCTTGACGAAAAATGCGGTAATGATCTAGAACTAAAGAAAGAAGTTTATTCATTATTACACTCCCTTGAAAACACAGTTGATTTTTTAGAAAAGCCTATAACTATTTCACAGAACAGTAATGATATTTTTTCCGATCCATATATCGGAAAACAAATCGGCAGCTATATAATTGATGGCGAAGCAGGTGTTGGCGAATGGGAATTGTTTACACGGGGAAAAGAAATGATAAAGAATTTGAACAAAAAGTTGCTATTAAAATATTAAAACACGGTATCTCTTCAGAATATCTATTAAAAAGATTCCAGATTGAAAGACAAACACTTGCAAACCTTCAGCATCAGAACATTGCAAGACTTTTAGACGGAGGCAGAACAAATGAAGGACTTCCCTACTTAGTTATGGAATTTGTAGATGGAATTCCAATTACTGAATGTTGCAATCAAAAAAAATATAATATAGAAGAAAAGCTAAAACTGTTTCGAGAAGTATGTAATGCCGTTCAATATGCTCATCAGAATCTTGTGATTCATCGTGATCTTAAACCTGGAAATATTTTAGTTACTAAAGATGGTGTTCCAAAACTCTTGGATTTTGGTATTGCAAAACTTATTGATGATGAGTTAGAAGAAAATAACGAAGCATTAACTCGGACTGGAGTTTGGCATCTTACTCCGGAGTATGCTAGTCCTGAACAAATTAAGGGAGAAAAATCACAACGGCTAGTGATATTTATTCACTTGGAGTTTTGCTTTATCAAATCTTAACCGGAAAGCAACCTTATAAAATATCAACAAATTCTCCCGCGGCTATAAGCAAAATTATTACTGAAGAAAAAGTTCAGCTTCCGAGTGAAAGTGTAAAACAAATCCATTTAGTAAATACAGAAAACAAAAAAAATAATCCTGAAAAATTTTCACATTTGTTAAAAGGAGATTTGGATAACATTGTATTTAAAGCAATGCATAAAGATCCTTCAAGAAGATATGTTTCGGTTGAACAGTTCGCTGAAGATATTAAAAAACATCTTGTGGGCTTACCAGTTATCGCGCAAAAAGATACTGCTGGATATAGGTTATCAAAGTTTATTCAAAGACATAAAGTTGGTTTTATTTCCTCAATCGGATTTGTAATCTTTTTAATTGCAAGTCTTATTGCAATTATCTGGCAGGTAAATATTGCGTCGCGCGAACGAGACAATGCTAAATCTGAGAACAAAAAAGTTGAAGCTGTAAATATGTTTTTGCAGGATATGCTCTCTTCAGTAGATCCAACAGAAGTTGGAAAGGATGTAAAGGTTTATGATGTATTAAAAAAAGCTTCGGAAGATGTTGGGAATAATTTTAAAGGTCATCCGGAATTGAAGCATCAGTTAGAAAAACGATAGGAAAAACCTTAGTCGGTCTGGGTGAATATAATGAGGCAAAGTCTCATCTGCTAAAATCTTTGGAACTGAATAATAACGCTTACGGAAAAGAAAGCTTTCAAAGCGCTGAAAGTTTACATGAGCTTGCTCTGCTTTATGATTGGGATGGCGATTTTAATTTATCGGATTCATTGTATAGAACTAGCATTTCACTCTTTAGAAAAAACAAAAACTCACCACCTCGTTCTTTTGCAAGTGTACTAAATGATTATGCAACTTTAAAACAGGAACAAGATAAATTTCCAGAATCTATAGATCTGCTTAATGAAGCATATAAAATATATTTGAATAATTTTGGTGAGAAGGATAGAGATGTTGCTAGTGTTTTTAATAATTTAGGCATCTCTTATGAGTCATTAAATAAACTTGATAAAGCAGAAAATTATTATAGAAGATCACTTGAGCTATACTTGGAGCTTTATGGCCAAAATCGCCCGGAAATATCAACACTATATAACAACTTAGCATACGTTTACATTAGTAAAGATAATTTGATCAAAGCTGAAGAGTACTTTAAAAAATCACTTGAATTAAAAATTAAGACTTTAGGCAAAAAACACTCGCTTGTGGGTTTAGCGTACACAAACCTTGGGGCACTTCAGTATACAATGAAAATTACAAGGCATCAGAATCAAATTTATTTTCAGCATTCGAGAATTTTAAAACCTCGCTGAACAAAAAACATGTCTGGTTAGGTTTGGCTGATTTTGGTACAGCAAAATTCTTATTGAACAATCTAGATATGAAGACGCTGAAATTTATTTAAGAAAATCACTTACCATCTATAATAGTAATTATTCGCAAGATCATCCTAATCTTATTTCAACTTATTCAGAGTTAGGAATCGTAAAGTTTTATCAAAAGAAATACAACGAAGCAGAAAAATTACTTGTCGATGGATATGAAAAGATAAAAAAAATAAAAGGCGAGAAAAATTTTAACACTATAAGAGTACTTGAATATCTTGTTAAATTTTACGAAAAAACCAACAATCCATCAAAATTAGCCTACTATAAATCCATTCTAAGTACTACTTCAAAGTAGAAAACAAAATACCTTAAATAAAGTGAGCCAATTCTCAAGTCTTTTTTTTATGTAGTCCCAAATCCTATTTCTATTTTTACTAACCAGGAGAAGTGTATGAGAAGGTCTATATTGTTTTTTGCTGTAATCATCTTTCAATTCTTAACAAGTTTGGTTTTTGCTCAAGTATCACAACAGTGGGTCGAAAGATTTACCTCTGACAGCACTCTTGATGAGTCTGTAAATGATATGTTCGTTGATGAGCAAGGAAACGTTTATGTTACGGGCTCACAAAAAGGCCCATCCCAATCTCAGCTTGAAGCCGTAACAGTTAAATACAATTCTAATGGTGTTCAACAATGGATTCAAAACTATCATGCACCATTGAATAATGGCGCATTCGGGAGAGCAATTCATGTTGATGATGTTGGAAACGTTTATGTTACAGGTGAAAATGCAATAGTATCCGGTGGTGCTAATGAGGCACTTATTATTAAATACAATTCCGTTGGAACACAGCTGTGGTCCTACAGATTCCAATATATACAAGGTCTATATTGTGGTGGATACGATATAGTCACGGATGCTGATGGAAATATTTATGTGACAGGAGAATACTATACAGGCGTTAACTTTCTAAATAATATATTTCTTGCAAAGTTTGATCTTAACGGAAACATAGTCAATCAAATCTTTTATAATTCTGGTAGTGAGGGTGGAAGAAAAATTGCTTTAGATGGTACCGGTAAAATTATTGTTGGCGGATATGTAAATGATAATGACTCGCTTTCTTTTATAGCTATAAAATATGAACAAAATCTTGACTTTGTGTGGGCATCAAGATGGGGATTGAATGTTGGGAACCAAAACGTTATCGATATGACCATTGATAATAATAATAATATTATTCTAGCAGGAACATCAAACCTTGATTATGAAATAGTAAAGATAGACCCCTCAGGCATTGTGCAATGGAGTAAACTTTACAACTCACCTGCAGGTTGGGATTATTGCAAAGGAGTTGTAAATGATGATATCGGAAATATTTATGTTACAGGTGAAACAGGTACTTTAGGATTTCCACTTTCTTATAAAATTACAACAATAAAATACAGTCCAGATGGAAATGAAATTTGGGTAAACAAATTTGACAGTGATACTACTTATACCGATGGATACGCTGGTTACAATATTGCAATTGATAATTTTGCAAATGTCTATGTTATTGGGCAGAAATACAGCAGTTCAGACATTACAACAATAAAGTATAATTCTGAGGGCAGCTTTCAATGGGCTATTAATTATAACGGACCAAGCAATAGTCTGGATATTCCAGTAGCTATTGGAGTGGATCTAAATGGTAATGTCTATTCAACAGCTAAAAGCTTGGATTTTACTACCGGATATGATATTGCTATAATTAAGTATGTTCAGTCTCCAACTTCAGTCGATGGAGAAAGTAATATTCCGAATTCGTTCTCTTTAGAACAGAATTATCCAAATCCATTTAACCCAAGCACCAGTATTCAGTATGCAATAAGCAGTAAGCAATTTGTAACGCTAAGGTTTTTGATGTTTTAGGTAAAGAAATTGCAACACTTGTTAATGAAGAAAAAAGTGCAGGAAGTTATGAAGTTAATTTTAATGCCTCACAATTCTCATCAGGAGTTTATTTCTATGAGCTGCAGACAGGTTCTTTCGTTGAAACGAGAAAGATGATTTTGCTAAAATAATGAGAAGAATTTTAGAGATGACACCTTGAAAAAGATGTCATCTCTAAAAACACATTTATTTTTGATAATACTGTAATGCTTCTGGTAAATGTTTTTTAATATCTGCAATTCTTGTTTCATCAGAGGGATGAGTACTTAACCATTCCGGTGGTTTTCCTCCGCCTTGTGCAGCCATTCTTGTCCAAAAATCTACGGCGGCATTTGGATTATATCCTGCCATAGCCATAAAGATTAATCCTAAATGATCAGCTTCACTTTCGTGTGTTCTACTGAATGGAAGCATAACACCGACAGTAGTTCCAACTCCATAAGCTGTCATAAAAATATTTTGTGTCGTTTCAGGTTCGTTTTTAAAGCAACAGAAAGGGCTACTCCGCCAAGCTGCTGTAATAAACCCTGGCTCATTCTTTCGCCGCCGTGCTGTGCTATTGCATGTGCAATTTCGTGTCCCATCACCACTGCCAATCCTGTTTCATCTTTGGTTATAGGAAGAATTCCTGTGTAAACAACAACTTTGCCGCCGGGCATACACCAAGCGTTTACTTCAGGGCTTTCAACCACATTAAATTCCCACTGATATCCTTCAAGTTCTTTAGATAAATTTTTTTGTGCAAAATAAGTTTCAACAGCCTTTTGTATTTTTAACCCGACACGTTTTACCATATCAATATCTGTTTTGTTTGAACTAAGTGTGTTGGTTTTTAGAAACTCACTATATTGTGCAAAACTCATTGAGTTAATTTCGCTTGCAGAAATAAGGTTTAATTGCGATCTGCCTGTAATTGGAACGGTAGCACAATAATAAACTGTAAATGCCAGCAAAATAATCGGAACAAATACTTTAAGTAACTTCATTTATACCTCTTGGTTGATTATCAATTTTGTAGTGGTTAAATATATAAAATATTTATTGTAAAAGATGACATCTTTAAGAAAGATGTCATCTTTAGAAATGATAATTAGACAGCAATTGGAGTATCAAGTTCTCTAAGTGCAGAATAAAGTTCCTTGTCTGTTAACTCGTGATCCTGCAACTCGCCATTAAAGTAAGCCTGATAAGCACTCATATCAAAATAACCATGCCCGCAAAGATTAAATAATATTGTTTTTTGTTTTCCTTCGACCTTTGCTTTTTGTGCTTCGCGAATTACTTGCGCAATTCCGTGAGTTGCTTCGGGAGCAGGAATAATTCCTTCTGTTTGTGCAAACTTTACTCCAGCTTCAAAACATTCAAGCTGAGCAATTGCTGATGCTTCAATTAATTTATCTTTTAGTAATTGACTGATAATTGCACCAGCACCGTGATAACGCAGTCCACCAGCATGAATAGGCTCCGGAACGAATGTATGACCAAGCGTGTACATTGGAATCAGCGGAGTTAATCCAACTGTATCACCAAAATCATATCTGAATTCTCCCTTAGTAAGTTTTGGACATGATGCAGGCTCAACAGCAATGCAGCGAACATTTTTTCCTTCCTGAAAATTGTAGCGAAGAAATGGAAATGCGATTCCCGCAAAGTTTGAGCCGCCGCCAAATGGAGCAACCACAATATCAGGAAAATCACCAGTCATTTCTAATTGCTTTATAGCTTCCTGTCCAATTACTGTCTGATGCAGAAGAACGTGATTAAGCACGCTTCCAAGAGCGTAATTTATGCCTTCTGTTGTGGCCGCTCTTTCAACAGCTTCTGAAATTGCAATACCTAAACTGCCGGGAGAATTTGGATCCTGCTCTAAAATTGTTCTGCCGGAATTTGTATTTCTGCTTGGTGATGCAATAACAGTTGCACCCTATGTGTTCATCATAACTTTTCTGTAAGGTTTTTGATCATAACTGATCTTCACCATATATACTTCACAGCTTAAACCGAATTTATGACAAGCAAAGCTTAACGCACTTCCCCATTGTCCCGCGCCTGTTTCAGTTGTTAATCCTTTTGCGCCTTCCATCTTGTTATAAAATGCTTGTGCAATTGCTGTATTAGGTTTATGTGAGCCTGCAGGACTTACACCTTCATACTTATAATAAATTTTTGCCGGAGTATCGAGTAACTTTTCTAATTCGAAAGCGCGGTAAAGCGGAGTTGGGCGATATAGTTTATAAATATTCCTTACTTCATCGGGAATTTCAATATATCTTTCTTTTGAAACTTCCTGTTTAATTAATTCCATTGGAAACAATGCTGCTAAATCTTCCGGTCCAATTGGCTGCTTTGTTCCTGGATGTAAAGGCGGAAGCATGGGATTTGGCATATCTGCCTGAATGTTATAATAGTTTTGCGGCATTTCAGATTCATTTAACAGAATTTTTTTTGATGCACTCATAGAGCACTCCTTTATGATTAATACATTAATGAATAAATAATTAGTGATTAACTAAGATTTAAAAAGATCGTACGGATTTTTAGAATATGTAAATGTTTAGAGGCGCCAACGCCATGTTTGGCTAGCTGAAGTAAAAAAGAAGTTATATGTAAGTTTTTTGTTCAAGATTTTTTAATATGAATTTCAAGTTCAAGATAATTTGCTAACCAGGAATTGTCAAGAGAATCTTAATTATATTTACACATAATCTTTAAGAATTTTAAAGTAAGAGGAATAAATGCAAATAGGAATAGTTGGACTGCCATTTACAGGAAAATCAACTCTTTTTCAAACAATAACAAAAACCTTACTTGATCCAAACGAATTAACAAAATCAGAAGCACATCAGGCTATGATAAAAGTGCCGGATGCAAGATTGGATAAGTTAACCGAAATGTTCGTTCCAAAGAAAAAAGTAAATGCTACGATTGAAGTTGTTGATGTTGTAGGATTGCAAAAAGGTGATTCAGGCTCAACTCAGTTTACTGGAAATTTTCTCGGTAAAGTAAAAACAAATGATGCGCTTGTTCAGGTTGTAAGATTATTTGAGAATGAAACGGTCCCTCATCCCGATGGATCAATAAATATGATGCGTGATATTAATTCATTTGAGACAGAATTTATTTTATCTGATATGGCAATACTTGAAAAAAGATTAGAGACGATTAAAAAACAAATCTTAAAAACTCAGGATGATAATCTTAAACGGGAATTGCCAGTACTTGAAAAGTGTTACGAAATTCTTCAGACCGAAAAACCCTTGCGTGATGCAGAACTTACAAAAGATGAACTGCACATTTTAAAAACATATCAACTTCTTTCTGTTAAGCCAATGCTTATAGCTTTAAACTTTGATGAATCACAAATAAACGATACTGAGAAGTATTTAGAAGAACTTGTTAAACATAAACTCGGGCATAACACAAAAGCGTTATCATTCTTTGGTCAGATAGAAAAAGAAATGGCTGATCTTCCTGAAGAAGACGCAAGCGTATTTATGAGTGATTATGGGATTACTGAATCCGCTTTGGATAAGTTGATTAGAGAGGCTTATGACTTACTTGGACTTCAATCATTTCTAACTGCAGGCGAAGATGAATGCCGTGCCTGGACAATTAAAAAAGGAATGACAGCACAGGAAGCTGCGGGAGAAATCCATACAGACTTTTTCAAAAAGTTTATCCGTGCAGAAGTTGTGCATTACGATGATTTTATTGAAACAGGTTCATTTGCAAAAGCTAAAGAACTTGGCAAATGGCGACTTGAAGGAAAAGAATACATTGTTAAAGATGGTGATATAATTTCTGTTAGGCATAGTTAGGGGGATTGCTCAGTTATGAAAACGAAACCTTCTGATAAAAGCATGAAGTTTAGAGGTTTAACAAAAAAAACTAAACGATTACTTTCTGGTGACGAAAATTATGAAGTAGACTTTAAGTTGAAGTCAACCCAAATTGATCCGGAAGATTTTGTTTCATTCGCAAACTCGAAAAATGGTGGTACAATATTATTTGGAGTTAAAGAAGTTAATGTAAAAGGTTTACAAAAGGGTGAAATTGTTGGTTGTGAAATTGGTGACAAACAAAAACAGATAATTTTAGATAAAGCACTAAGTTGTTCACCATCTATCGATATTTTAATACTTGTTGAAAATCTTAAATCCAAACCAATCTTTAGAGTAGAAATCAACTCTGGCGAGAAGAAACCTTATTCAACCAACTCTGGAAAATATTTAATAAGAGAAAATGGTAGAAACAGAGCACTGCATCCTGTTGATTTGTTGAAAATTTTTATAGAAAATGAAACGGGTGAATTCGTTAAAAGATTTAACACAGTAACTCAAGATATTAATACCAAATTGCAAATACTCAATAAGACTTTCTTAGAACATCTCATCCAAACTACCGAAAAGATCATCAAGCAGTCAGAGGAAAAACTCGAAGAAGTAATTGAAAAACTTAGTGGAGTAAACTCAGACATAGATTATTTGAGCGATGATATTAACCAATCCTTAAAAGAAATTTATGATAGTGCAAATAATGCAGAGTCACTTTCTGATGATGCTATGTTGTTATCAGATGAGAATAATTATTTGATCAAAGATATATTTTCTAAAGTTCAATATTTGGAAAATGATTTAATGAATTTGGATAGTAGAATGAAATTACTTTTAAACCATTTTAATATTGAAGATCCAATCATCACGAAGCAAAAATTATTTCTTAAGGATATGTTTAAAATTGATATGATGCAAATTCCAAATAATCGTTATTCCTCCATTGTGAAAAAGATTAAGAAAAGAAAATATTTTGTGGACGATCAAATAGTCGATAAATTTGGTAAGGAATGTTATAATCGAGCTTTAAAGGAACTTAATGAGGAAAACTCATAATTTTTATTTAGCTGTCACGGTCGCACCGTGACAGCTAAAATGTTACTACTTCAGTAAATAGTTTTCTAAAAAAAGAACTTCAGACCAAATATAAAAATCACGATTAGTTTTTTTTCTAAAACCGTGACCTTCATCTTTTGCAAGCAGGTACCAGACTTCTCCACCGTTCTTTCTAACAATATCAACAATCTGCTCTGCTTCTGTATAAGGTACGCGCGGATCGTTTAAACCCTGCACAACAAATAATGGTTTTGTAATTTTGTGTGCGTTTGTTGTTGGAGAAATCTTTTGTAAAAATTCATTCATCTTCGGATCACGTTCATCACCATACTCAACTCTTCGTAAATCTCTTCTGTAATCCTGGGTATTTGTTAAGAACGTTACAAAGTTGCTTATCCCAACTATGTCAACTGCACATTTTAATCTATCATTAAAATGTGTCATCGAAGCAAGCACCATATAACCTCCGTAGGACCCACCGGTTACTGCAACACGTTTTGCATCAAGATCAGGCTGAGTTGCAATCCAATCTAAAAGTTTACCAATATCCTGTACTGATTCTTCACGTTTAAAACCATTATCAAGCTGTAAATAAGATTTTCCATATCCGCTTGAGCCGCGCACATTTGGTTCGATAACTGCAATTCCCATTTCGTTAGCATAGTATTGCACAATCGGATTAAAATATGGCTGTGCCTGCCCTTCCGGTCCGCCGTGAATATCAATAACAACAGGAAATGGACCATTGCCTTTTGGTTTAGTGATAAAAGCTGGAATCATTCTCGGTTTACCATCAACTTGATCAAAAGTTGGGAAGTGAACAAGTTCAGGAATAACAAAGTTAGAAGTGTTAAGTCCACCAACTTCACTGTAAGTCCAACGTTCAAGTGAGTTGTTAGAAAGATCCATAACATAAACATCGCCGGAAGATTGAGGAGTGTTTAAAACCATAGCAAGTTTTTTTCCATCCGGTTTAAAAGATAAACCGTAAACCTGTCCAACCGGAATTCCGGGAACAGCTTTATACTTCATAGTTTTTGTATCAAGTATAAAAAGTTTTGCCATTCCATCTTCATTGATTGTAAAAGCAAGTTTATCGCCTTGTTCAGAAAGTGTAAATGATTCAACATCCCAATTAATTTCTGAAGTAAGAACAGTAAACTTTTTTGATTGAAGATCATAATAGCGAAGTCTTTGAAATTCAGCATTTTCATCTGAAGTGAAAAAGATTCCTTTACCATCCTTTGAGTAGGCAGCACCGCCGTAGGCAATTTTTTCTGATGATGGATTAACCTGAGTTAATTTTTTTGTATTAAGATCGAGTGTATAAAAATAGCTTTCGTTTGCTGAAACATATTTACCAATGATTAATGATTTATCATCCGGAGCCCAATCCACAGCATACCAGGAGCCGCCTTCGCTTGCAACCATTTCTGCATTTTCGGGATTGTTAATATCAGCGACATAAATATCCCAATCAGTTCCATTACGTTTTGTGGAGAAGTAGGAATACTTATCACCTTTATTATTCCAACTAACTCCGCCATTGCTAGATTTGCCATCAGTTAGCATTTTGAAGTTTCCGTTGTCAACATCAAATGAAAATATTTGATAAAATTCAGCTCCGCCAACATCTTTTGTAAAAAGAAAAATATTTTTGTTTTTATCTGGGCAAAGAGTTGCACCGCTAACCGGCTCTGTAAAAAATGTAATTTGTTCACGCGAACCGCCAGGTATTTTTACTTTGTGGAATTGTGAAGTTTCAGCAAATCGAGTAGAAATTAAAATTCCTTCATCATTGTGTAGCCAATCCTGAAAGGAAGCAGAACGAGTGTTTTGATACTGGAAAATTCTATCCTTTAATTGCTGTGGAATTTCAGGAATGTTTTCCATCACAAGATTTCCAACTTCTTTTCTTTCCACCTGAGAAAAAGTTTGCGTAAATGAGAAGAGAAGAATTGAGAGAAGTAAGTAAAGAGTGAATTTAGTTTTCATAGTTCATCCTTTTTTTGTTTGACTGGAAAAATTGCATCTGGAATACAAATACACAAGAAATAAAGTATCAGCGGTCGTATTATTAAATAAAAAACCCGATTCATTTCTGAATCGGGTTTTATTATCTATTTACAATTACACACTGCGAATATTGTATCCGCTAGAAAATAATGAGCTAATTAAAGTCCACATTGCCGCTAAAATGATGACTGCTAAAACGATCATTATTAATGCAAAGATTAATGAAGCCTGCGCCCAGGTTTTTTTGCTTGGATGTGTTCCATCACCAAAAGCCCAAACAAAAAGCATTATAAATCCAACTAACGGTATTGCTTGAATAAGAAAAGTAATTAACCAATCGCCAATAGACATTGGTTTGTAGTTAGTATTAAAACCGGTATTCAAAGTATCCATCTTAGCTCCTGAAAAGTATGTTAAAAAAGTGAAAGTATTATGCTGGCAGTAAAATTATGTTTAATAAAACTTAATGACAATAAAGTGGTTATTATTCAATCCTATAATCTTTACAACTTACAATAGTTTACGTTACCAAAATATTATTCTTAAAAGTGGGAAAAGCACTTCAATTTATTTCTTCACATTTAAAATATTTGTTTGATTATTGCTCAAATTCTTTGTTTTTGGGCTTATTTGCTTGGTACTATTATTGGGTAAATATAGGCACTTGATATCCGAAAAAATTTCAAACTAATAACTAAACGGTATAATAATGGACAGAAAAAAAGTAACTATAGATGGCAATGAAGCAGCAGCGTATGTAGCGTATAATACAAACGAAGTAATTGCTATTTATCCCATCACACCTTCTTCAAATATGGGCGAGTGGTGCGATGCCTGGGCTGCAGTTAATAAAAAAATATTTGGGGCATGATTCCTTCAGTAAGCGAACTTCAAAGTGAAGGTGGTGCTTCAGGTAGTGTGCACGGAGCATTACAAACCGGGGCACTTACAACAACATTTACTGCCTCACAAGGTTTGCTGTTAATGATTCCTAATATGTTTAAGATTGCTGGTGAATTAACTTCTACAGTTTTCCACGTATCTGCAAGATCAATTGCCGCAGCTGCTCTATCAATTTTTGGCGATCACTCAGATGTTATGTCAACACGCTCAACAGGTTTTGCACTATTATCATCAAACTCAGTTCAGGAAGTAATGGATTTTGCATTGATTTCACAAGCAGCAACTTTAGAAGCACGCATTCCTTTCATTCACTTTTTTGATGGATTCAGAACATCACACGAAGTAATGAAAATTGAAGAGCTGACTAAAGAAGATATGAAAGCGATGATGAGTGATGATTTGATTATCGCGCATCGTAAACGCGGATTGACCCCTGATAACCCTGTAATGAGAGGAACTGCACAAAATCCTGATGTTTACTTCCAAGGAAGAGAAACTGTAAATCCATTTTATAACGCGTGTCCTGCAATCGTACAAAAACAAATGGATAAATTTTCAAAACTAACCGGAAGACAGTACAATTTATTCGATTACGTTGGCGCTCCTGATGCTGAAAGAATTATAATAATGATGGGCTCAGGTAGTGAGGCTGCTGAAGAAACTGTGAACTATTTAGTAAGCAAAGGCGAAAAAGTTGGATTGCTAAAAGTTAGATTATACAGACCATTCTCATTAGATTATTTTATAAAAGCATTACCTAAAACAACAAAAACTATTGCTGTTTTAGACAGAACAAAAGAACCAGGTTCCGGCGGCGAACCGCTTTATCTAGATGTTGTAAATGCGATTTCAGAAAAGTATATGGCAGGCGAACTGCAATTCGCTTTTCCTAAAATTGTTGGCGGCAGATACGGTTTATCTTCCAAAGAATTTACACCTGCAATGGTTAAATCAGTTTATGATAATTTGTCGAATGAAAAACCTAAGGCTCATTTTACAGTCGGAATTATTGAAGATGTTACACACAGCAGTTTAGAATTTGATGCAACATTTTCAGTTGAATCAGCTGAAACGTTCCGCGGCAAGTTTTATGGTCTTGGTGCTGATGGAACTGTTGGAGCTAATAAAAACTCAATTAAAATTATTGGTGAAGGAACAGATTATTTTGCACAAGGTTATTTTGTTTACGATTCTAAAAAATCAGGATCAACAACGGTTTCACACTTAAGATTTGGACCAAAAGAAATTAAATCAACTTATTTAATTAACCAACCTAGATTTATAGCATGCCATCAACAAGTTTTTCTGGAACAGATGGACATGTTAAAAGATGCTAGTGAAGGCGCTACTTTCTTACTTAACACAAAAATAGATAAAGAACACGTTTGGGATTCGTTACCTGAAAAAGTTCAGAAAAATCTTATAGACAAAAAAATGAAATTCTGGATTATTGACGCTTACAAAGTTGGTGAAGCAACCGGAATGGGTGCTAGAATTAATACAATTATGCAAACATGCTTTTTTGCAATCTCGGAAATCTTTCCGCAAGCAACAGCAATTAGCATGATTAAAGATTCAATTAAAAAAACTTACGGCGCTAAAGGTGATAAGATTGTTCAGATGAACTTTAATGCAGTTGATCAAACAGTTGCAAATCTTTTTGAAGTTTCTGTTCCTAAAAATGTTACAAGTAAACTTCAATTGCAGCCGCCTGTTTCAGGTAATGCTCCTGACTTCGTGAAAGAAGTTACAGCAAAAATTATTGCCGGCGAAGGTGATCTTCTACCTGTAAGTAAAATGCCTGTTGATGGAACTTTTCCGCTAACAACAACAAGATGGGAAAAACGAAACATAGCATTAGAAGTTCCAGTATGGGATATGGATACTTGTATTCAATGTAATAAGTGTGTTATCGTTTGTCCTCACGCTACAATACGGGCAAAGATTTTTGAAGAAAAAGATTTGAAAGGCGCACCTGCAACATTTAAATACACAAAATTCAAATCCAAAGACTATGGCGAAGATTTATATTACTCTTTACAAGTTGCGGTAGAAGATTGTACTGGATGTGAAATTTGCGTTGATGTTTGCCCCGCAAAGAATAAAAAGGAAACAAAGTTAAAGGCCATTAATATGGCTGAACAGCTTCCAATCCGTGAACAGGAAAGAGCAAACTGGGATTTCTTCTTCAACATTCCTGATCTTGATAGAAGAAGAGTTGCAGTTTCAAAAATAAAGGACTCACAATTCTTGCAGCCATTGTTTGAATTTTCTGGTGCTTGTTCAGGCTGCGGAGAAACACCTTATGTAAAATTAGTAAGTCAATTATTTGGTGATAGAACTATCATTGCAAATGCAACCGGCTGTTCTTCAATCTACGGCGGCAACTTGCCAACAACTCCTTGGGCAGCAAATAATGAAGGTCGCGGTCCGGCTTGGTCCAATTCACTCTTTGAAGATAACGCTGAGTTTGGCTTCGGATTTAGATTAGCAATTGATAATCACAATCATCAAGCAAAAGAATTACTAAAAGGATTTGCTTCAGAGATCGGCACAGATTTAATTGATGCGATAGTTAACGCAAAACAAAATGATGAATCAGATATTTATGATCAACGAGAAAGAGTTGGTGCTTTAAAGAAAAAATTGGAAGATATGTTAAAAGCTGGAGCTAATGGAAAGGCAAGTGAAATAAAGCATCTGCTAAGTCTTGCAGATTATCTTGTTAAAAAATCTGTTTGGATTATGGGCGGCGATGGCTGGGCTTATGATATAGGGTACGGCGGTTTGGATCATGTTCTTGCATCAGGAAAAAATGTCAACGTTTTAGTTCTTGATACAGAAGTTTATTCAAACACAGGTGGACAGTGTTCAAAATCTACTCCACGTGCTGCAGTTGCAAAATTTGCTGCTGCCGGTAAAACCTCTGCCAAAAAAGATCTTGGTTTGATGGCAATGACTTACGGAAATGTTTACGTTGCTAAAATTGCAATGGGCGCAAATGATCAGCATACATTACGAGCCATCCTAGAAGCAGAAGCTTATGATGGTCCTTCATTGATTATTGCATACAGCCATTGTATTGCACACGGTATAAATATGGGAACTGCAATGCAAAATCAAAAAGCGGCTGTGGATTCAGGACATTGGCCATTGTATCGTTACTCTCCTGATCTTGAAACAGAAGGTAAGAATCCATTTAAACTTGATTCAAAAGGGCTTAAGATTCCATTAAAAGATTATGCGTATATGGAAACACGTTATAAGATGTTAACAAAATCTCATCCAACAGAAGCAGCTATAATGATTAAAGAAGCTCAGGCAGATGTTGTGAGAAGATGGAAAGAATATGAGAGACTTGCAGCTTACGTTCCTGAGAAATCAGAACAATAATTAATTGAACTCATTCCGTCCTTTTACTAGGACGGAATGGAATTTTATGAATTTGAAATAAGTATTAGTTAAGGAAAATAAAATGGATATCACAACAAACTATTTGGGATTAAAATTAAAATCGCCAATCGTTCCTTCTGCAGGTCCGTTGTCAGAAAAAATATCTAACATCAGAGAGATGGAAGATGCTGGTGCAGGCGCAGTTGTTCTTTACTCTATTTTTGAAGAACAAATTGAACACGAACAACTAGAATTAGATTATCATACATCTGCTCATACAGAAAGTTTTGCAGAAGCTACATCATACTTGCCGGAGCCATTTGATTTTAAGCTTGGGCCGGATGAATATTTAAATCACATCCGCAAAGCAAAAGAAGCAGTTGATATTCCAATCATTGCAAGCTTAAATGGTAAATCTATCGGTGGTTGGACTGACTACGCAAAAAAGATGGAACAGGCCGGCGCAGATGCACTTGAGTTAAATATTTATCTTCTTCCAACAGATCTAAAAAAATCCGGAAGCGAAATAGAAAAAACTTATGTTGAAATTGTTAAAGCTGTTAAATCAAATGTTAAAATTCCTATTGCAGTAAAGATGCATCCATTCTTCAGCTCAACTAGTTACATGGCTAATGAATTGAGCAACGCCGGTGCAGATGGATTGGTTATGTTCAATCGTTTCTATCAGCCGGATATTGATCTTGAAACTCTTGATGTTGTACCAAATGTAATACTAAGTACTCCAATGGCGATGCGATTACCATTGCGATGGATTGCAATGATGTACGGAAAAGTTAATGCTGATCTTGCTGCAACAAGTGGAATTTACACTGCAGAAGATGTACTTAAGATGGTTATGGCAGGAGCAAAAGTTACGCAAATGCTCTCATCCTTATTAAAGTTTGGAATTGGGCACATTGCAGATGTTACAACAAACTTAGTTGCCTGGATGGAAGAAAAAGAATACGAATCAATTGAACAAATGCGTGGTAGCATGAGCTATATGAATGTTGATGATCCTGCAAAATTTGAACGTGCAAATTATATGAAAGTGCTTCATTCATATAAATAAAAACTAAATTATTAAATACTCACATCCATTGCCGGCTGATGCCCAGAGGAGAGTCCTGATCTTTAATGAAGCAGAATGCGAATCAACCGGCAGTGGATTTTTTGTATTATTTTACTCTTAATGTCATTTCTCTACCAATCTTGTCTGCCTGCGTGTATCACTTCCTCAAAATGACTCTCAACACCTATTACAAAATGTCTTTTGTGATTCACACCAATATAAAATTGAACTTATCTTTATAACTTTTGTTTTAAATAAAAATCATTTAAGGACTTATGGCATTATTCTTCATTATCTTTTTAACTGTTTACACATCACTTAACTTTTATGTGTTTATTCGTGGCTGGCAGGTAATCTCTTCTTATCCTGTATTAAAACCTATTTATGCGATTTTATTCATTATAATTGCCTATGGATATGTAATAGCAAAAGTACTTTATAAGTATTTGTCACCTTTAGCATATGATGTTTTACTCGGAGTTGGTGCAATATGGTTTGCGTTTCTAGCTTATTTTATTCTTTCTCTTTTGTTGATCGATATTGTAAGACTTTTTAATGGATGGTTTCATTTTCTACCTTCAACCATTACAAATAATTATGAAACCGTAAAAAGATTAACTGCAATAATTGTAATTGCTCTTGTTGGATTAATAGTGTTTCTCGGGAATTTAAATAAACGAAATATTGAGATTAGAAATATTGAGATTACGATTCCCAAAGGCGATAGCAAACTTGATGTGCTAAATATTGTAATGGCATCAGATATACATCTTTCTCCTATCGATGGTGAAAGATTATTAGTCGAAATTGTAAATAAAATGAATTCACTTAATCCGGATATTATTTTACTTGCAGGAGATATAGTTGATGATAAAGCAAGCGTATTAGATGAAAGAAATATTGGCAAATCGTTTAAAAAATTAAGATCTAAATACGGCCTTTATTCAATAAATGGAAATCATGAATTTATAAATGGAGTTGATTCATGTGTAAGATTTGCAGAGAAGTTTGGAATAAAATTCCTTCGTGATTCTTACGAATTGATAGACAGCAGTTTTTATTTAATAGGAAGAGAAGACAGTTCTATGCCCCAATTCACAGGCAAACAAAGAAAATCACTTGAAGAAATTGTAGAAAATATTCCTAATAATTATCCGAAAATATTATTAGACCATACACCATTTAAATTAGAACAAGCACAACAAAATAAAATAGACCTACAACTTTCCGGACACACACATCATGGACAAATCTGGCCAGCTAATCTTATCACAAAAATGATTTATGAAATAAGTTGGGGTTACAAGAAAAAAGGCAACACACATTATTACGTTTCATCTGGTGCAGGCACTTGGGGCCCGCCGGTTAGAACTGGCAGCAGTTCAGAAATAGTAAATATCAAAGTGAAATTTGAGTAACTAATATTAAGTTTTTTCTCATAGCCATCTGTTAAAGATGGCTTTTTTGTTTAATCCACCCTAAAATAATTTCCTTTCCCTTCGATAATACATTGTAAATGGTGTGCCTTTATCGGCACAAAAAATATAAATGGGATAAATCGGGTGGAAAAAGATGCAAAAGCTATATTGCTGTGTCTTAATTCTTTTTTTAGCTGCACAAAATATTTTTGCGCAGCAAATAGATAAGATTATAATATCCGGATACGGCGGTCAACACGATCTTGATGTTAAGACGTCGTTTCTTCTTGGTTACGAAAGTTACAACAACACTCCTTTTACCGGCGAGGTAATTCTTTATTCCAATACTCTTCAATCTAGTTATGACTATGCAGTTGCAAATGATTATGATTTAATCATTCGTTCAACTTCTGGCCTTTCTACAGGACTTAGGCTTGCACCAGACTATCCTTCTATAGAATTAGTAATGCCAGCAGGCAGTAACATTTACACTCAAGTTTTTTTTGGTGACGTTTTGACATCTCCAGTGGTAATTACAGGTGCAGGTATAGACAGCAACATGACTGGCTACAGATTAGAGTTTTATTCAAAGGATCCAATTACTCTAAATAATTATTCAAGTTTTTCTAATGGGTATGTTGCCGGGCAACTTGCTTTTGTTGCGAACAAACTCAACTGTAGTTTTGATTCTGCAAGAGCACTTGCAAGAGCCAAAGGGTCTGAAAATGGAAACTGGGATATGTATAATGGATTTGGCGAAGTTAAGCCGGAAAATATCATTACTGATCCCCTTCCCGTTGAACTTACATCATTCTCTGCAAAAATTATTGGCAAAACAATTTTATTAAAATGGCAAACAGCAACCGAAATAAATAATTTTGGGTTTGAGATCGAGCGAAAGATTCTGAACCAAGTTCAGAATGACAACACGGGTTGGGAAAAGATTGGATTTGTAAATGGAAATGGAAATTCTAATTCACCAAAAGATTATTCTTTTATCGATAAAAACCCTGACGGTGTTGCAGAGATAAAATATAGATTAAAACAAATTGATAACGATGGTCGGTTTGAGTATTCAGATATTATAAATGTATACTTTTTAACAAATGATTTTGAATTATATCAGAACTATCCTAATCCATTTAATCCAAGCACTACTATAAGCTGGCAATCTAAAATTGATGGGAATGTTAGTATAAAGATTTTTGATATTCTTGGTAACGAAATTGCTGAACTAATAAATGAATTCAAACCTGCCGGAAAACATGAATTAAAATTTGAATCCAATACGATTAGCATTGGTCTACCAAGCGGTATTTATATATACAAAATTGAAATAAAAACTAATGAATTGTTGTACACGATGAACAGAAAAATGACACTAATTAAATAACGCTAAACTTTAGATACGAAAAAACCCGACTTACCAATACAAGTCGGGTTTTCTTTTTTAAATAATCATAAAATTAAAAAACTACGGTAACACCAAATTTAAATTGATCATAAGAAATTGGTGCTTCACTATTAAACGGCCAATTCATTTTTTTCTGTCTTAACTCATACATTCCGTAAGCCAATCCGTTCTTTAACAGGAAGTTTACGATCGGTCCTGCTGAGGGTGAAGATTCAAAAACCTCATTAATAAATCCATCCAATAAACTTTGTCCTATACCTTCAATTATAGCACTGCCAGCCCACTTCCAGAATAAGTGCCGCTGAAATACGATTGATCTTTCATATCCTGCATCAAAAATAAGGTTATCAAGAGCTTTTATTCTAATGCCGCCTTCGCTGCTTGTACCAAATCTAAAAGATTCATCATACAGATTTAAGACATCATTATCCGGATCAGGAATAAAGGTGCGAATATCAGGGAATTTTAAATCAATGTTAGACCAGTTTAAAGTATAAGAATTGTATGGAATGATTGCAGCAGTTTCACCAAGCTTATATCCGTACCCATTTGAGCTTCCGAAACCAAAACGCCACATACTTGATTCTATTTCAGTACCCAAAGCAGTTTTTCCAGCAAGCTTGTTTGATTCATTACTTAAGTATAAAAACTTATAGTTATGTTTTATAATATAATCAGTTCGCCACGCTTTTATATCTTTAATATAACCTAACTTTAACTCTAACAGATTTGGATCAACAAATTCCGTCTGCAAATCTTCTCTGTTCATTTTTGTTAAACCATATTGCAAAGATATAGCGGGATGTGTATTATGAAATCCAAAATCTAATTCCCAATCTTCTAAATCATCCCAATCCTGCCAAGCCCAATGCCATTTCCAGTCATCTTTTGAATCGGATGAATCTTTTTGGGAAAATAAATTTGGCGAAAGAAATAAAATACATAGTATAAAAAGTAATTTAATTTTGTTCATTGCAAGCCTCATAAAATTAAATAAATAAGCATAGTTTATTAGTTTTTAGAATTTTTAATAATAATTATTCAGTTTGACAATTTGAATTACCAAAAAGTTTAATGATCATATTCAAAAATAGTGAACTATAATGCTCTTTATAATTCAATTGTTAGGTGGGATTATTTGTGTTGATAGATGGTGATTAGTAATTATGTACGGCGATTATATAGAATTATCACAACTCTTACTTATATTTGAAAAAAACAAGAAAGAATTTTTGAGTTTATGTCCAATACAAAATCTAAAGAAAATTTATATACAATATCCCGATTGAATAAAAACTATCCTAAATACGATGAGATAATTAAACTGCACAAAGAAGCTATCGATGAAAAAAATGATATATACATTGATCCTGATACTGATTTTGCGGTACTTACCGCTGAGTTTTTATTAAAACGCGGTTACTGTTGCGGCAGCGGATGCCGCCATTGCCCGTATGATGAGAAGGCTTAGTAAAAAGGCGATCTCCTTATCGCCTTTTTAATGTCAACGATTAAAATAAAGGAATTATTATTTCAAGAGCAGCATCTTTTTAGCTTCAAAAAATCTATCTTTAACTTCAAGCGTGTAAATATACATTCCACTGGCAAATGCACTCCCATTAAAATCTAATTCGTGAATCCCCGATTGAAATTCTTTATTTGTAAGTGTTGCAACTCTTTGCCCAAGAATATCAAACACATCAACTTTTACAAAATCTGCTTCAGGTAAAAAGAAACGTATTTTTGTTGCAGGGTTAAATGGATTGGGATAATTATTATAAACTTTATAAGATGTCAATTTCTCTTCAATCACTCCGCGAGGTGCCGTGAATGTGAATTTGTCAACACCAAACTTAATTTGATTCGCATAGTGAACGGTTACAACATCACCAAGTGTATAATTTGTTCCATAGAATACAAGCACCCAAGTTGCAAGAATATTCTTTAAATCAGAAGTTGAAGCAGTAATTATAGTGTTTGCCTCATACGGTGAATTAACAATTACTGCATACATTCTATTCTTAGGATTCCAAGAAAAGAATGGGTCCGCTGTTGAAGATTGAATCCGATCCCTAAACATTAAGTTAACTTGTTGCTTAGTATCCTTATTCCACACCTCAAATGGTATTCTTAGTAAAAATGGATTATTCAATCCAGGATTGGGATTAAGAGGATGAGTTGCAAGTGAATTGGCAGTAGGGCCCGCAAAGATAGTTGCCATTTGCCCGCCACTTTTTATAAAAAATATTTTTTGAGAATTAACAATTGTTGAATCCCATACCCCGGTAAACTTTAATTCATAATCCTGCTGAAGTAGTTCTAGATCATTAGTACCAAATCCATAAATATCAGCAGCCTTGCTGCTTATCGTACCGCCGAAGATGGTATAATTTTGTATATCAAGATTTGCGGTGGAGCTAAATGAAGATAGTGTTGTTGGACTACTACTAGGACTTAATGATATACTGGAAAATTCTATTGGTGCTTCATAAGCTGCTCTATTAACAGTTACCTTTAATCCATCTGCAACTGGGGAATCATAATAGGTGTAACGTTTATTCAATTCAAGATCACGAGGAGGAAACTGATAATAACCATCTACAATTGATTGATTTGATAGGACCAGCGAATCTTTTGTTACATTTTTTACATTCCAATATTTTGCATCTCTTGTTAAAAATCCTATTGAATTAATGATTGTACTTCCTTCCTCATTTACTGCAGGTATTCCATAACCATCATCAAACACAATCCAATCAATCGACATTGGTGGGGTGAAATGACTGATGAATATTTTCCATGTCTCCCCACCTTTAAAAATTCCATTTCCAGTCTGTTGGTTATTTACTAATCCTAAGTTTACAACATTTCCAACAATTTCGGGATTGATATATTCCCCTGAAGCATAAAATTGTGGAGCTTTAATTATTGTTACATTCGGGGGGAAAATAATTTGTACTCCATCCGCATATGCACCGTTTGAGGAAACTAAATCTAAATTAAAATTCAACTCTATTCCCAGACTGGTTGTATCAGCATATATGGCTGATAGAGATATTGAAGATCCTGTCAGATCGTTAGGACTATTTAATTTATTGACTACAGAAGCCGGAACCCAATCTCCATTTTGATTTCTTATTTCCTGTTGTTCTGAAAAGTAAACTTCGTACTTGTCGCCTGTTAATTTTGTTGGATCTGCTACATCAACAGAAATTTCAGCCTCACCATCACCAGCAGTTTGCGTAATCGTAATATTGTCTCCATATGCTGCCCCAGGGTAGTCATCGTAATATATTGCTTGAATAATATTAGCATTACTTTCGGTACTTCTTGGATCAGATTGAATATCAGAATTGTATGTATAAGCAGTTACCCCAAAATAGTATTTCTTGCCAATAATCATATGCTCATTATTTATATAGTCAAAATCAGTTGCAAAAAATCTATTGATTCCTGAGTCAGTTCCATTTTGCAATATACCTTCAATGGGTAACCCTGTATTTGGATCAATTACTATCCCCTGTATTACAGTTACACCATCTACTATATCAAAAGTAGCAACTCTAACACTGCTTTCCTTCAACACAGAACCTTCAGGATATTGATATACATTATAACCCTGAAATTTGTAACCATTCTTGTTAAAATTTTCAATCGCGTCTGATAAGGTAGAGTTAGAACTCCAATCTATCTTGATTTGGGAAATAGTGCTTTTAACTTCTGCTTTTGGGGTTTGAGTTTTATTGATGAACACATTGCTCATCCCGGAATCATAAAAACTCTTAGTCAGAGCAGTAAAATTTTTCAATTTTCTAAATGAATCCAATCTATCCAATCCAAGAGCTGCAATTTCTGCAATAACAATTTCCTGCGTATCCCCCACTGCCATCTGAAAAGGACCAGAGGCTATTCCATTTCTTCTATCACCTCCAATTAAATCCAGCCATCCATTATTTGTTAGAGGATCACCTGAAAGTGCAAATGATGTTTGATTCCCTGTAATTGGGTTGATAAATGGGTCGCCGGTGTGAGGGTTTCTACCACGCATAAAGTTATAAAACTCAGTTGAGCCATCATGATAACCTTGGGGTGGGTCCCCCCAATCTTGAGATCCGCCATAGAAAAAATAATGCGCTGTCATTGGTAGATTATAATTTTCTGAAATGGTTGCACCTTTTAAAAGACTAAAACCCAAAGCAGGCGGCGATCCAGGATAGTATACATCATCACGTTCCTGTACATTATATACGTAACCAAGATTTAGTGTTGTATCACATCCGGCTAAATCATCACCAGCATCACCCAAATCAATATCTGCCCACATAGAAACATAAACGTCATTAAATGGTGTCCCGGATTTATTGATCATCTTGTATTTTCTGAAAAGAACATTGTTTAGGAATTCATCATTGTTATATGCCCAGGCAGTTACCTGAAGTTCAATACCAAGTGGCAATGTTCCATACAGATATGCAGTTAGCGTGGAATCTAAATCATTCGCTACATACCAAATTGTTTGATCAGCATTTACCACTCCTGGAATATCAATGGCTGGTTCGTAAATACCGTTCGCATTTTTATCTTCAAATGGGGCACCATCAATCGCGCGCCAGTCTAACCAATCTTTTTCATACTGATCCCTTATTTGCTGTTCAGTCTTTCCCTCATCATATATTTCTGAAGATAGATCTATAAATGGTCCACCGGGATACACATCACGTCGAACTCTATAAATTCTTACATGATTTAAGTTTGGATTTTCTGCAACACCGTTTGCAATAATTTTTCCGCCCTTTAATCCGCTTCTATAAGCACTACCACCAACACGTGGCTGAGGATCACCAGGCACTAATGCCCCCCATAATAATCCTGATGAAAATACAGCAGTTTTACCAGTACCTTTCGGATAAACGAATCCAGAATTACCCATATTAGATATATCTGAAATACCATTATTATAGAAGAAAGTAGAAATGTTGTTGATATTTAGATTAGTGAAATTAGGGTTCCCTAAATTTTCTAAACCCTTGTTTTGTTTATTTTCTTGAGCAAATGAATTAGGGTAAAATCCGATACAAAAGATCAGAAGTAAGCAACTAATTTTTCTCATTTAACAATTCTTCCATTAAATCAATTTTTAAATTTTTCACTTAAAATTAACATACTATTATGCAAATTATTTTAGCAATAACATTTTCTTAGTTTCAATAAAAGATCCAGTCTGTAAACGATAAAAATAAATTCCAGATGATAGTTTAGAAGCATCAAAGTTTACTTCATATCTGCCGGCATTTCTATATTCATCCACAAGTTTTACTACTTCATTTCCCAGAATATCATAAACTTTTAATGTTTGCCAACCGCCTATTGGCGCCTGCCAACTTATTTTTGTACTTGGGTTGAATGGGTTTGGATAATTTTGATATAATCTAAATTCTGACAATTGTTCTGGGTTTTGTTCAGTTATATTAGTTATATATTCATTATTGTAGAGAATTAACCCTCCGCTACCCGCAATCCACTTATGGGCAGTATTTCCATCCCTGTAAATAGAAATGGACATAAGCCAACCATTTGTAAAGCTATTTTGCTGATAAGCGTAATTCCAATCCTCTAAATATCTAAAAAGACTTCCTTCCAATCCCGCAACTGTAACATTAATGCTCCCAAAATAATCTCTTCCATCAATCACTAAATCCTGAGTTTGAACCATATATGGTTTCATTAGTGTTGTCCAACTTAATCCGCCGTCTTTAGTAAATTTAATTTTATCCTGCTGGCCATCAATATGTGCAACCCATCCATTAAGAGAATCAAGAAAATCAAAACCGGCAGCCCACCCTTCAACTTCGGAACTAATTTTTGCCCAGGTTTTTATGGTATCTCTTGAAAGCCATACACCTTGTTGATTAACAACCCAGATATGCGAAGGATCGGTTCGTTTTATTTTTAGGAAAGAAGTTAGAAAGGGTTGATCACCCATTTGATACTTTTGCCAGGTTTCTCCGCCATCTGTTGTAAGATAATTTAATGTGTAATCATTCAGGTTCTGACGCACTTCAAAAAGAACACCTAATTCTCTATTAAAGAATTCTACACCTCTTATAAACTCTAATAAAGTATCAACAAAAACTTCTGTCCAATCATAACCGCAATTTGTTGTTTTAAAAAGTTGATTAAATTCAGTTACCCAGCCGATAAGTGAATCCTGCATAAAAAATCCATTGAAGGAACTATTTAGATTTCCATCATACAATTTTGCCCAGCTATATCCGCCATCCGAAGTTTTATAAAAAGAAGATCCACCATAATAGCCATCTCCACCTATTCCAAAACCCAGTTGAGTACTTAAGAATTGAATTTTCATAAAATTAGGTTTTATTGAATTATCAACCTTATTCCAGTTGGTTCCGCCGTTTGTAGTTATCCATAAATCCGAGCCAAAAACAAATCCTTTTTGAGAATTAATAAAATGGAGATTAAAATAGGATTCATAGTAGGAGTAAGGAACGATAGAGGTAGTATCCCAACTTACTCCTCCATCTGAAGAAGAAATAATTTTTCCCTTTGTAGTAACAGCAAAAACTGTTAAAGGATCTATTGCTTTAATTTTAGCAATTGAACTGTAGGGATCAGGATTTATTTCTGAATAATTTAGTTGCCAGGTAATTCCACCATCGGTGGTTTGATAAATTTTATTTTCATTTCCACCCATCCAACCAAAATTATTATCAGTAAATGAGAACGTTGATAAAATCTCTGGCAGATCACACCATAAAGAATCCCAAGTGCCACCATTGTCATCGCTATACAAAATAAACGCAACTGAATCAGTTATTACATTTACCTGGAAAGCTTTCCAACTTGAACCGAGCGCAAGAATTCTTCCCGAGTTTAGTTTTTCGAATTGTTTTATATCTCCATATGGCACGTCAATGTCCCATTCAAAATATGTAGGCATACGATAACGCTCACTCCAAAGTCCAAAAAAATTATCTAGTTTTGATATTGTTCCCTGATCTCCGCTTTTAATTATTTCTGATGTTGATAAAGGTAAAAAAGTTATTGCGTCACTTGTTCCAAGATATGTTGATTCCCAGTAACTGCCTCCATCCGTTGTAAATATAAAATCTCTTGAATCACCTATATAAGAATGAGGCGAAATGCAGAATCCATTTTGGCTATCTATAAATTTTATTTCGGATAAATAATCTCTTTGATAGTGTTTGATAATATTCCAATTCAAACCACCATCGATTGTTTTTAATATACTTCCTGAACTATTTACCGCAAATCCAAATGATTGACTTATAAAGTAAATATCATTAATACCAGAGGTGGGCTGTGTAGGATATCTCATTTCCCATTGAGCAATTGTAATTGATGGGCTGAAGCAAATCAAAGAAATGAAAATTAATCCGAACTTTTTCATAAAGAACCCCTATGAAATAAATGATGGTTTAAACTTATGGAAGGACTGACTGAAAGTAAAGAAGGGATTATTTGCCGATTATCAAACAATTTATAGATGACATCTTTTTGAAAGATGTCATCTATTTAGAATGGGATTGTTTATAATATAAACTTACTAAGGTCTCTATCCTTAACAATCTTTTCTAATTTATCTTTTACAAATTTTGCATCAATTTTAACGGTTTTTGATGGAATTATATCCGGGACATTAAAAAGTATTTCATCAAGTAGTGTTGTTAAGATCGTGTGCAATCTTCTTGCGCCAATATTTTCAACTTGTTCATTTACTTCTGTTGCGATGCGGGCAATTTCTCTTATTCCATCTTTACTGAAACTTAATTTCACACCTTCAGTTTCCAGAAGTGCACCATATTGTTTTAACAATGCATTTTGCGGAGTTGTTAATATTTGAACAAAATCATCTTCGCTTAAACTATTAAGCTCTACACGTATTGGAAATCTGCCTTGCAATTCCGGAATTAAATCTGATGGTTTTGAAACGTGAAATGCTCCTGAAGCAATAAACAAAATGTGATCAGTTCGTACAACGCCGTATTTAGTATTTACGTTTGATCCTTCAACAATCGGAAGAAGATCACGTTGTACGCCTTCACGACTAACATCGGGACCTTGAGCTTTTCCGCCGCCGGCAACTTTATCAATTTCATCTATAAATATCATACCTGAGTTTTCAACACGTTCAATCGCTTCTTTCTGTACAACATCCATATCAATAAGCTTTTGCATTTCTTCTTGTGCAAGAATTTGTCTTGCTTCTTTAACAGTAGTTTTTCTTTTCTTACGCTTCTTAGGCATTATGTTGCCCATAATTTCCTGAATGTTAATTCCCATATCATCCATACCAAAAGGCCCAAGTACCTGCATACCCATTGATGATTGTGCCTGTGAATCAAACTCAATCATCTTATCATCCATTTCGCCGTTTTTAACTTTTAATTTCATCCACTCGCGTGTTTTTTGATTTTGATAGGCCTCATTCTCTTCCCCATTTGCAGACTGCTGCTCTTCATTTTCCTGAGCAACTGGTGCAGGTTTAGTTTTTCGAACAGGCGGAATTAATAAATCAAGCACTCTTTCATCAGCAAGTTCTTCTGCCTTTGCTTGCACTTCAACAGCTTTTTCAGCTTTTACAAGATTAACACCAACTTCAATAAGATCGCGCACCATTGATTCAACATCTCTTCCAACGTATCCAACTTCTGTAAATTTTGATGCCTCAACTTTTACAAATGGAGCCTGGGATAGTTTTGCAAGTCTGCGTGCTATTTCTGTTTTACCAACACCTGTTGGTCCGATAAGAATAATATTGTTCGGCATTATTTCTTCGCGAAGAAAATCAGTAACCTGTTGTCTCCTCCAGCGATTACGAATCGCAATTGCAACTGCGCGTTTAGCTTCGTTTTGACCGATTATATATTTATCAAGTTCCTTTACTATCTGTGAAGGAGTGAAAATTTTCATATCAAAAGATTTTTGTTCCATAATTTATTCTATAACCTCTACATTAATTTTATCATTTGTGTAAATACAAATATCAGATGCTGTTTTAAGAGCTTCGTGTACAATTTCTTTAACGGAAAGTTTGCTGTGTTTTTTTAACATTTGTGCGGCGGCGAGTGCATACATTCCACCTGAACCTATTGCAACTATTTGATCATCAGGAACAATAACATCTCCGGTACCAGAAATTACAAGTGCAGTATCATTGGATATAACAGCGAGCATCGCTTCTAATTTTCTCAAATATTTATCTGTGCGCCAATCTTTTGCGAGTTCAACTGCAGCACGATTAACATTTCCCCGGTATTGTTCCAGCTTATCTTCAAATCTTTCCATAAGCGTAAATGCATCTGCCGATGCGCCTGCAAAACCACAAAGCACTTTGCCATTTGCAATTTTTCTAATCTTCATTGCATTGTGTTTCATCACCGTGTTGCCGAGCGAAACCTGTCCATCACCACCAAGTGCCGCAACTCCGTTATGTACAATTCCAAGCACAGTTGTTGATCTAAGTTTTTGTTTCATTTTATATTCTTTCTAATCATTTTTTTTGTTAATCATAATTTAAAGAGGTTCCATCCTACGGCGGAATGAAAGTTATAACTTTACTGGAAAAATTTTTGGTACTTTCTTTTGATAATCTGTGTATTCCTCGCCAAACAAGCTAACCATTTTCTTTTCTTCATAGTATGAACCGATGTAAAAATAGGCTGTAAACGAAATGAACATTGTGAGGTAAAACAAATCCATCTCTGCCCTAAAAAGTAAAAAGATAATTGAGAAAAAATAAATTGGATGTCGGCTGTATTTATATGGTCCCGCAATTCGCATAGTATAGTTTTCATCTAATTCATTATCTGAATATACATTTTTTAAATATCGATCAACCTGATTTAATCCGATAAATTCTTTAAAGCACACATATTTAAAACACCAAAACATTCCGATTAGAGAAATTAATTGTGGGATCAAAACAAGATAATCATAGGGCGGTGGAAGTTTATAAATTTGTAATGGTGGGTGCGGGGCTAAATCCCAGATAAGATATAAGCCAACAACTCCTAACACATTAAATAACAAACGATAAAAAGCTATTAGCTTTCCAAAAATTTTTTTGATAAATAATTTTACTCGGTTGGATGCAAGAATTGAATGTATAAATCCGTAAAGCGCAAAAAGAAGAATTAAAGTTAGAACATCAAAAAAATAGCTCATTACATCATTTGCTTACGCAATCTTGCAACTGGTAGTTTCAGCTGTTCGCGGTATTTTGCAACTGTTCTTCTTGCTATATGTATTCCCTCTCCATTCAGGAGTTCTGCAAGTTTGTCATCGCTGTGCGGTGCTTTTTTATTTTCATCTTCTATAATCTCTTTAAGCCTTTCGCGGATATGTTTATTAGAAACTTCTTCACCGGAATCCGTCGATAAACCTTCACTGAAAAAATATTTTAACTCGTGTATACCCATCGGACTTTGAACATATTTACCATTAACAACGCGGCTGATTGTTGAAATATCCATTTGAATTTCTTCAGCAATATCTTTGTAAATCATCGGCTTTAAAAGCTTTGGACCTTTTTCAAAAAACTCATACTGTCTTTCTAAAATTGCGCGCATAATTTTCATTAAAGTTTCCCTGCGCTGCTGAATGCACGCTATAAACCATTTTGCCGATTCAAATTTTTCTCTTAAAAATTTATACGTTTCTTTTTCACGCTGATTTTTCTTTCCGCGTTTGTTGGAATCTATCATCTCTAGGTAATGTTTACTTATTGTAACGGAAGGCATACTTCTATCATTTAAAGTTATAATCCAGTTTTCATCAACTTTTTCTACAAGAAAATCAGGAGTAACCTGATTGCTTTCCATTGATGAAATATTTCCTTCACCAGGCTTTGGATTCATGCTTTGAATGAGAGCAACCGTGTCGCGCAAACTTTCATCCGTAAAATTCATTCGGTTCTTTATCAGATCAAATCTTCTTTTTGTAAACTCATCATAATGATTTTCAAGCAGCTTGATCGCAAGAAATTTTGTATATGGATCGGATTTACTTTCACGTAACTGAACAGTCAAACATTCCTGCAAACTTCTGCAAGCAATGCCAATTGGATCAAATTTTTGAATACGTTTTAAAATTTCCTCACCTGTTTGAGCATCAATTTTAATGTGTTCAAACATATCAAGCTCATTAAGTATTTCTACAAGATCACGTTTTAAATATCCATCCTCATCAAGATTGCCTATTATTTCTTCACCAAGAATAAAAAGATTTTCTTCAAGATTAAGCAGTCGTAACTGATCCGTTAAATGTTCACTAAGTGATTCTCTTTGAGGAGCAAGAGGCTGATAAATTTCTTCATCCGCACTTCTGTTAATTCTTTCGTGGTCAAAATCATCATCATTAGAATAATCTTCTAGATCAAACTCTTCATTGTCCTTATCAGAAAACTCATCTTCCTTTTCAGAATCGGAGTCGGAATCTTTCTCTTTATCATCCTGCTCTAAAGTCATTTCCATTTCTTCTTCAAGAACAGGATTCATCTCAAGTTCGGTTTTAATTCTCTGTTCCAAAGCAAGAGTGTTTAATTGCAGCAGCTTCTGATACTGAATCTGCTGAGGTGAAAGTTTTTGGCTTTGGGTAAGCCTTTGACTGAGTGAAAGCATTTTATCTACCTGAATAGTTCATAAGTTTTTTATACCAATTTTCCCCATATAATCGTACTAAAGATTCTTTGCAAAACTCTGCGATTGTGATGTTCTCTTCTTTCCCTTTTTCTAATGCGGGGGCACACTCACTAAATTTTTCATAACGTAAAACATCACCGCTAAAATCTGTAACTCTAATCGGAAAAAGATGACACGATATAGGTTTTCTAAAACCCACTTTACCGTCAAAGAATGCTCGTTCAATTGAACATTTTGCAATGGAGTTATCATAAAACGAAAATACACAATCTTTATTGTTTACACTGGTAATCATGATTTCATCATCTTTTGTTTCGTAGAAACCTTGCTCTTCAATCGTATCAATATTTGTTTGAGTAAGATATGTTTTTACAATAGGTAATATCTTCTCAATCTCTTCAATTTCATTTTTACTAATTGGCGCACCTAGCTCACTTTCCAAAGTGCAGCAAGCACCTTTGCACTTCCTTAAATCACATGAAAAGGGAATTTCTACAATGTCATCTCTGACTAAAACGTCATTTATTGCAAATATTTTATCAGTTGCCATTGGAATAATTTTTGCTATTGTTATCTAAAATATAAGGTAAAAATACTTTTTATCGCAACTTGATTTTTATTTTTTATTCCCACTTAGCCCATAAACCTGAATTTTTATTTACATTTTAGTTGATTTTGACACTTCAATTCGATTATTTGCTGCATACTAAAACTCAGATTTATTATGAACTTTAAAAATTCCGTTATTTTAATAACCGGGGCTTCATCGGGAATCGGTTATCAGATTGCTAAGGATTTAGCGAATGAAGGGGTCCAACTTGCTTTAATTTCTAGAAGGGCTGATTTACTGGAATCGCTGGCCGGTGAAATTCAATCTACATCCAATATAAAATATTATATATGCGATGTAACGATTAAGGAAGAAGTTCAGAGCACTATTTCGGAAATCAAAAAAGATTTTGGAAAGATTGATATCGCTTTTCTTAATTCGGGCGTTGCTTACAGATCAAGCGTTTTGGATTACAACTCTAAAGATGCTGAAACTACTTTTAACACAAATGTACTTGGTGCGGTTTATTGTATCGAACAACTGCTGCCGGAATTTATTAAAGAAAAACGCGGAGTAATAATTGGGGTTTCAAGTCTTGGAGATGGAAAAGGTTTTCCCAAAAGTGGATTTTATTCTGCAAGCAAGGCTGCGTTAACTATTTTGTTAGAGAGTTTACGAATCGAACTTAAAAAGTATAATGTAAAGGTTGTAACCGTTAAGCCTGGTTTTGTTAAAACAGCAATGACTGATAAAAATGAATTTGAGATGCCATTTCTTATGAGTGTAGAAAAAGCAAGCAAAATTATTATTGATGGATTAAAAAAAGATAAACATATAATTGAGTTTCCTATTGCTACAACACTTGGGGCAAAAATATTGCGTATGTTGCCCACAAAATGGTTTGAGTTTATTGCTTCAAAAGATCCTAAACCTAAAAAACAATAACAAAAGTTTAATCAGCAAAATATTTTTGAGTGTGGTATGATCAAGAAAATTTTCTTCTTTTCTATATTTATTTTTAATATAACTTTTTCACAAACCGATACTCTTTTAATTTTTTCCGAAATTATGTTTTCCCCAACTTCGGGCAACAATGAGTTCATAGAAATATATAATCTCAGCAGCACACTGTCTGTTGATCTTAATGGTTACAGTATAAAATATTACACTTCAACTGCAGATCAATTAATTGATGCAGGGTTTGGAACAACACTTTTACCTAATTCTTATGCAATTATATTTGAAAATGACTATGACATAGCAACAGGAATTTATAACGGGCTGGTTCCAGCAAATGCTTTGATTATAAAGATTGCTGATAATTCATTCGGTGCATCGGGAATGGCAAACACAACAAGCAGACCGTTGTGGTTATTTAATTCTGTTGCTGATACAGTTGATTATTATTTTTATTCCGCTAACAACGCTACAGCTATTTCAGATGAGAAGATAATTTTAAATCGTGATTCACTTACAACAAATTGGGCAAACTCACTGATTACAAATGGTACTCCAGGATATATAAACACAGTTACCCCAACAAATTACGATTTACAATTAAGTTCGCTAACTTTTTCTCCTTCAATACCAGTTGCCGGTAATGATATAATGATTTCCGCAAAAGTTAAAAACAACGGAGTATTAAGCGCTGCAAATTATTCAATAGAAATTTTTAATGATATTAATAAAGATTCAGTTGCAGATTTAAGTGAAAGAATATTTAATCAAACCTATACTAATCTTGCAGCTAGTGATTCAAGTACTGCAACAACAACTCTAAGTTCTCTTCCTGCAAATCTTTATCAAATAATAGCACGCGTAACGTTTTTAGAAGATCAAATACCTGCAAACAATATTTTAATAAATCAATTTACAGTCTCTCCACCAGGAAATATTTTTAATGACATCGTAATCAATGAAATAATGTATGCACCATCAACAGGGGAACCGGAGTGGATTGAGATTTATAATAAGACTGCAAATTTAATCAATCTAAAAAACTGGCAGCTCTCCGATGCATCAACAACAATTACAATTACAAGCCAGAATAAATTTATTGAAGCAAATTCCTTTCTTGTAATTTCTCATGATTCATCAATTCTAAATTATTATAGTGTGCCTTCGCAAATAATCACTGCAACTATTCCTACTTTGAACAACACTGGAGACAATGTTGTTTTAAAGGATTTTAATAGTACTATTATAGATTCTGTTTCCTACTTGCCTGCTTGGGGCGGAAGTGTTGGTGGAAAATCTTTAGAACGAGTTTCTGTTGGGGAGCCAAGTAACGATCCAATAAATTGGAAATCATCTGCAAGTATTTTTAAAGCTACGCCCGGAACATTTAATTCTGTTACTCAAAAAGATTTTGATTTGTTTACCGATGATATTTTGTACAATCCACAATTTCCGTTGCTTGGAGATAACGTTAACATCTCCGCATCAATAAAAAATATCGGGAAAAATACAGCTTCATTTTCAATTGATCTTTATGGGGACACTAATCTTGATTCAATTCCTGATTTATTTATTGAATCAATTTCTACTCTAAATCTTACAGCAGCTGATTCTGCTGTTTATCAGTTCACTCATGTCATTCAAAATATTCAAGATAAAAAAGCATTTTTCATAAAGGTATTATTTGTTCAGGATCAAGACACAACTAACAATTCTTTATACAAAACAATCGAACCCGGTTTCCCAAATCAAATAATTGTTGTAAATGAAATTATGTTTGCACCATTTGGCGGCGAGCCTGAGTGGATTGAGCTGTTCAACAATTCCAATGTTGATATCAATTTAAAAGACTGGACCATCTGGGATGTTGTTACCACTCCAGCTAAAGCAACAATAACACAAAATTTTATTATTCCCGCAAACAGCTATGTTGTTTTAACCAGGGATTCATCAATTACAAACTATCATAGATATGTGCCTGCACCAATTTTGGAATTATCGCTTCCCTCTTTTAATAATGATAGAGATGGTGTAGTGTTAAAAGATAATCGTGGACTTGCAATTGACTCAGTATTTTATTCAAATCAATGGGGCGGAACAAATGGGTTTTCATTGGAACGCATCTCTTCGACTGCAGCATCAAACAATCAGTTTAATTGGGCGAGCAGTAATGATATAGAGCAAAGCACACCGGGACGAGTTAACAGCATTACTCCAAAGGAATATGATTTGTCGGTTTCGGAAATTTCTTTCTCCCCACGGTTCCCGACGCTTGGCGAAAATGTTTCGGTTACAGCAAAGATTAAAAACAACGGTAATCAATCTGCACAAAATTTTATTACAGAATTTTACATCGATACTGACTCTAACAATGTTGTTAATTTGCTGTTAAGCTCCGTTGCAACTGCAAATTTAAATCCCGGTGATTCACTTTCCGTTACATCAACATCGCAAATACAATCATTGCAAAATAAGATATTAACAGCAGTACGAGTTATTTATTTATCGGATGAAGATACTCTGAATAATTATTTTGAAAAATCAATCGAACCGGGCTTTGCGCAAAATATTGTTAAGATAAATGAAGTAATGTACAATCCTGCCGACGGCGATCCCGAATGGGTGGAGCTTGTTAATACAAGTACAGAATACATAAACATAAATAATTGGTTTATAAGTGATGTGCTCACAACTCCATCTAAAGATTTTATTACTAACGATGATGTTATCATTGAGCCGAATGAAATTTTTATTGTTGCAAAAGACACATCCTTTAACTCTGCACATCCGAATACAACAGCAAAAATATTTTACTCTAATTTTGGCAGTCTTGCCAGCACTGCCGACGGAGTCGTTATTTATGATTTTAGAAATGGAATTATAGATAGTTTATTCTATCGCTCAAGCTGGGGCGGCAAAAAAGGATACTCATTAGAAAGAATTTCTCTATCCATTGAAACTAACGACAGCACTAATTGGGTTACATCACTTGATGAAAATGGAAGTACGCCGGGCATACAAAACTCAATCTTTAATGTTCCCTCTTATTCAAGAAACGCAATTGTAATAAATGAAATTATGTACGATCCTGAAACAAATGCTAGTGAGTATGTTGAGTTTTATAATCTCAGCTCCGAAATAATAAATATTGGCGGATGGAAATTTGAAGATGAAAACAGCAACACAAATAAATTAATTGAAACAAGTTTTAACATTCCACCGCAGCAATATTTTATTTTAATGGCTGATTCCTCTGCATTAACTGCTTATAATCTCTTTGAATATCAAAATAAAAATATTGTTGGAGAATCAAGTTTAGGACTTGTAAACACTGGCGAATTAATTTTACTAAAAGATGTTCGCGGCAATGTAATTGATTCCGTTGTTTATAATGATAAATGGAACAACAAAAATATCGCATCAACAAAAGGAAAATCTTTAGAACGAATAAATCCAAATCTTAACGGTAATGATCCCTTAAACTGGAGCACTTCTGTAAATTCACTCGGGGGTACCCCGGGTAATCAGAACAGTATCTTTGCAGAAAACTTAAATCAATCAGCAAACATTTCTGTTGAGCCAAATCCTTTTTCACCTGATAACGATGGCTTTGAAGATTATACTGTTATCAATTACAATCTTACGCAAGCAACCGCACAGGTTAGAATAAAAATCTTTGACAGCAAAGGAAGATTAGTCCGTTCATTGATTAACAACAAGGCGAGTGGCTCAAACGGCTCTGTAATATTTGATGGACTTGATGATGAAAACCACGCACTGCGAATGGGGATTTACATCATCTTTCTTGAGGCGTTAAATGATAACTCCGGGGTGGTTGAAACAATTAAAACTGTAGTTGTTGTTGCGAGGAAATTATAGATTGACAACTCCTGTTTTAATATCAACAATACTTATTACATTAGCACTTCTTTTCTATTCACTTGGGGTTTGGTCAGAAAGACTGATTAAATATTTAAAGGGCTGGCATGTTGCCGCATTTTGGATTGGTTTTTCGTTTGATATTTCGGGAACGTATGCAATGCATTTGCTTGCTAAAGGCCCATTTAATATACTGGAACCTCACACTCTATCAGGTCAGTTGGCTTTGTGGCTGATGCTCGTGCATGCAATTTGGGCTACAAGAGTAGTTTTAAAAAAGGAAGAAAAACTCAGATACAGTTTTCACAAATTTAGCATTTTAGTTTGGCTGATCTGGTTGATACCTTATTTTGGAGGAATGTATCTTGGAATGGTTGGTTAATCTTAATTTGAAATAATATAGATACTATTTTTTCAGCCTTTTGAGTTTTTGAATTGTTAATGGTGCGCTGCCTTCAAAATGATTATTTACATTAATATATAAATCAACTTTCTTATTCTTAAGGTAGCTCATTATCTCTGCAACTTTATTCAGATCATCATCTTTTGGTTCTACAATTTGATTCCAGATACTACATGTTTTCTTTTCTATGCCGCTTCTATCGGGACCGTGCAGCCTGATTACCGTTGTAGAATTGATTTGATCTTTGTACTGGTTAAAGACTTGCCAGATAGGGGGCATATAGTACCCTTGCAAAAATACCATTGCCAATCTATTTCTTTCAAGAAAATCAAAGTAGGGTTTATTCAGATAGTTTGGATTACGGATTTCTATTCCGTAAACATATTTTTTATCTGCTAACTCAATGAATGATTCAAACCTATCAATAAATTCTGTTAATCCGCTTAACTTTTGCTTGTTTAGATATTCGAACTGAAACATTAAGACACCAATATTTTTTTCTAATGGTTTTAGTGATTCTAAAAACTTTTCGAAGATATCTGTACTTAAAAAAAACGAATTTGGTTTTAATATTTCTGTTTTATTTTTATTGTAGAGGTGTGTTAGTGTAACGGCGTTTGGAATTTTAATTGTAAACTTAAAATTATCTGGAACGGAATTACTATATTCTTCTACAACCTTTTCAATAGGCAGAAGAACTTTTTTTGGTTCGGATAATGACCAGAACCATTGATCGATTTCTACTGTGTTAAATTGTTTTGAGTATTCTTCTAAGTAATTAATCTTTTCTTTATCCGTATAAACAATTCCCTTCCAGGAATCGTACTTCCAGCTGCAAGTGCCTATTCTTAACACAGTATTCGATGTCCGAAATTTTTAACGTAAATATAAGAGATATATTTATAAAAATATTTGTTAAATGATGAGAGCCTTGGTTAATAATGGATAAGTTACTCCGTAATCTGCAAGAGGGGCGGCGGAGCTATCAGCAAGATTTTTAAGATTGGTAATTACATCGGTTAGTTCTGTATCTCTAAGGTTAGACAGGTAACCTTTTTTTAAGTTGCCAAGAGCCTGTATGCGGGGGTCGTTAGTTGCACTGCCAAGCGCATACAACGCACCGGCTATCGGCAATGCAGATTCAATAAGTTCTGATTGCTGCTGGTTTTTGAGCGTGGTTTTACCTGCGGTAGCCGTGTTCTTCTGGATATTTTTTTCGCTAATAGCGGCGGTAATATCCTTAAAGCTGGTAAGCGCAGTTGCAAAGGCAGTCATTGCAGCAGTTTTGCCGGTGTTTGCATCAAGCAGAGAAGTTACTGCCTGGTACATGGTGAATTTGTTTTCCTGACGATCTGTCATGGCGGGTTCCTCCATAGAAAATTAATAAAGATAATTTATTATAAGAGCCGTTGTAAAATTAATTGCCGTGCAAGGTTTTGTCATTAGTACATGTACTAACGATTTTAGGGCGGATATTGCGATTTTGAAAAGTTTTATTCCGGAAATGAGAGAAGAAAAAGGTGAAATGGGAGGAAAGTTTTCAGTCCACAGTTTGCAGTCGGCAATAAGGATAATTTAGAAGCAGATCCCGAAACAAGTTCGGGATGACAGGAAAAATTGAAATGGATTTCCGCTTCCACCAAAGGCGGACAGGTTCGCGGGAATGACACACAAAGTAAAGAACAGATTCTCACGCCTTCCTACCGGTAGGCAAGTCGCTACGCTCCTCAGAATGACGGAGAAGATCAAAAGTAAAATGATGCATTACAGAACATAATTAACTTGGGCAGACTGTGTTTAATTGAGCAATTAACAAAACCTTTCTTTATTTTTAACAACACAATCACTGGTTTAAAATGCATTTATCAATAAAATTTATTCTGATCTTTATACTTTTTTTATCATTCCAATCTTTTGCACAAAAAGAAATTAACATTATAAACGGCGCAGTTGTTGAATACGATAAATGCGGTTATCCGATGGATGGTTCGGATTTGGGCCAATACATATCTCCGGAGTATATGGGTTACAGCTACGATAGTTTATTGGTGGACCTTGAACTCTGGCGAATGAGTGAATATGTAAAAATCGATTCGATAGGATTGAGCGTACAAGGAAGACCGTTGTGGCAATTAATAATCTCAAGTGATCCGAATAATGTTGCAGGAAAAAGAACTGTTCACGTTCATGCAAGAACTCATCCGCAGGAAACAGAAGGGTTTTATGTAACTGAGCAAATGATTAATCTTTTATTTTCAGAAAGTGAGCTTGCACAAACAGTAAGAGCTAATTGTGTTTTTTATATAATTCCAATGTATAATCCCGATGGAGTTGAATTGGGTCATCCAAGAACAAATGCAAATAATGTTGATCTTGAAGCGAACTGGAATACGATCCCGCATCAACCGGAAGTTGCTGCACTTAAAGCGCGATTTATACAGCTAATGGCTTCAGCAAATCCGATGGAAGTAATGTTAAATATGCATTCTTCATCTTTGTGTACAAGATATTTTGTTTATCATCACGAAAATGGAACAACACCTTCTTATGCTTTAAAGGAGCAGAATTTTATTAATGGTGTTAGAAATTATTTTCCCGGTGGAATTGAACCATATACATATTTTGTAAGCTGGACATCGGGGACCGCACTGCAATATCCTGAAAGCTGGTGCTGGATAAATCACGGTGAAAATATAATGGCACTTACTTATGAAGATATGTATCAATGCACAGGCACAGGAAAATTTGATTCGACGGCAAATGCAATTTTACGAGGTGTTATGGATTATATGAATATTCAAATTCTTCCCATAGAACTTTTATCATTTTCTGCAAATTATTCAAACGGCTTTATTAATCTTAATTGGACTACAGTAAGTGAGATAAATAACCGAGGGTTTGAAATTGAACGAAGCAATGATAAATCTAATTGGAGATTAATCGGATTTAAAGAAGGCTCTGGAACAACAACTGAACAACAGAGTTATTTCTTTGCCGATGAGCTGGATAATATTAATGACAATACTCTTTACTACAGATTAAAACAAATGGATTATAATGGTACCTTTGATTATTCAGACGTAATTGTAATTGAGGTTTCTCCATCTAGTTTTTCATTACATCAAAACTATCCAAACCCTTTTAATCCTTCTACTGTTATTAAATATCAATTGCCCGTTTCAAGTCAGGTTTCATTAAAAGTTTTTGATGTTCTTGGAAATGAAGTTGTAACACTGGTAAATGAAAATAAATCGGCTGGAAGTTATGAAGTTGAATTAAACTCATCGTCTCTTTCAAGTGGAATTTATATCTATCAGTTAAGGACAGCGGGCTTCTTACAGGCGAAGAAAATGATACTGCTCAGATAATTAAACTGAGCAGTTAATGTTTAATCATATTCAACTTTACAAAGCACTGAATTAAGATCATTAAAGATAATCTCTGCAGGTTCTTCGGGTAGCACTGGTAATTTTACTAACGATTCTTTGCCTTTTACTTCTATTCTAATTCTTGCAAATCTATCTCCTGTAAATTTTATGGTTAAAGGTACATACATCTTAAAGTTTTCAGATACATTTTCCGTAATGATTTTACATGTTACTGCAACCTTTCCATCCTCAACTTTTTCTGATGAATAAGAAAAATTGTAAGTCGGTAATTCAGTTCCATAAACAAATTGATTAAAGAACCAAGTCATATCCTGACCACAATATTTTTCAGTAATCTTTTTAAAGTCTAGTGTTGTTGCTTTTTTGCCATAATAAGTTTTGTAAAACTCTTTGATCATTTTTTGGAATGGATCTTCATTCATTGTTTTAAGATCAATTAACATGTTCCTTAACATATGAAGCACCCAGGCTCCTTTTTTATATATTATCAAAGCATAATCGCCTTCAGTATCACTTGTATTTGTTCTGCTGCCAAGCCAAATTGGTCCAGCCTGCTGCCCGGTGCTAAAAAGATATTTTCTGTTATTAAAAATTTCGTCTTTCCAATTTTCAAGAACTTTAAAGAATACTTCATTGTCTTGAAAGGCTGCCTGAACAAACCATAAAGAAGAATAAGTTGCAAATCCTTCACTTAACCATTGGTCATGATAAGAATCAAAATTTACACCTATTCCCCACCACTGATGTGCAACTTCGTGAGCTCTAAAAATTTCATCAGCCTTATCATGAGTGATGCCCTGATAATTGGCAAACGAAAGATGTATCAACCCCGGAAAAGCCTGACCGTGTAAATATGGTATTTCAGTTACTTGTAATTCATTTAAAGGAATAGGACCTATTATTCCTTCAAAAAACTGGATACTTGCTAAAACATCTGTTGCAATTTTTTCATCCATATCAGCCCCGGAAAGAGTGCCATACTCTACAAGAGCACTAGCGAGTTTTTGATGACCTGATTTTGATATAAAAACATTTACTTTATTATTTCTATCATCCATCAATTCAAACTTTTCAAAATATCCAATGTTAAATGATGCGCTGTGAGTAGGTTCAACTGATTTCCATCTGCAAGTTATAAAATCATCAGACTGTTCTTCAGATTCTTTTTTCCCAATACTTACCAGCTTGTACTTTTCTGGATATGTAAAAGTCAAATCGTACATTACATTATCACGATAAGAATATCTTGGGAACCAATAATCAGGTGATTTTAATGCAATCCAGGCTAACTCGTTCTTCTCTAATAATTCACCATTATAATAAATAGTAATTTTATTGTTAGCAGAAAAAGGATTGAGCTTTATCCAAAGTTCAGGATTTTCTTCACCACGGTAATAATCAAAAGTGCGCTCGTCATCTATGAAAACCGAGTCCACAAGAAGATCATAATAGAGATCAAATCTAATCCATTTGGTATTAGTATATTTTCTTTCAAAATAAATTTCACATTTAGCACTAAAATCCAGATTGTCTTCTATCTTTGAAATAATTTTGTAGTTATTAATCTCAATAACATCTTCCTTAAAATTTTTTTCACTTTCATCAGGCTTTTGAAGTGAATAGCTGCTAATAACCTCTTGATAATCAGAGCCAAGAATAAACCCAATATCCCTTTTTTTAAGAAAAGTTACTTCTTCTCTACTGTAGGGTGAAATTTTAAAAAACACAGGATCACCATATGACAATCCAATATGTGCATAGAAAAGAGAGTTAGTATGATTGTTAAGGAAAGAAGTCATAAAATCGGTGTCAAAATATCCTTCGTCTTCATTGTAAGTGTAATCAATAAATTTTTGGTAAACATATTTTACTTCGGATAAATCAGAAGATGGATTAAAGGCAACATTACCCGGTAATTTTAATAATGAAGCATCTGAATACATTAAAACAAGGTAATTAAACTCTTCATCCAAAGTCCGTTTTTCATAAAACCTAAATAGATTATCTTTTTCAATTTGTGAAGGAGGTGAGAAAAGAAATCGTCCTTTTCCCTTAAATAAAATCAATCGTTCCGCCCCCGCTATTTGATTAAACCTATAAATTGTGCCGCTAATCAGCTTGAATGAAGCCTCATTTTGTTGAATTACCAAACCACTATCGGGAACAACTGAAGCAAGAATAGGTTGAACATTTTCAATTTCCGATAAGATGTTTTGATATTCTTGGTTTAACGCCTGGTTTTGTGCCAATAAAATATTATTGCCAATTAAAATAATAAAGAGGCTGAAAAAAAAGAGGTTTTTCATAAAAACTCCAATACTGTTTACCACACTATTGCTACCCTGTTGTTTAAAAGAAGTTGTTCAAATTTAAAGTATTATAGATTATAAAAAAATATTGTAATATCATTGTTTTTGAAGTTGCAGATAAAACGGATTATTTTTAACTAAGTATTAAATTATTTTATGATTAAAACTTTAGAAATAAAAGACTACGCACTTATCGATCATATTAATGTTGAGTTTGGTAAAGGACTTAATATTATTACTGGTGAAACAGGCGCTGGAAAATCAATACTTATTAATGCAATGAGTTTGTTGCTTGGTGAGCGCGCATCTACTGAAGTTGTAAGAAAAGGTGCGCAGAAATCTTTTGTTGAAGGAATTTTTGACGTTGCGACTAATAAAAAAGTAAAATTCCTTCTTGAAGAAAATGAAATAGAGTTTCAGCCTGAATTAATAATCCGCAGAGAAATATCTCTTAAAGGATCAAATAGATGTTTTGTAAATGATTCCCCTGTTGCGTTAAACATTGTTAAAGAGCTCGGTGATTTACTTGTAGATCTTCACGGACAACACGAGCATCAATCATTACTGCGAACTGAAACCCACATAGAATTTTTAGATGAGTTTGCAAATAATCAAAAACTGCTTGATGATTATAAAATCATTTATAGAGATTTAAACTCCAAGCAAAATGAATTAAGAGAATTAAAATCAAAAGAAGACTCACTAAAAGAGAAAAAGGAAATTTATATCTATCAAATGAAAGAAATAGATAATATAAATCCTTTACCAAAGGAAGATGAATTAATTGTAAACGAATTGAACATTTTGGAAAATTCTGAAAAACTCTTGGAACTTACAGATGATGTTTACACAAAGTTGTATGATGGTGAGCCTTCTGTTATTGATTTACTTGGTGAAACAAAACATAAACTCAATCAGCTTTCAGAAATTGATAACTCTTTTTTAGAATCTGAAGGCGAATGTGATTCTGCTTTGGCTGTTGTTAAAGAACTTGCAAACTCACTGCGAAGTTATAAATCCAGAATAGATGTTGATCCAAAAGAGATTGATGAAAAACGAGAACGTCTTGGATCCTTAAATTTTTTAAAGAAAAAATACGGCGGCTCAATTCAAAAAATAATCGAGCATAGAGAAATGGTTGGAAGAGAATTTGAACTTGCTGATAATTTTTCTGCTGCAATTAACAAACTTGAAAAAGAAATAAGTGCATTAAGAAAATCAGCCGGTGATGCAGCAGAAAAACTTTCCTTAGTACGAAAAAAGTTTGCGGTAAAAATTGAAATCGAAGTAAAAAAAGTTTTATCGCAGCTTGGGATTCCTGATGCCGTATTTAAAGTAAATATTTTTCAATCTGAAGTTGAAAAAAGCACAGTTAATTTTATATCCAGTAAAAATAAAAATTTTAATTATACTGATGCCGGTTTTGATGAAGTCGAATTTTATATTTCTACAAATGCAGGTGAAGATGCAAAACCGTTAACAAAAGTTGCCTCCGGTGGTGAGATTTCTCGCATTATGCTTTCGCTAAAAACCATTCTTGCAAAATCAGATAAGCTGCCTTTATTAATCTTTGATGAGATTGATACTGGTGTTAGCGGCAGAATTGCTCAAAAAGTTGGAGCTGCGCTTAAAGAGCTAGCGGCATATCATCAAATAATATGTATAACACACCTACCTCAAATAGCAGGAATGGCAGATAATCATTTTGCAGTTGAAAAAAAACAAGTTGATAATCGTTCCGTAAGTTCAATTAGAAAACTTTCGGGTGCTGAACGAATTAATGAAGTAGCAAAACTTATCAGCGGTGAAGAACTTAGTAAAGCAAGTATAGAAAGCGCGAAGCAATTAATCTCAACTAAATAAGTAATCTAATTGCATCTGCAGTAATTTATTTAGAAGTTTGCAAAAGCAATTCTGATTAAAAGGAGTCAAAATGAAAAATGTTATAGTGATAATTTTTCTCACTTCCATATTTTTATCATCCACATCACACGCTCAAGTAGGCGTAAAAATTAATAGTCTTCCGCCAAATGAGGTCTCGGAATATATAAAACCACTTTCAACCTGGTTTGGTACTTATTTTAATTCAGGTACATATTACGACGCTGCTGTGCCAAATCTTTTTGGATTTAAATTTAGTATTGTTGGGTCATACGTAATGATACCGGATGATCAAAAAACATTTAAACCTGATCCCAAGGTTAGCGGTGTATCAAATGTTGAGCCTACAGCCACAATTTTTGGAAATCGGGCAAGTTATTATTTAGGGAGCAACGGTTTTTTTACTTATCCGGCAGGCTTGGCGCTCAATGCAGTTCCTTTTGGTATTTACCAGTTTTCCGGTAGTACTTTAAACACTGAGCTAATGGTTAGATTTTTTCCAAAAGTAAAGTTTGGGGATGCAAAAGTTGGTGTTTTCGGAATTGGTCTGAAACATGAAATTAGTAGTCATATTCCATTATTACCTATTGATATTTCTGTTCAGCTTTTTTACAATAATTTTGATTTTGAATACGTTGGTAATGATTTTGAGAACTATACAAAAATTAAATCTAATAATATTGCTTTTAACGTCCACGCAAGCAAAACATTTGCTGGAATTTTTATTGCTTATGGAGGACTGCAGTATGAGACTACAAGTATGGACCTTGGATATTATTTTGAAGATCCGAATAATTTATACCTGGGTACTGGGAATGCAAAAAATAATATTAAAGTTGATGGTGATAATAATTTTAGATTTACATTAGGTGGAGCTCTTAAACTGGGATTTTTTGTGATAAACGCTGATGTTAACTTAACTAAATTTACAACTTTTACAACTGGTTTATCATTAGATTTTTAAAGGAATATGAATATGAAAAAATTATATAAATTATTTTTACTTATCGGTCTTATTTTTATCACCCTAGCGTTTAATAGTTGCAATCCCTTTGATGATGCTTATTTAACACTTGCGATGGATGCGGAATTCAGTACAATTGGAGCTGGTTCCGACATTTTTATTTCTACCAATATGTGTCTTTCTGATTTTGATGATTATGATGATAACAAAGATAATCTTGAAGAAATCCGATATATCTCAGCTGCCTATTTGACCATAAATTCAACCCAAGGTTTACAAGGCAATAACTTAACACTTACACTTTATGAGGCAAATGGCACAACCGTCCTATTTCAATATGTTGTACCTACATTTGTTGCGGCAAATTATATAAACAATCCATTAGAGATTTTGCTTACACAACAGGAAATTAGTAATATCAATGCATATCTCACAAATCCACAACAGGATAAATGTTTTGTGGCAACACTAACCGTTTCAAATGTGCAATCAGGCAGTACGCCATATCAACTTTCTAGCAAGTTAGAATTTCTTACAGAACTCAAAATTAAACCTTGATAGTAATATCTGATACAATCTATTATGAAGATGACATCTTTACTACAAGATGTCATCTTTCATTTTATGCAAAGAAGAATTATTGAAAGACAGCGCTTTATATATTCATATACCCTTTTGTGATCACAAATGTATTTACTGTGATTTTTATTCTATCATCACAACAGATAATATTGCTGCATATCTAAATGCACTTAAAAAAGAGATTGAGTACTATTCTAAACTCTACTTCTCTGATAGAAATTTTACATCTATATTTTTCGGAGGCGGCACACCATCTTTAATGCAACCCGAATATCTTTCGGATATTATCAATCAACTAAAAAAATATTTTATTGTTGATGATAACGCTGAGATTACAATTGAAACAAATCCCGGCACTGTTGATATAGAAAAATTAAAAAAGTTTAAAGAAGCCGGAATAAATAGAATTAGTATTGGTATTCAATCTTTTGATGAAGATGAATTAAAATTTTTAACACGTATTCACGATAAACAAACAGCAATCCAAACAGTTAATAATGCGGCAGATATTGGATTTGAAAATATAAGCGTAGATTTAATTTTTAATCTTCCAAATCAAACAAAAGAAAAATGGATTAAAAATCTTGAAACTGCTGTTGCGCTTCCTATAAAGCATATTTCCACATACAGTTTGATTCTTGAACGAGGCACAATCCTAAATAAAATGGTTTTAGATGGGGATGTAAAAATGCAGGATGAAGATTACGATGCAGACCTTTACGAAACCACAATCGATTTTCTTCTATCAAAAGGTTTTTATCAATATGAAGTTTCTAACTTTACAAAACCGGGATTTGAGTGTGTGCACAATAACGCTTACTGGAGATACAGAGACTATTTAAGTTTCGGTACCTCTTCACACTCATTTATGGATGGTAAACGTTGGTGGAATTACTCAAGTTTAAAAAAATATATTTCTGAAATCGAATTAAACAATCACGCAATTATGAATTCAGAAATTATATCTAAAGAACAAATGCATGAAGAGTATGTTATGCTCGCCCTTCGCAGTTCAGGTTTAGAGCTTAATGATTACAGAAATAAGTTTTCTGATGATTGGATTAAAAAAAATAATTCATATTTTGAATTATTAAAGAATGAACATCATTTAACTATTGATAATAATTGGATAAAACTTACATCCAAGGGTTATGCTGTTTGTGATGAAATTTTGAAAAATATATTATAAGTAATTCAAATGTCATTCCCTTGTAAACGGGAATCTAATTTTTTAACAATGGAATGGATTCCCACTTTCTCCCCAAGGGGTGCCTATGGCAGTGGGACTGACAATCAAATAATGATACTCTCGGGATCTTAAAAATAAATAGTACTTATGCTTAAAATAAAACTTCACTGGCAGATATTAATTGCGTTAATTGTAGCAGTCATTTTCGGAATAGCTTTTCCAGACTATGCAAAGTATGTAACGTGGATGGGCAAACTTTTTTTGCGTGCCCTTCAAATGATAATTGTTCCTTTAATACTTACCTCAATAATTTCTGGTGTAACAAACATTGGCGATGCACAAAATCTTGGCCGACTTGGATTAAAAACATTTGCCTATTATATCTCAACAAGTTTGTTTGCCATAATAACAGGATTATTTTTTGTAAATCTTATTCAACCGGGCGTTGGTGCAGATCTTGGATTAAAAAAAGAAGTACCACAACTTGCTGCTAGTTCAGGTGATATTGGTGATGTAATTATGCGAATGGTACCTACAAATATTTTTGAAGCCTTGTCCTCTGCAGATATGCTTGCGGTAATATTTTTTTCAATCCTGATTGGATACTTTATTACTCAAATTCAAAAGGAGTATAAAGATTTTTTAACAACCTTTTTTAACTCAGGCTTTGAAGTAATGATGAAGCTTACTCATTTTGTAATTCTATTTACTCCTCTCGGGATTCTTGGAATTGTTGTAGGTGTAATAGCCGAGCAAAGAGATAATCTTGGTGAAGTACTCGGAAGTATGGGTAAATATGTTTCAACTGTTCTTATAGGTTTAATAATTCATGCAACAATTACTCTTCCGTTAATAATTAGAACAATTGGAAAAGTAAATCCATTAAAGCACTTTAAAGCGTTATCAACACCATTGTTAACAGCATTTTCAACTCGTTCATCATCAGCAACACTTCCGCTTACTATTGATGCAATAGAAAATAATGCAGGTGTCTCTAATAAAATTTCCAGTTTTGTTTTGCCGCTTGGTGCTACAATTAATATGGATGGAACTGCACTGTACGAATGTGTTGCAGCGATGTTTATTGCTCAAGCTTACGGAGTTGAAATGAGTATTCTTTCACAAGCAATTGTTGTTTTTACCGCACTTCTTGCATCAATTGGTGCAGCGGGAATTCCTATGGCAGGATTAGTAATGATTTCTGTAATTCTCACAGCAGTCGGATTACCATTAGAAGGAGTTGGATTAATTTTAGCAGTTGATCCATTACTTGATATGTGCAGAACCACTGTTAATGTTTGGAGTGATAGCTGCGGTGCTGTAACTATTGCAAAATCTGAAGGTGAAATTCTAAAAGTTTAGGGTTATTTTAGTTGTACAACTTTTCTTAAGGAGCGGTCTTATATGAAATCTCTTTTTACTATCACGTTTTTGGTTTTCTCAATCACAATTTCCGCACAGAATTACAAACAAATAAGCATCCCAATCACAAGTCCAAATGATTTTATTATACTAGCCCAAAACGGAATTGACCTTGAACATTCAAGTTTAAGTAAAAGTAATAATCTTAATTTCTTTGTAAGCGAAGATGATTTAGATAAAATCAATTCATTAGGATTTAGTTATACGGTTTTAATAGATGATTGGAAATCGTTTTATAACCAGCAGGCAAAACCAAGTGATAGCGACAGAGAAATATACTTAGCTGAAAGCAAAAACAATTTTAATGTGGATGGGTTCGGTTTCGGTTCGATGGGCGGCTATTACACGCTTGCTGAAATTGCTGCTAACTTAGATTCAATGTATGCACAGTATCCAAACATCATCACACAAAAATATTCGATTGGAACAAGTCAGCAATCACGAACAATTTGGGCGGTAAAAATTTCAGATAATCCAACAATAAACGAAGGTGAACCACCAGTAGGTTTTGATGCACTTGTTCATGCACGTGAGCCTCAATCAATGGCAACACTTATGTATTATATGTGGTACTTACTTCAAAACTATGGAACAGATCCAGAGGTTACTTATCTAGTTAATAATCGCGAAATCTATTGTGTGCCATGTTTTAATCCAGATGGATATGAATATAATCGTTCAACTGATCCTTCTGGTGGTGGAATGTGGAGAAAAAACAGAAGAAACAATGGTGATGGAAGTTTTGGTGTGGATCTGAATAGAAATTTTGGCTACCAATGGGGATACGACAACATCGGTTCAAGTCCGACGCCAAGTAGTGAAACATACAGAGGTCCTTCAGCTTTTTCTGAACCTGAGTGCCAGGCAATAAGAGATCTTGCAACTTTAAGAAGTTATAAAACATATTTTAATATGCATACTTATGGCGGATATATATTATATCCGTGGGGATATATAGATGCAGAAACACCAGACTCATTAGCATACAGGGAATTTGCCTCTCTGCTTACCTCTAAGAGTGGTTATGCTTATGGTTCCGGTTCAGAGCTTTTAGGCTATCCATCAAATGGCAGTATACGCGATTGGATGTTTGGTGAACAAACCTTAAAAGGTAAGACATATGGCTATACCATTGAGATAGGAGATGCTTTTTGGCCGCTGCAGAGTCAAATTTTTCCAATTGCTCAACAGAACTTAAGCACTATGATTTATCAGACATATCTTGCAGGTGCGTACACACAGTTAGTTGATCCTGGCTACAGCGAGGAGTTTATAGACCCAGGTGAAAATGTTTTAATGAACAGTACTTTTAAAAATGTTGGACTTGCAACTGCATATAATCTGCAAATACAACTAAGTTCGCTTAGTCCGTATATAAATGTAACAGCAAATACTGCACAGTTTGATTCCATTCCTGCTAGAAGTAATGCAGCATTAACAACTCCATTAACTTTTAATGTTTTATCAACCGCACCAACCGATGTAACAGTTAAACTTTTACTTACATCAAGTTTTAGCGGCACAGTTGTAAATCAGGATACAATAAGTTTTATACTTGGTACTCCGATGTTTGTTTTTGCAGATACAACAAACGATCCATTAACACTATGGGATATAACAGCAACCCCAAGTACTAAAAAATGGGAAGCAACAAACACGACATTTTATAGTTCGCCAACTTCATTTACCGACAGCAAAATAGGTGACTATTTAAACAACGCAACTGTAACAATGATGCTTAAAAATGCTGTTGATCTCACCAATCATTCAAATCCGCGATTAACTTTTTGGACTAAGTATGATATTGAAAGCAACTGGGATTACGGACAGGTGGAAGCTTCAACAAATAACGGCTCAACATGGTTTCCATTGCAAGGTTTATACACTGAGCCTGGGACAGGTTCTTTCCAGCCAAACGGCGAACCTCTTTATGATGGTGTAAGAACAAACTGGGTTAAAGAAGAAATTAGTCTAACAGGATTTAACTCCAATCAATTTAAACTAAAGTTTGAGTTAAAATCCGATGGATCACAAGTTCAGGATGGCTGGTATATTGATGATATCGGAATAATAGTTTACGGAATTGTTCCTGTTGAACTTATTTCCTTTACAGCTTCTATTGTTGATGGGAAAGCAGAATTAAAATGGCAGACAGCAAGTGAATTGAATAATGCTGGATTTGATATTGAAAAAGCAGTATTCAATCAACAATCCGCAATCGGCAATAAGAAAAATTGGTCTAAGATTGGATTTGTAAATGGACACGGAACAACTACTGAAATTAATAATTATAATTTTATGGATGAGAGTTCACTTGAACAAAAAACTTTTTACAGATTAAAGCAATTAGATTTTGATGGAACTTTTTCTTATTCAGATGAAGTTGAGATTGATGCTTCAATCCCTATTAAGTTTTCATTAGAACAGAATTATCCAAATCCTTTTAACCCAAGTACAAAAATCAATTGGCAGTCTCCAGTAAGCAGTTGGCAAACGTTAAAGATTTATGATATTATTGGAAATGAAGTTGCTACTTTAGTTAATGAATATCGATTAGCAGGATCGTACGAAATAGATTTTCAGTCTTCAATTGGCAGCCGGCAACTAGCAAATGGTGTTTATTTCTACCAACTGAGAGTTGGAGACTATATTGGAACAAAGAAGATGATCTTGATCAAATAGACTTTGCGTTTGATATGGTTTATTATAATCTTTATGGTAGATGGTGGTAAAGATTCAATAATGCTGACAATAAAAATATCGTATGGATGATAAACAATTAAAAAGAGAATCAATTTTAGCTGCTGCAAATAATTTGCGATGGGAGGTTGGTGAAAATTTACACGATACTTTAATGGAATCCATTTACGAAAATGCTACAGCTATTTCGAGTAAAACTGTAATTTATCCGGATAAAAAACCGGCCTTTAGTTTAGATAGAACTTTAGATAAAATACTTACTAGCAAGTATCTCGGTTTTCCGATAATGTTTTTAATACTTGCTGTAATATTTTGGGTAACTATAGAAGGTGCAAATGTTCCCTCTGGTTTAATAGCAAATTTGCTTGTGGATTCTTTTCATCCTGCACTAAAAACATTCGCTGATTCATTTATGCCATGGTGGTTAAGTGGAGTTTTGATTGACGGGGCTTATCTTGCGATGGCTTGGGTAATAAGTGTAATGCTTCCTCCAATGGCAATATTTTTTCCAATCTATACTTTGCTTGAGGATTTTGGATATTTGCCGCGAGTTGCGTTTAATATGGATCCGCTTTATAAACGAGTTGGTGCACACGGAAGACAAGCACTTACAATGGCAATGGGTTTTGGATGTAACGCTGCGGGAGTAGTTGCGACTCGAGTAATTGATTCTCCGCGAGAAAGATTAATTGCAATTATAACAAACAATTTTTCTTTGTGTAACGGAAGATGGCCCACACAAATACTTATCGCCACAATATTTATCGGTGGTGCAGCACCTGCTTATCTTGCAGGAATTGTTTCTGCCGGTGCAGTTGTCTTTATCGCAATCATAGGGATAGCATTTAGTTTATTGGTTTCTTGGGGATTATCAAAAAGTTTGCTAAAAGGTGAAGCCTCTGCTTTTAGCCTGGAACTACCACCATATCGTCCACCAAGAATTTTACAAACACTTTATACTTCTTTAATTGATAGAACAGTTTTTGTTTTATGGCGCGCAATAGTTTTTGCAATTCCGGCTGGAATGGTTATTTGGCTTGTTGCAAATATTTCAATCGGAGGCATGTCTGTTGCAAATCATTTTATAAGTTGGTCTGGTCCGTTTGCATTTATTTTTGGACTAAACGGAGTCATTTTATTAGCTTACATAATTGCTATTCCTGCAAATGAAATTGTAATTCCAACAGTGTTAATGCTAACAGTTGCAAACTTAGGTATTATGAACATTGGCTCAGGTAGCGGAGTAATGTTTGAACTTAGTTCTGTTTCTGATACAGCTTCAATTCTACAGGCGGGTGGGTGGACAATGTTAACGGGTATTAATTTGATGATATTTAGCTTGCTTCATAATCCCTGTTCAACAACTATTTATACTATTTATAAAGAAACAAAGAGTGTTAAGTGGACTGTTATTTCTACTCTTCTTCCAATTATAATGGGATTTACAATTACATTTTTTGTAACGCAAGTTTGGCGATTAGTATTTAATTAATTTCTGCAAGTATCATATCACCTGATTGATTAATGATTTTCTTATTTTTGCACATTCATTAATACACATACTTTTGATGCACATACATTCTCATTCAAATATTGTTGAGATCATTTTAGGTTCTTTTACAGATACCTACTTAATGATCCCCATCCTATTTTCGCTTTATTTTGCATTGGAATATTTTTCGCATACAAAGCAGCTGGATTTAATTTCTTTCCTTAAAATTTCGGGTCCTCTGGGTCCACTTGCAGGCACATTGCTTGGCTTAATTCCAGAATGTGGAATGTCGGTTTTCGTTACATCTCTGTTTTTATCACGTAAAGTTTCAATCGGAACATTAATTGCAACATATCTTGCTACATCTGATGAAGCATTGCCGGTGCTGATAGCAAATCGTGAGCAAGCAATATACATCTTTTATATCCTGGGTCTAAAATTGCTAATAGGTGTAACTTCCGGATATCTTATTGATTTATTAATCTCAAAAAATTTTTATGAGGGAAAAGCCCCTGAAGTTAAATCATCGCACGCAGTGCAAATTGATGTTGAGCTGCACAGAACACGTTATATGGAAATTATTATCCATAGTTTAAAACGTACACTAAGAATTTATTTTTGGGTCTTTGCAATAACAATTGCTATTTCTCTCTTAATTTTTTATACTCATTCATCCGAATTGATTGAAACATTAAACTTTAATCCTATAATAGAAATAATTGCAGTTGCGTTTTTCGGGCTGATACCAAATTGTGCCGCATCAATTGCAATTGCACAGGCATTTCTTCACACAGGATTATCACTCGGGGCAACAATAGCAGGCTTAAGTTCCGGGGCAGGATTTGGACCAATTGTTTTATTTAAAGATGGAGAATTAAAAACTTCAGCCAAAATACTTGCCCTAACATTAGTAAGTGCAATTAGTTGGGGCTTAATAATAAATTTTGCTTTATAAAAATATTTAGGAATTGTTTTTATGAAAAAATTCAGATTGCTTTCTTGGAATGTTAATGGTATTCGAGCAGCTCAGAAAAAGGGATTTATTGATTGGGTTTTAAAAGATAGTCCTGATATACTTTGTTTGCAGGAAACAAAAGCCCATCCAGATCAACTTTCGGAGGAACTGTTAAATATTAATGGATACAAATCTTATTTTTCTTCATCGATCGTTAAAAAAGGCTACAGCGGAGTTGCAATCTATACAAAGCAAGAACCTGTAAAAGTGGAACACGGTTTTGGAATTCCAAAGTTTGATGATGAAGGTAGAATTATTATAGCAGATTATCAAAATTTTGTTTTAATAAATGTTTATTATCCAAACGGCAAAGCAAGAGATGAACGTCTTAAATACAAATTAGATTTTTACGATGCTTTTCTTGATTATGCTGAGGATCTAAAATCCAAAGGCAAAAAATTAATTATTTGCGGTGATGTTAATACTGCACACAAAGAGATTGATTTAGCCCGCCCAAAAGAAAACGAAAAAACGTCCGGCTTTCTTCCCATCGAAAGAGAATGGATGGACAAGTTTTTCTCACATGGTTATCGTGATACCTTTAGAATGTTTAACAGCGAGCCGGAACAATATTCCTGGTGGGATCAAGTAACGCGTGCACGAGATAGAAATGTTGGCTGGAGAATCGATTACTTTTTTATATCTGATAATTTTAAGAAAAAAGTAAAAGATGCTTTTATATTGAAGGATGTAATGGGTTCTGATCATTGTCCGGTAGGAATTGAAATAGAAATTTGATTTAATGATTAACGAAAAAAGAGTTCGTTTACTACAAAAAGGGAATGAAACAAACGGACCAATAGTCTATTGGATGAGTCGTGATCAGCGAGTACACGATAATTGGGCTTTGCTATTTTCACAAAAGTTAGCTTTTGAAAATAAAAAACCACTGGTAATAGTATTTAATCTTGTACCCGATTTTCTTGAAGCCACAATTCGCCAATATGGTTTTATGTTAAAGGGTTTGCAAGAAGTTGAAGCAGAACTTTCGAGTTGTAACATTCCTTTCTTTTTACTCACCGGAAAAACTGAAGAAGAAATTCCTAAGTTTGTTAAAAGTAATAATGCTTCAATATTAGTATCTGACTTTGATCCATTAAAAATAAAAAGGCTTTGGAAACGAGATGTTGCAAAAAAAATAGCAATTCCCTTTTATGAAGTTGATGCTCACAATATTGTACCCTGTCTGTATGTTTCTGATAAAATGGAATTTGCTGCTTATACCATTCGTCCTAAAATCCACAAAGCTTTATTAGAATTTATGGATGAATATCCTGTCTTAGAAAAAATGAATAGGACTGAAATTCAATCTGACAAAATAGATTGGATAAAAATTAAAAAATCATTGCAAATAAACTTTGATGTAAAAGAAGTTGACTGGATACAACCGGGAGAAACTGCCGCGTTAAAATCATTACAAAATTTTCTTGAAAATAAACTCGATACTTATAATGAATTTAAAAATGATCCCACAAAAGATGGACAATCAAATTTTTCGCCTTACTTACACTTTGGACAAATATCTGCTCAGCGTATTGTACTTGAAACTGAAAGAGTAAGCAGTAATGAAGAATACAAAAAAACATTTTTGGAAGAGTTAATTGTTCGAAAAGAGCTTTCAGATAACTTCTGTTACTTTAATAAAAATTATGACTCATTTAATGGTTTTCCCAATTGGGCCAAAACATCATTAAATGAGCATCGAAAAGATGAAAGAGAATTTGTTTACACTTTAAAACAATTTGAACAAGCAAACACTCATGAAGATTTATGGAATGCATCGCAAAAAGATTTAATCACTACAGGCAAAATGCATGGTTATATGCGAATGTATTGGGCAAAGAAAATTTTAGAATGGACAAAATCACCTGAAGACGCGATGAAGATTGCAATTTATTTAAATGATAAATATGAACTTGATGGTCGTGATCCAAATGGTTTTACGGGAATTGCGTGGTCAATTGGCGGGGTTCACGATCGGGCATGGTTTGAAAGACCTATTTATGGAAAAATCAGGTATATGAATCGTAATGGTGCGGAACGAAAATTTAATTTAACTGCCTATTTAGACAGGTTTTCCCTATAAATATTTTCGTTAATATTTTAAGTTTTAATGCAATATTTTCCATATTTTCTCACTATAATACTTAGAGAATAGTTATTTTTTAAAAAAAATCTATTTATTATTCCTTTTTATTCACGGCACTTAAATTGCTAAAAGATAGAAGTTTTTAATAATAATATAAATGAATGCTGAATTTTAATAAAAGAAGTAGGACCCATTCACAAAAACTTCAATTGAAGCTAACAATTCAGTTTGCTTTATTCTTTATTCTGGTTGCTGCATTTATCTTCTTTTATTTTACTAATAAATTTGAGGAGCAGGTAAATGAAAAATATACATATAAAGCAGATTTATTTGTAAACTATTTTTCACAAGCGCCTCAAATATTTATTGATAAAAAATTTTCTGACTATGAAGCAATTGAAAAAATATTAGAATTAAATGGGGCAGTATATTTAGTTGTTGAAAATTCATCCGGTGAGTTACTAGATGCATTAAACTTAGATGTTGCAGAAAAAAACTTATATATACTTGCAAAAGCTGAGCGTGAAGGTATTTCTAAAGATGAATCTATTTACCGTGTAAAATTACCAATTAAAGCGAACAATGTTTCTGGTAGTATTTATGTTGGATTTAGATCTGGCGATGATGCACAGAAACTCTTTAAAAGCAAACTGCTAACAGCTTTATTTAGCCTTTCAATTCTTTTGTTGGGAATATTATTCACATACTTTTTAAGCTCAATATCATTCCGTCCGTTGTCAAAGATCCTGAAGGTTTTGGATTCTGCGCACGTTCCGGTTGATCAAACAAAGTTTAGGTCTAATCGTAAAGATGAACTAGGAATAATTGAAGATAGGGTAAAACTTGTTCTTGCAGAGCTGGATAAATCAACTGCCGAAGTTGAAGTATTGAATAAAAAATTAAGTGATGTATTTAAAGACAAAATAGCTGAACTAAATTTTGAAATAAATCAAAGAAAAAAAGCAGAAATATCTTTACAGAAAAGTGAAGAACAATTTAGAACTGTTTTCCAAAATGCTCCGATAGGAATTGTAATCATTTCTACGGAGGGAAAAATTACAAGCGTAAATAAATCATTTTGCGATACAATTGGATTTCAGCGGGATGAGGTCATAGGTATTCCGATTAAGTACTTGTTCGAAAAAAATGATCTGGAAGGGTTTAGTGAAGAAACATTAAACTTGGATGACAGCCCTGTTGCAGATATAAACACAGAAAAACAGCTTCTAAAAAAAGAAGGTAAAGAAATTAATGTAATTGTTAAATCTGTTTCAGTACTTGATGATAAAGGTGCAGTTAAACATTATGTAATGCAGGTCTTAGATATTTCCCAAATAAAACAGGTTCAATTAGAATTAGTTAGTGCACTTAATCAAGCAGAGGAATCTGATAGACTTAAATCAGCTTTTCTTGCGCAAATGTCTCACGAGATACGAACTCCGCTTAATGTTATTTTAACATCAATTCCGCTGCTGGCTGATGAAATTTCCAGCGATGATGAAGACCTTAAAATAATTTTAGATTCAGTAAAAAGTGCGGGAAGAAGATTACAGAGAACGATAGATATGATTCTAAGCATGTCTTCAGTTCAAAGCGGCAATTACAAACCAACTTTTGAAAAGTTTGATGTAATTGAAGACCTGAATAAGATGTTAAAAGAGTTTAAATCTTTAAGTGATGATAAGGGGTTGAAACTTAAATTTGTTCATCCAAAACAAGAATGTTTAATTACTGCTGATAGGTACACTGTTAATCAAATATTTCAAAATCTTATTAATAATGCTGTAAAATATACTATTAAAGGATATGTAGAAATTTATATTAAAAACCTTGATGATTATAAAGTGAAAATTGAAATAAGAGATAGCGGAATTGGAATGAGTCAAGAGTATCTACAAAAAATGTTTATGCCTTTTTCTCAAGAAGATGTTGGACATAAAAGAGAGTTTGAAGGCAATGGATTGGGGTTGGCTTTAGTTAAAAAATATATCGAGCTTAACCGAGCAGATATAAAAGTTGAAAGTGAAAAAAATATTGGTTCTGTTTTTTCCGTTACTTTTGATAATAATTTAAATTTTTTAGATTCAGAATCCACAACAAAAACCGAATTTAAATCGCATCGTTAAATTAACATATCGTCTACCACTGTATTAAGGAACCTGTTAAACTATCTGCCCACTAATTGTAAAAAAAGATTATGTTTGTTCAGCCGATTAAAATTTTCTTTAACATAAATAATATCAAATTTCAAAGCAAATGAGCACTTATAAAGTAATATCGTTTTATAAATATGTGGAGGTAAAAAATCCGGACGAGCTTGCAAAACAACATCTAAATTGGTGTTTAGACAATGGTGTTCGCGGTAAAGTTTATCTTGCAATTGAAGGAATTAATGGTTCCGTTTTTGGAGATGAAGAAGTTATAACAAAATATAAAAATCATTTAACAAGTTTTATTTTTTTTAAAGATGTTTGGTTTAAAGAAACTATAACAGATAAAATTGCATACAGTAAAATGCACGTTAGGGTTAAAGATGAGATTGTAAATTCCGGTCTAAAAAAAACTAAACTTGAAAACACCGCACCAAAACTAACTCCCGAACAACTACTTAATTTTTATGAAAGCAAAAAAGATTTTGTGATTGTTGACGCAAGAAATTGGTATGAAAGTAAAATTGGTAAATTTAAAAACGCGATTACCCCACACGTAACACATTTTAGGGAATGGCCGCAAGTTGTAGAATCATTAAAAGAGTTTAAGGACAAAACTGTAATAACTTATTGTACCGGCGGAATACGTTGTGAAAAAGCCTCGGCTTATATGCGCGAACAAGGTTTTAAAGATGTTTATCAAATGGATGGCGGCATTCTAAACTATATTCTAAAATTTCCGGATACCTATTGGGAAGGTGGAATGTTTGTTTTTGATGAGAGAAAAGTTTTTGAACCTAACACAAAAGAAGAATTAAAATATACCGCAACCTGCCATTTTTGTAATAAGCCAACTTCATACCATATAAACTGCCACAACGTACTTTGCGATAAAATTATAGTTTGCTGTCATGATTGCAAAATTGAAAAGGAATATTGCTGCAGCGATGAATGCAGAAGTAGTATCAACAGAAGAAAAAACTACAATGGATAATAAATTACTTGTTTTTAATAATCGATTTTAACACCTATAGCTTACAGTTTCGTATTAAAATTATTATTTTTTTTAAAAATGCACTATTAATTAACACTTTCTTGACTTTTTAATTCTAATTAGTAAAGTTTTAATTAAATAAAAAACTTTTTTAAATTAAAAGTTTTTATCTTGGAGAAGTCAGAGATCCATTCCAAATAGTTATTTTAAAAATCAGGGAGAGTGAAAAATGACAAGAGAGGAGCAATTAGAATTTTGTAATAGTTGTTTAAACCGCAGTATGGATTTAAACGAAGATATAATCTGCAAGCTCACAAATAGGATTGCAGACTTCAGTGATCAATGCCTTAATTTTCAGAAAGATGAATTAGCATCTCAGGACCAAATTTCAGGGGAGGAAGAGTATAATATCAATAATAAGTTTACAAATGATTTATTATTCAAACTAAGATCATTTCAAGATTTTAACTTTGCTATAGCCGGTGGAACATTAGTATCAATTATTTGTGCATTTTTATGGGCTTTTATAACTCTAAAAACCAAATATCAGGTAGGTTATATGGCCCTTGGCGTTGGGCTAATAGTTGGTCTTGGGGTAAGATATTTTGGTGCAGGGATAGATAAAAGATTTGGATATGCAGGCCTTCTTTTGTCTCTCTTAGGTTGTTTGCTTGGGAATTTTCTAAGTCAGGTTGGATTTGCTGCGGATGAATATAACCAAGGATTTTTTGAAACTCTTACATATTTGAAACTATCAGATATCCCCATTATTATAAAAGAATCATTTCAGCCAATGGATTTGATTTTCTATGGACTTGCTGCATATGAAGGATATAAATTTTCTTTCCGTTCCATTCCTGAGTCAATTGATGAGGAAGAAGATTTTACCCCTCCTTTTGCAAAATTTAGACTACCGTTGACAATTGTCTCCCTTATCGTAATAACGGTCTTAGTATATAATGTTTCGCAAGGAGCTACAGGATTTAAAACTTTTTTTTATGAATCAGGCAACAAACTCTCAGAGGGTGAGTTTGTAAATGGAATACCTGACGGTAAATGGAAGTATTTTTATGAGAATGGTACTGTACAATTAATTGCCAATTTTAATAACGGTATTGAAGAAGGTAAATGGCAGTGGTTCAGTGATGATAATTCACTGATAAGGGAGGGTTCTTTTAAAAATGGACTTGAGCATGGTACATGGACGCAATATTATGCAAATAATAATATTTCTGACTCAGGATCATATTATTTAGGACGTCAACATGGAGATTGGATTTACTTTTATGAGGATGGAAAAATTAGACAAAGAGGCAAATTAATTCGGGATATGAAAGAGGGTATTTGGGAATTCTTGGACAATAATGGTAAGCTTATTTCAAGCGGAGAATTTAAAGAAAATGAATACTCTGGCATATGGAATTTTTGGTATACCACCGGAAAGCAAATTTCACAAATGCAATTTTTACCTGAGAATAAAAGTAAAATTTTGGCTGCTTGGGATAATAAAAATAGGCAAATCGTAAAAGATGGGAATGGACTGTTTGTTTCTTTTCATCCTAATGGTGTAAACTCTGAGAAAGGAAAAGTTATTAATGGTGATAGGGTAGGATTGTGGCAATCATTTTATTCAAATCATTCTTTGAAGCAAGAGGGGGAATATAAGAACGGTGATTATTTTATTAATAATTTTTGGGATTCTGAGGGCAATCAATCAGTAAAAAATGGAACAGGGTACTTTAATTCAAGTTACGAAGAGAATGACTTTTTTGAATCAGGAAATTACAGCGATGGACTTAAAACTGGAATTTGGAAAACATATTTTCAGCAACCCAATAAAATTATTAGCGAGAATTATTATTTTGACGGCAAGCTATCGGGGTTATCTAAGTTTTATTATGAAAGTGGAAATTTATATACCGAAGGTTCTCATCACAATAACAAACAGGATGGAGAGTGGAATTGGTATTATGAAAACGGCAGTATTCAAAGTTCTGTAAATTTTAGTCAGGGGAAAAAAATAGGCGTTCAAAAGTTTTTTGGGTCAAATGGGGTCTTAGTTAAAGAAGAAATTTATAAAAACGGGATATTTATTAAAGAGCAAATCATAAATTCCCATTAATATTTATCTTATAATATATTTAAATTTTGTTGAGTGTTAAATGATGAATTTAACACTCAACCTTATCCGTTTTACTTGACTTTCCAATCCACCAACATCTGTTTCATCCTATCAAAATCAAATGGAGCGTTTGGCATTTTATTACCAAGCTCAACCGCACTTTCCATAGTTGCAATTGCTTCTGATTTTTTATTCATTTTAGAATAGTATTGTGCAAGTATTCTTTTATTCCAATAATTTTCATTTATTAAAGTTGATGCTTGAATCCATTTAAATCCTTCATCCATATTAATGTTTTTATCCAAACAATAAGTTGCCCCAGCCATTAATTGGTTCCATTTAAAAGCATCCCGTGCTTTTTGTAAAGTTATATCTTGTGTTTTTACATCTACCTTAAACGAAACGTGAAGTTTTTCCCAATTTAAACTTACATTTACAGACGTTTCGGTGGCATCTGTAAACAGAAAAGTCATTCTTTCCATAAAGTGATGTTCTTCAGGCTTAACTTTTATTCGCAGCGCTTCTTTTTTTGGATCAAACGTAGAACTTCCATCAATCTTAGTATCTTTACTAAAAATTACTTCCCACTCGTTTGCATTTGGAATGCAGTGGATCCCATAAGTTCCAGATGCAAGTTCATTCCCATCAACGATTACTGCGTCAGTAAAAGTAATTGTAGTTGCTTCATTTGCTCCTGTACGCCAAACTTCTCCAAATGGAACGAGTCCGCCCCAAATTTTCCTATCTTTCACTGCTGGACTACTGTAATCTATGGTAATATTTGTAACTCCAACAAATTGAGAAACAGTTGCATCCGGACTTGGTCGCGGGGTTCTAAAATCTTGCGCAAAAGAAATAACACTAAAAATCATTATAATGGTAAGTATAGATACAGTTCTTCTCATAATGTAACCTTTCATTTTATTTATTTATAAACGATTGAACGACGGGTTTGGATTAGTTAATTTCGTTGCGAAGTTAAAGATCATTTTTTATTTAAGCAATTTTATGGATGATGAATTAAAAAAAGAGATCGAGCAAAGCCTTAAAAAGGCGAAACCACACACCAAATGGAATGAAATTATAAAATGGATTCCATCAATTATTATTTTACCAATTGCGCTTTATTGGGTTTTAACTCGTGGAGAGTATGGACTAATTGATAACGCCGATTTAGTTATACACGAAGCGGGACATTTTTTCTTTATGTTCTTTGGAAAATACATCTATACCCTTGGTGGAACTTTAATGCAAATTATTCTTCCATTAATAATTTTCTTTTATTTTTTTAGAACTGAATATCGAACAGGTATGCAAGTTTCTCTGCTGTGGCTCGGACAAAATTTTATTAACATTTCTGTTTACGCTGCGGATGCTCAGGCAAAAAGACTTCCTTTACTTGGGGGAAATAAAGTTTATCACGATTGGGAATATTTGCTGCGAGAAATTGGAATGCTTCAGTACGATGCCGAAGTTGGGTATTTCTTTTTGGGAATCGCAATAATTCTTTTTATTACTACTCTTATTATGCCTCTAATTACTCAAAATTAAATACTATCTTTTGCCACAAAAAATTTGTCAGGTTTGGTTTCAAATGAAGTTTATTTTTTCAATTCTGATTTTATTTTCGTTAAATACTTTTTCGCAGCTTGATACTGTAAAAACCTATTTCCCTAATGGAAATTTAGAAGCAGCGGTGGTTTATGAAAAAGATGTAAGACAAGGTGAAACTTTGTTATATTGGGGAAATGGAAATATTAAAGAAAAAAGAAATTATGTTAATGATAAAGTGTTTGGTACTGTTACAACTTATTATGAAAATGGAAAAATAAAAGAACTTTACAGTATTGAAGATGGAAGGCGTGATGGTCCAGCAACCTATTATGATTCATCTGGAAATGTTATTGAAGATGTGATGTTTGAAAATGGTTTGCGAAAGGGACAAGAGTTTTTATTAGTTGGTGAGTATCGCGAAGAAGATTATCAAAAACTATTGGCTGAATGGAAGGAACGGCAAGATCTAAAAAAGAATGCAAAAGATGATCTAAATCTTCCACCTGCTGAAGAAGATAGAACTAATTTGGAAGACGATCCGGCCTATTATTCTAATGTTGAAGTTATGCCGGAGCCAATTGGCGGAATGAATACGATATACAAAAAACTTGTTTATCCAAAAGAAGCGATTGAAAATAAGATTGAAGGTACAGTTAAAATTCAGGCTTTTATTGAAAAAAATGGTGAAGTTTCTTCATCTCAAGTTGTTGAAGGAATTGGTTATGGATGTGATGAGAACGCGAGACTTTCTGTTTATTACACCCGTTTTAAACCGGGGCTGCAAAAAGGGATTAGAATGAAAGTACAAATGGTAATTTCTATTGAGTTTAAACTAGATGAAAAATTTAAGTGATTATATTAAATCTTAACTTTTTAAGCACACTTGTGTTTTCTTCTTTTAAATTATCAAATCGAATGCTATAATTATTAAACTCTCTTCGAGTTGGGTAATTTTTTCTCTGTAAGTCAAATTCGAGGACTCTTTCAGCCCCATTCATTTTGGTCATTTTCCGTATTCGTAAATCATCTCCTTTAATATTGTAAATGCTGCTTAATAAAGAATTCAAACTGATTTCTATTTTTTCTGATGCATTTAAATGTTTTAAATAATCACTCGGATTTTCTAAATCAAAATGAAATGATTTTTCTAAACCTAAAACCCTACACAATGATTCATAAATAATTTTTGTACCATTAATTTTTCCCTCTAAAGAATAACCTGCAATATGTGGCGTTGCAATTAATGTTTGCTCTAAAAGTTCAGGACTTATATTTGGTTCATTTTCCCAAACATCTAAAACAACTTTTAATTTCTTCTTACTAATAACATCAAGCAAATCTTTATTGTTGATTACAGCACCACGCGAAGAGTTTATTAAAACAGTCTCACCTTTAACTCTGTTTAATAATCTTTTATCAAAAAGATGAAAGGTCTTATCAACGCCATTGAGATTTAAAGGTGTGTGCAGTGTAATTATATCGGCAGAAAGAATCTCATCCAAACTTACAAAACTTCGTTTGTCGCCATTTCGTTTTAACGGTGGATCGTTAAGTAAAACATTCATTCCAAGTGCTTTAGCAAAGCCTGCAACTTTACTTCCAACATTTCCAGCACCAACAACTCCTATCGATTTACCACTAAGTTTAAAATCAAATCTAACCGAAAGATTTAATAAAGCAGTTACAACATATTCTGCAACTGAAAAAGCATTACAACCTTTCGCATCTGCAAAAGCAATCTTCTTTTTTTTAAGATAGTCTAAATCAATGTGATCTGTTCCAATTGTAGCGGTTCCAACAAATTTAACTTTTGTATTTTTGAGCAATTCTTCATTTACTTTCGTAATTGAACGCACAATTAGAATATCCGCATTGCTTAAAACCTTGTTTGTAATATCACGCCCAGATAGAAGTGTTACATCTCCAAATTGGTTAAATGCTTTTTGCGCAAAGGTAATATTTTCATCAACAATTAATTGCAACATGATAGCATATCTAGATTGTAATAACTAAATTTTTGATTGTGATTTGAACATAATACAATTATTTTTTGCAAGCCAATGAATTAAAACAAAAACAAAAAATGTAAACAAGATTGTTGTTCCTAAAATAAGGATTTTCAGATGCTTAGTCGATTGTTACAACCAGAAATCAAGTCTCTTATTGAAGAGAGACAACTCGGTGTCTTAAAGGAAATTCTTACTGATTGGACTCCCGCCGATATTGCCGAACTTCTCATAGATCTTTCAGAAAAAGAACGTGTAATTATTTTCCGTCTACTTTCAAAAGAATTAGCTGCCGATACTTTTGAGTATATGGATTTTGATACTCAGATGGAACTCCTAAAATCAATGGGAAGGGAAGAAACGGCAGTTATTCTAAATGAAATGGATCCTGATGATCGTACTGCTTTATTTGAAGAACTGCCATCAACTGCTGCAAAACAATTAATTCAGTTACTTTCCCCGGACGAAAGAAAAACGGCTGTTACGCTATTAGGCTATCCGGAAAATTCTGTTGGAAGGTTAATGACCCCGGACTACATAGCCATTCAACCTTCATTTACAACGCAACAAACGCTGGATTACATTCGTGAGCATGGAAAAAACAAAGAAACACTAAACATTATTTATGTTGTTGATGATAAGGGTAAATTAATCGATGACGTTAGAATAAAAGATTTTCTTTTAGCACCATTAGATTCTACCGTTGCAGATCTGATGGACGAAAACTTTGTTGGATTGCATGTTTTTGATGATCAGGAAACTGCGGTTGAGGCATTTAAGAAATATGATAGAGTTGCTTTGCCAGTTGTCGATCGTGCGGGAATGCTAATTGGAATTGTAACGGTTGATGACGTATTTGATGTAGCTGAAGAAGAGACCACAGAAGATATTCAAAAGCAAGCTGCTATTGAGGTTTTAGAAGAACCATATGCTGAAATATCAATACGCCAAATGGTTAAAAAAAGAGCACCGTGGCTTTCTCTATTATTGTTGGGTGAATTTTTGACCGCTTTAGCAATGGGATTTTTTGAAGAGGAAATAGCAAAAGTTGCAGCACTCGCCATTTTTGTTCCATTAATAATTTCAAGCGGTGGAAATTCCGGTTCTCAAGCAGCTACACTTGTAGTGCGTGCAATGGCACTTGGTGAAATTACTCTAATTGACTGGTGGCACATTATGAAAAGAGAAATTTTTTCCGGATCAATGCTTGGGTTCATTTTAGGGTCAATTGGATTTATTCAGGTTGCTGTGCTTTCCAATTTTACACCTGCAATTGCGCCCCATTGGTTTTTAATAGGTTTAACAGTTGGCTTTTCTTTAATTGGAATTGTACTTTGGGGCACACTAACGGGTTCAATGCTTCCGTTTATTTTGAAAAGATTGGGTGCAGATCCTGCAACCTCATCAGCGCCTTTAGTTGCTACCGTTGTGGATGTGACCGGATTAATAATCTATTTTAGCGTAGCTCTTTTAGTTTTAGGCGGAACTCTACTCTAAATTGCTTTTTTAAGCAAAACTTGCATCATTTCTTGCCAAAATATCAGGATTGATTAGAGTATTATTTTTATATTTACATCATTATTAATAATTATAAAGCGTAATTAAGTGGATGCAAAAAAGAATACTAAAGGAATTATTTTGGCCGGCGGCTCGGGTTCAAGGCTTTACCCCATCACTAAAGTTTATAGCAAACAACTAGCTTTAATTTATGATAAACCATTAATCTATTACCCCCTTTCTATTTTAATGCTTGGCGGAATTAAAGATGTACTCATTATCTCCAACGAAGAAACCATTCCGATGTACAAACATTTGTTTAACCACGGAAGCACTATAGGGATGAATATTCAATATGCGGTTCAGCCTTCGCCTAATGGAATTGCGGAAGCATTTATTATCGGAGAAGAATTTATTGGCAATGATGATGTCTGTTTAGTTTTAGGTGATAACATTTTTTACGGTGATTTGACATTCTTTTATGAAGGTATTCAGAAAAACGTTGGTGCAACTATTTTTGGTTATCAAGTCAATGACCCAGAACGATATGGAATAGTAGAATTTAGTAAAGATGGAAGCGCGATTTCGATTGAAGAAAAGCCTAAAAATCCTAAATCACATTACGCTGTTCCCGGTCTTTATATTTTTAATAATGAAGTTATCAACATCTCCAAAAATCTTAAGCCATCTGTTCGCGGTGAGCTAGAGATTACCGATGTAAACAAAGAATATTTAAATCGTAAGCAGCTTAGAGTGGAAAAGATTGGACGCGGAATTGCATGGCTTGATACCGGAACACCTGAAGCTTTACTTCAGGCATCAAACTTTTTTGGAGTAATTGAAGACAGACAAGGGCTAAAAGTGGCTTGCATCGAAGAGATTGCTTATCACAAAGGATTTATTAATAAAGATCAATTTTTAGAGTTGGTTAACTCAATTCCTAAATCTTTATATCGTGATTATCTTGAAAAAATATTGAAAGAAGGATAACCATTTGGAAGTAATTAAAACCGAATTTGATGGTTTACTTATTATCAAACCAAAAGTTTTTGGTGATGAACGAGGCTATTTTTTTGAGAGTTTTAATGATGTCAATTATCAAAAAGCCGGAATAGATTTTTGTTTTGTGCAAGATAATATTTCTAAATCAAAAAAAAATACAGTTAGAGGCTTACATTACCAGATTGGTGAAAACGCACAGGGTAAATTGTGTAAGGTAGTTTATGGCAAAGTCTTAGATGTGGCTGTTGATATTCGTTTTGGTTCGCCAACATTTGGAAAATATTTTTCATCCGAACTATCCGAAGAAAATCATGCTCAGCTTTGGATTCCACCGGGATTTGCACACGGATTTTCCGTTCTATCCGATGAAGCAATTTTTTCTTATAAGTGCACAGCGCTTTATAGTAAAGAACATGAGCGAGCAATATTATTTAATGATCCGGATTTGAACATTGATTGGAAAGTAAAAAATCCAATTGTATCTGAAAAAGACTTGATTGCCCTAAATTTAAAAGACATCAAAAAAGATTTTACATATTAATTTTATATCAAAAAGGAAATAAAATGCGCGTACCGTTATTAGATCTTAAACCACAATATCAAGCATTAAAAAAAGAACTTGATGAAGCAGTAATTAAAGTTGCAGAATCTCAATATTTTATTCTTGGTCCTGAAGTTACAGCAATGGAAAAAGAATTTTGTGATTATCTTGGATGTAAACACGCATTAGGCGTTTCATCCGGTACAGATGCACTTTTATTAGCTTTGATGGCAATTGATATAAAGCCCGGTGATGAAGTTATTGTTCCAACCTATTCGTTCTTTGCAACTGCCGGAGTTGTATCTAGATTGAACGCTAAGCCTGTATTAATTGAAAATGATCCCATCACTTTTAATATGGATCCAGAAGATTTTGAAAAGAAAATCACTTCCAAAACCAAAGCCGTTGTTCCTGTTCATCTTTATGGCCAAAGTGCAGATTTAGATCAGATTATCAAAATTGCAAAAGCACACAACATAATTGTAATTGAAGATGCTGCACAAGCTATAGGAACACAATATAAGGATGGTCGTTTTGTTGGAACAATCGGAGATATTGGATGCTTTTCATTTTTTCCTAGTAAAAATCTTGGTTGCTATGGAGATGGTGGATTGGTGACAACAAACAACGATTCACTTGCAAAAACTCTTACCATAAAAAGAGTACACGGCGGCGAACCAAAATATTATCACAAAGTTATTGGTGGCAATTTTAGAATTGATGCTTTGCAAGCTGCAGTGCTTAGAGTTAAACTCCCGCATTTAGATAAATGGTCCGAGAAAAGAAGACACAACGCAAATCGTTATACAGAACTTTTTATTAAGGCAGGCTTAGCTGAGGAAACAGGAAAAATTAAATTTGATTCTAATAATAAAGTGCTTCTCCCAAAAGCTGTTTATGAAAAATCAGGAATAAAGAATTATCATATTTATAATCAATATATCGTTCGTGTTGATAAACGAGATGAGCTGAGAGAATTTTTAACTAAAAATGAAATTGGAACAGAAATATATTATCCAGTTCCTTTCCATTTGCAAGAATGCTTTAAAGAACTTGGGCACAAAAAAGGCGATTTCCCAATCTCAGAATTTTCTGCAGATAAATCGCTTGCGCTTCCAATCTATCCCGAGTTGCACGATGATCAATTATTTTATGTTGTTGAAACATTTAAAAAATTCTTTAATCAATAAGAGAAATGATGTTAAAAAAAATATTTCTGTTTTTGGCTCTAAACTATTTAGCCTTTGCACAGGTGGTTTACGAGCCATTGCACAGAGATGTTTATTCGTTTCTTGCAAGACTAAGTCAAAAATCCATAATTGTGTTTGATGATCAAATTAGACCCGTAAGCAGAAAATATATTGCAGAAAAACTTTTAGAAGTTTCTGAAAAATCCACCAAACTTACAGATTTAGAAATGGATGAACTAGAATTTTATCGTAAAGATTTTTTTTTCGAGTTTGATATCATAAACAACAACAAAATTGATTCAAGACAGCTAACTATTGCCGGGTACGATCCTGGTGAAAGATTAAGACTTTTTAGTTTTAGCGATAAACTTTTCAGGATTAATTTAAGTCCAATTTTAGGAATGAAAATCGGCTCACGTGATAATGAAAAATTAACTCACGTTTGGAACGGTGTTTACACTTATGGATATATTGACAAATATCTCGGTTTTAGTTTTGATTTTAGAGATAACACTGAATCAGGAAAAACATTAGATAAGTATAAAACATTTACACCGGTTACAGGAGTTGAAGGTCGGACTAACAGTAATATTCTTAACTATTCTGAAAACAAAACTGAGTACAGCGAAATAAATGCAGTACTTGCCACAGATTGGAACTGGGGTTCCTTTTCAGTTGGAAAAGGTTTTAATGAATGGGGTTATGGTGAAAGCGGATTACTAATTCTTTCTCAAAAGCCACCTTCTTATGGATTTATTAAACTAGATATCAAACCAGCCGATTGGCTTAGATTTAACTATATGCATGGTTGGCTTTCCTCAGATGTACCTGATTCTAATACATTTTTCTACAACACCGCTGGAACAATTAGTTTTTCATTTAAAGATAAATTTATTGCGGAGCATTCCATAATTGTAACACCTACTTCAGGATTAGATTTATCCGTGGGGGAATCGATTATTTATGATGATAAACTAGAATTTTTATACTTGATACCAATCATGTTCTTTCGTTTAGCAGATCATCAGCTTAGCAACCAAACAAATGCCGCTGGTGGAAATGCACAGTTCTTTTTTGCAGCCAGCTCTAAAGGCCATATAAAAAACACTCATTTATATGGAACATTGTTCATAGATGAGCTTACATTAAGTGGTTTATTCGATTCGTACAAACAAAGAAATCAACTTGGCTTTACACTTGGCGGTTCGGTTACGGATTTACCAATTGAAAATCTTACAACAACTATTGAATACACAAAAATTTATCCATTTGTTTATCATCACTATATTCAAACAAAAGATTATAGAAGTGATAATTATATTCTCGGTCACTGGATGGGGCATAATGCAGATCAGATATATGCATCATTAAATTACCGAGTAATGCGAGGATTACAAGCTAAAGTTTGGGGACAATACATTCGTAAAGGTGAAGATGGTAATGTACAACAGCAATATAATATTCAACCACAGCCACCATTTTTATTTGGATTAAGAAAAAATTATTCTTATCTGGGTGCTGAAGTAAAATATGAATATACTCACGAGTTGTTTGCCAAGTTAAGTTTTCAAACTACTAATTCTTCAATACAACAAGATGATTTAACTTTTGTTGATACAAGATTAAATGAATTTTATTTTTCTATTTATTATGGATTATAATTTTTAATGAATGATTTAAAAACTAAAAGAATATATCTCGCCGGTCATACTGGTATGGTTGGCTCTGCAATTTTAAGAGAACTTCAAAAAGAAGGATATAAAAATATTATCCATCAAGAACTTGCAGAACTTGATTTAAGAAATCAATCAGCAGTACAAAAATTCTTTTCTGATACAAGACCTGAGCTTGTAATTATAGCTGCTGCAAAAGTTGGAGGAATTCTTGCTAACAATACTTACCGCGCGGAATTTCTTTATGATAATTTAATGATTGAGGCAAATCTCATCCATACCGCATATTTGAATAAAGTTGAAAAAGTTGTTTTTCTTGGAAGCTCTTGCATTTACCCTAAACTTGCACCACAACCACTGAAAGAAGAATACCTGTTAACAGATGTTCTAGAGTTTACAAATGAACCCTATGCAATTGCCAAGATAGCCGGAATTAAAATGTGTGAAAGTTATTACAGACAATACGGCTGTAATTATATTTCTGCAATGCCGACTAATCTATATGGACCGAATGATAATTTTAATCTAGAAACATCGCATGTGCTTCCGGCATTGATTAGAAAATTTCACGAAGCAAAAGTTGAAGAAAAAGATTCTGTTACTATTTGGGGAACAGGAAAACCATTTCGTGAATTTATGTATGTCGAAGACCTTGCAAACGCAATCGTTTTTATGATGGAAAGCATTGAGGCTAAGGATTTGTATGAAAATGGAATTACACATTTAAATGTTGGATCAGGAAAAGATATAACAATTTCGGATTTAGCAAAAATGATTTCTGATATTGTTGAATATGAAGGTAAGATTGAATATGATTCCACTAAACCGGATGGAACCCCGCGGAAGCTAATGGATGTTAAAAGGCTAAATTCACTTGGCTGGAAATATAAAACCGAGCTAAAAGATGGGATCATAAAATCTTATGAATTCTTTAAGCAAAAATATTTTGAGGAAACAAAATGAAACGTGCACTTATTACAGGTATAACCGGACAAGACGGCAGCTACTTAACCGAAATACTTCTTGAAAAAGGCTATGAAGTTCATGGAATAATAAGAAGAAGCAGCTCCTTTAACACGGGAAGAATTGACCATCTCTATGAAAATAAAGAAATATTGAATAAAAAATTATTTCTTCATTATGGTGATCTTGTAGATACAAGCAACCTAAATCGTCTATTGGAAAAAATTCAACCTGATGAGATTTATAATCTTGCTGCACAAAGTCACGTAAAAGTGTCGTTTGAGGTTCCTGATTATACTGCACAGGTTGATGCTCTTGGAACGTTAAGATTTTTAGATGCAATCAGAGAAGTTGGATTAAGAAAAGTTAAATTTTATCAGGCGTCAACATCAGAACTTTTTGGTAAGGTACAAGAAGTTCCGCAAAATGAAAAAACACCCTTCTATCCACGCTCACCATATGGTGTCGCAAAACTTTATGGGTTTTGGATAATTGTAAACTATCGCGAAGCTTATGATCTTTTTGCATGTAATGGAATTTTATTTAACCACGAATCACCAAAACGCGGCGAAACATTTGTAACAAGAAAAATAACGCGAGCAGCAAGCCGTATTGCAGCAGGGTTACAATCTAATCTTTCACTTGGAAATCTTGAAGCTAAGCGTGATTGGGGTTACGCACCGGAATATTGCGAAGGGATGTGGAGAATACTTCAATACAAAAAAGCAGAAGATTTTGTTTTAGCAACTGGCCAAACAAATACTGTAAAAGAATTTGTTGAATTATCCTTCAAACATCTTGGTGTTGATCTTGAATGGAAAGGTAAAGGCATAAATGAAAAAGGAGTTGTCAGTAAGATAGATTTTGAAAAAGCTAAATCACTAATAAACCATAATAAGAATTCTGAATTGTATAAATTTGATTTTGCAACTAATCTTAAAAAGGGTAATATAGTAGTAACAGTCGATCCAAATTACTATCGCCCAACAGAAGTTGAGTTACTAATTGGTGATCCAGCAAAGGCAAAAAAACTTCTTGGCTGGAAAGCTAAAACAAAGTTTGAAGATCTTGTTAAGATTATGATTAAATCTGATATGGATAAAGTTTTAAGAAGAGGATATTAAATATAGTTGTAAATAGATTTTAAATATTTCTTTAATAAAAGTTAGAGGTTATTATGTTCGATCCCAAATATCAATTTACTTGTGTTGATAGATTTTTAAAGTACGTTAAATACGACACTCAATCAGATGAAGAATCAACTTCATTTCCAAGTTCAGAAAAACAAAAAGTTCTTTCAAAAGATCTTGCAGAAGAGTTAAAATCAATAGGATTAAAAGATGCTCACATGGATGATTGGGGATATGTAATGGCGACGCTTCCGTCAAACACTACAAAAAAGGTTGATCCCATTGCCTTTATTGCACACGTTGATACATCTCCTGCGGTAAGTGGAAAAGATGTTAAACCAATGATTAGAAAAAATTATCAAGGCGGAGATATAAAACTTGAAACCGGCGGCTGGGTAATTTCTGTGGGCGATAATCCGGATTTAAAGAATATGATCGGATTTGATATCATAACTACCGATGGTTCTACTTTACTTGGTGCGGATAATAAAGCCGGTGTTGCAGAAATAGTAGATGCAGTTAATTACTTTTTAACTCATCCAGAAGTTAAACATGGAGATATTAAAGTTTGTTTTACGCCTGATGAAGAAGTTGGAAGAGGAACGGAAAAAATTGATTTGAAAAAACTCGGGGCAAAGTATGCTTACACTATTGATGGCTCAAGCAGAGGGGAACTTGAAACAGAAACATTTTCAGCAGACGCTGTTGTAATAAAATTCTTTGGTAAAAACATTCACCCCGGTTATGCAAAAAACATAATGATAAATTCTGTTAAAATCGCTTCGCATTTTATTGAGAGTTTACCTAATGATGGATTATCGCCAGAAACGACTGATGGACGTGAAGGTTATGTTCATTGTGGTTCGTTTAATGGAAACGAAGAATTAACAATTCTAAAATTTATAATTCGTGATTTCATAACTGCCAAATTGAAAGACTATGAAGAAATATTAAAAAAATTAGCAGAAGAAACTGTTGCAAAATTTCCCGGTTCAAAAATGGAATTTCAAGTAATTGAACAGTACAGAAATATGAAAGAAGTTTTGGATAAACACCCACACGTAAATCAGTATGCAATGGAAGCGATGGAAAGATTAGGAATAAAACCGATCATGCATCCAATTCGTGGGGGAACGGACGGTTCACGTTTATCTTTTATGGGATTGCCAACTCCAAATATTTTTGCCGGCGAGCATAGTTTTCATTCACAACTTGAATGGGTTGCTATTCAAGATATGGAAATGGCTGTTAAGACAATTATTGAAGTTGCCAAAGTCTGGGAAGAGAAAGCATAGCTAAAATATTTGTATTGAACACAGATTAAACTGATTAAATTCAATCAGTTTAATCTGTGTTTTTTTATTAAGTAAATTTTTATATGAATAACATTTTACACAAACCAGAACTAATGGCTCCTGCAGGGGATTGGACAATGCTGCGTGCTGCCGTTAGCAATGGAGCTGATGCAGTTTATTTTGGGTTAGATAAACTGAACATGCGAGCAAAAGCCGCAAACTTTACCGTTGAAGAATTGCCTAGTATTATTTCATTCTGTGCAGAATACAACGTAAAAACTTATCTTACAATTAATACAATTGTTTTTGAAGAAGAGTTATCTGATCTTGAAGAAATAATTATTGCAGCTAAAAAAAATGATGTTGATAGAATTATTTGCTCCGATCTTGCAGTAGCAGATTTATGTTATAAACATCAGATCCCTTTTTGTATTTCCACACAAAGTTCTATTTCAAATTCACTTGCCGCAGATGTTTACAAAAGAATGGGTGCCGTTAGAATTGTGCTTGCGCGAGAATGTTCTATCGATGAAATAAAAAAAATCAGAGCAAAAACTGATTTAGAAATTGAAGCTTTCATTCACGGTGCAATGTGTATCGCTGTTAGTGGAAGATGTTTTATGAGCCATCATTTGTTTGGTAAAAGTGCAAATCGAGGTGAATGTGTGCAACCATGCAGAAGAGAATACGAGGTTTATGATCCTTCGATCAATAAGTCATTAATCGTTGGGGAAGATTATATTATGTCTCCCAAAGATCTTTGTACAATTGAATTTATTGATCAGCTAATTGAAGCTGGAATTGATTCATTTAAAATTGAAGGAAGAAAGCGTGCACCGGAATATGTTGCAAAAGTTGTTTCAGTTTATCGACAGGCAATTGATCTTTACTTTGCACAAAGGGATGGAAAGCAAGAAAATCTTTTAACCGAGGATAAGAAAAAAGAATTATTAGAAGAACTTGAAAAAGTATACAACCGTGGATTTTCATCAGGTTTTTATTTTGATACTCCATCTTCTGAAGAATACGCAGGTGTTCACGGCAGCAGAGCGACTACACGAAAAGTTTACGTTGGAAAAGTCTTAAATTACTTTAAAGATATTGAAATAGCCCACATCATTTTGGAAACCGGCGAGTTAAATTCCAGCGATAACATTTTAATTATCGGTGAAACAACAGGTGTTATCGAAATTAAAATTGAAATGATGAATGTAAATGACAAAATGAGTGCAACAGCAAAAAAGGGAGACGAAATTACATTAAAAATTCTCACACTTGTTAGAAGAAATGATAAAGTTTATTTGATTAAATCGATTGATATATCAAATTGAACTTTTGAATTCAAATCTAAGTTTTATTGGATACTTACAAACTTTCAATTTTATAATCTTTTATGAGCCCATTTGAAATAATATTGTATTTAATTGGAGGATTGATTTTGCTTTTTATTGGAGCAGAAGGATTGATCCGAGGTAGTTCTAATCTTGCAATTAAGATTGGAATTACTCCACTTGTTGTTGGACTAACTATTGTTGCTTTAGGAACCAGCGCACCCGAACTTGTCGTAAGTTTAAAAGCAGCATTAATGGGCAATAGTTCTATCTCACTAGGTAATGTTGTAGGTTCTAACATTGCGAATATCACTTTGATTCTTGGAGTAGCGGCCTTGGTGAGACCTATTAAAATTAATGCAGTCATTATAAAAAGAGAAATTCCAATTCTCCTGTTTATTAGCATTTTGTTTTTATTGTTTTTGTGGGATGGGCAGCTAGGCTTTATTGATGGATTAATTTTTATAGTTGGATTGATTTTATATTCTGCTACGAATGTTGTCTTATCTCGCAAAGAAAAAAATATACTTGTAAAAAAAGAATTTGAAAAGGGGTTAGCCAGTAAACTGGGAATTCCAATCTCACTAACGCTAATGATTGGTGGATTAGCTCTTTTAATTCTTGGCGCAAATCTATTTGTACAAAGTGCGGTAGCAATTGCGAAGCTGTTTAATGTTAGTGATGCCATTATTGGGCTCACTATTGTTGCAGTCGGTACAAGTCTTCCGGAATTGGCAACTTCAATCGTAGCATCGTACAAGAATCAATCTGATCTTATACTTGGTAATGTTATAGGTTCTAATATTATGAACATACTTGGAATTTTGGGAATCACAGCATTAATAATTCCAATAAGTTCAGTAGGAATTACTAATGTGGATTTGGGAGTGATGTTATTTACAGCAATTATTTTATTGCCATTAGTAAAAAGAGGATTTATAATTAACAGAGTGGAAGGTGCTTTTTTATTGTTTGGCTATGCATCGTATATGTATTATTTGCTGCCAAAGTAAAACAGAAATCAATTTGTAACATTTATTTTTTCTCTCTTAAACATTGCCATCAAAAGAAAGATAAAACCAAACGTAACATAGAAATCCGCAATATTAAAAATCCCGCTTTCTATTAAAGGTAATCTTAACCTGATAAAATCAATTACAGTTCCGTTGTTAAAAATTCTATCAATTAAATTTCCAACACCGCCACTAATTATAAATATTAAACCAAATTGTTTTAAAAAATATTGTTCTTTATGTCTAATCACATAAATAAAAATTCAGACTAAAAATAAAGACACAACTAAAATGAAAATTGTAAATTTTAAAGACTGTGACAAATCGCTACCAAGACTTAACATTCCGCCATCATTTTCGGCATATTGAAGATTGATAATGCCTGCAATTTCCGTATTGGCTTTATTCCTTAATTCTGTGTGTGCAATTTTTTTTGTTGCTTGATCACATCCAACCAAAACAAAATTAATGCAAAAATTAAAAGTAATCGTGAAAAATATTTACTAATAAATTTCATATACAAATGATATTAGCCTAACAAGCTGTCTTTATTCTTTTGATAAAGTTCAACCGCTTCAGTAACAATTTTATAAGCATCTTCCCTGCCAAGAAACTGCTCAACAATAACTTGTTTGTGCTCTAACTTTTTGTAATCTTCAAAAAATCTCCTTAATTCCACAATGGTATGCGGTGGAAGTTCTGAAATATCATTGATATAATTTACAGCCATATCATTGTTTGCAACTGCCACTATTTTATCATCCTGCTCATCGTCATCAATCATATGCATAACACCAATTACTTTTGCTTCAATTAAGCAAAGTGGATCAACATCAATTGAACAAATAATAAGTATATCAAGCGGATCTTTATCATCACAATAAGTTTGAGGAATAAATCCATAATTTGCCGGATAGTGGACAGATGAATAAAGTACACGATCTAATCTTAATAATCCGCTTTCTTTATCAAGCTCATACTTTCCTTTAGATCCTTTTGGAATTTCTATAATTCCATTTACTGTGTTGGGTATATCTTTACCAGGACTAACATTGTGCCACGGATGAAATGGTTTTGAATACATTTGTTATTTCTGTTTTAAATAAATAATAGTTCCATTAAAATAAACAGTGGTAATAGAACGATAATTGAAAACTTAATCATGTAACTAAAGAAATCAGGCATCTTAATATTATTTTCTTCAGCAACAGCTTTAACCATAAAGTTAGGTCCGTTGCCAATATACGTCATCGCACCAAAAAATACAGCAGCTGTTGAGATAGCCTTAAGCAACTCTTCAGGAATCCCAGCAACAAGAGTTCCCGTTGTGATGCCAAGCCCCATTGCAAGAGAATGAAATGTTACAGCGGTCGGAGTGTTATCGAGAAAACTACTAAGCAAACCAGTATAATAGTAAAACTGACTGACTGACTGAACCCCCAAGTGTTTTGCATTCACTTCAAGATATAACAATGCTGGAACCATCGTAATAAAAATTCCTAAAAATAAATATGCTACTTCTTCAATTGGGTGCCATGTAAAATTGTTTGATGTTCTTAAGAGTCTTGGAGTAAACTGCATAGATAAATAGGCCATTAAAACAATTACTGCCTCCCTAATAAATTTGAAGTAAGGATTGATACTTATAAAGTTAAGGTATTGTTCATTTATAAATGCGACTGCTAAAACAACACCAATTAAGAAAATAAAATTTCTTTTACCTTCAATCTTAATTGGGCGAATGTTAGTCTCATCACGTATTATTGCCGAAGCTGGTTCTTTTTTGTGATAATAAGTGTCAACAAGAAAATAAATAATTAATAATGCAGCATTTGTGACCAACCATTCAGGTAAAAGATGAAAAAACCACGTAAATGGCGCACCACGCAAATACATCATAAATAATGGGGGGTCACCAAGTGGAGTTAAAAGTCCGCCGCAGTTTGCTACAATTGCAATAAAAAATAAAATGGTGTGCACTTTCAATGTTCGTTCTTTATTTGTTTGAATGATCGGACGAATTAAAAGCATTGCTGCTCCAGTGGTTCCCATTAAAGAAGCAAGCACAGCACCAATGCCCATAAACAGGGTGTTGATTTTGGGCTTTGCTTCAATATCACCCGTTAGCAAAATGCCACCGGTAATCGTAAACAAAGCCCCAAGTAAAATTAGAAACGGCACATAATCAAAAAGCATAGTTTCAATTAATCTATGTAAAAAATTATTTGTAATTAAATAAATGATAACCGGAATGCTTAATGCTATTGCAACATAAAGTTTGTTTTTATTCTTTTCCCAAAAATGATTCCAAAACAATGGAAAGATTGCTATTGATAAAAGCATCAAAACAAAAGGGACTAAGCTCAAAAGGGGTATTTCAATATTAGCAAAATGTTCCATAAATAGCTTTCAATTTTACAAATTTGATAAAAAAATCAGTGCGAACATAAGGAAATTAAAAACATTTTTGAATGCAAATAATAAAGTTTTCTTACCTTAAATCAAATTATACCAACTTTGATAAACCTCCTCAAATCAGTATTTTTCTTACCGAAATTTCACATCAAACCAAAAATTATTTAGAAAAGCTATTTATGAGATTAAGTAAATATTTTGTTCCAACACTAAAAGAAGTTCCAAACGATGCAGTGGTTATTAGCCATATTTTAATGCTAAGAACCGGAATGGTACGAATGCTTTCGGCAGGAATTTATTCTTTTCTTCCTCTAGGATACAGAGTTGTAAAAAAAGTAAGTGAAATTATCCGTGAAGAAATGGATGCAATTAGTGGACAAGAATTTCATCTTCCTGCACTTAATCCTAAAGAAATTTGGGAAGAAACCGGAAGAGTGGAAGCTTTTGGTGATACATTGTTTCATCTAAAAAATCGCGAGTATGTGCTTGCACCAACTCACGAAGAGATTATGACTTATCACGCACGCAATGTCGTTAAATCTTATAAAGATATGCCTCAGATTTGGTATCAGATACAAACAAAATTTAGAAATGAATCGAGACCAAGAAGCGGTGTTATACGTGGAAGACAATTTTTGATGAAAGACGCTTATAGTTTTGATACAAGCTGGGAAAACTTAGACAAATCTTATCAGCTGCATGATACAGCATACAGAAAAATATTTGATCGCTGCGGATTAAAATATTTTGTTGTCGGTGCATCAAGCGGCGCAATGGGTGGGACAGGTTCGGAAGAATTTATGGTTAAATCCGCGGCCGGCGAAGATACGGTTGCTTACTGTGAATCCTGCGGTTACGCTGCAAACGTTGAAGTTGCTGAATCCAGAATTGATGTGGTTGAAAGAGAAGCTGAGAGTAAAATTATTTATGAAATCTCAACACCACATGTTCATTCGATTGATGAACTGTGTGAGTTCCTGAAAATTAATGAAACACAATGTGCAAAATCAAGAATTTATATTCACGACGAAAAACCTGTTCTAATTTTAATGCTTGGTAATGATGAAGTAAACGAAATTAAATTAGAAAAAGTTCTTGGCGGGAATGTTCGTCCTGCACATCCTGAAGAGTTAAAAGATATTTCAGGGGCAGATGCCGGTTCAATTGGTCCTGTTGGTTTTAAAGGAAGAATAATTGCAGATAATCGTTTGAAAGATTCCAACAATGTGTTCAGTGGCGCTAATAAAAATGATTATCACATTGGCGGAATAGATTTTAAACGTGACATTCCAACTGTTGAGTTTGCAGATTTTAGAATTGTAAAATCTGGTGAAGGCTGTCCAAAATGTAGAAAACGATTAGAAGTTTTTGCTGCAATTGAACTCGGACATATATTTAAACTTGGTACGAAATACTCAGAAGCAATGGGCGCAAAATTTCTTGATGAAAACGGAAAAGAAAATCCAATAATTATGGGCAGTTATGGAATAGGCGTTGAGCGTGTTATAGCTTGCTATATTGAACAAAATCACGATGCAGGTGGAATAATCTGGGATAAAACTCTTGCACCATTCCAAGTTCACTTAATCGGATTGAATTTAAAGAAGCAGGAAATTATTGATACTTGCGAAAAAATCTACAATGATTTAACCAAGCAAGGAATCGAAGTTCTGTTTGATAATCGCGATGTTACTGCAGGATTTAAATTTAACGATGCGGATTTACTCGGAATGCCAATTCAAGTTGTAATCGGTGAGAAGAAACTAAAGGAAAACAAGTGCGAAGTTAAAGTTAGAAAAACTGGTGAGCGATTTGATGTTGAGATTAGTGGATTGATGAAGAAGGTTAAGGAGTTGTTGGGATAGAGTAATTTTTTCTTCATGTTAAAAGAATGCCATATCATTTGATATGGCATTTTTATTTGGTCAATTTCAGAAACTTTTAGCTTTATTCTGCCTCTGGTTTTCCTCTCAGGGAATCCCAAATCATATAACCACAAAGTGCGGCAAACATTATAATTCCTAATAATTCCGCAGAATGTGATTCAGCCCATTCTGGATTAACCCAGTTAAATCCTTGCCATCTTAAAATTGCACTTATAACTCCCATCAAAGCACCACCGGCTATAAATCCGGAAGCGATTAATGTTCCGCGTTCTCTTCGTGCAGTATTTATTTTTTCATCTTTGCTACGGGTTGATACAAAGTGTGCAATCAATCCGCCGATAAGCAATGGAGTATTTAATTCAAGTGGAATGTACATTCCAAGCGCGAATGCGAGTGCAGGAACTTTTATCATTGTAAGCACTAATGCTAAAATCGCTCCAACAATATAAAGTATCCATGGTGCTGGCTGCTGATCCATCAGTGGTTGAATAACGGCTGCCATCGCATTTGCTTGCGGTGCAACTAATGATCCTTCGCCAACAAATCCGTAAGTTTCATTTAATATCATAATTACAAATCCAACCGTAAGTGACGAAACAAGAACGCCTAAGAATTTCCATTGTTCCTGTTTGCGTGGAGTAGAACCCAGCCAGTAACCAATTTTTAAATCGGTTATAAATCCACCAGCCATTGAAAGTGCTGTACAAACAACACCACCGATTATTAGTGCGGCAATCATTCCTGATTCGCCTTTTAATCCAACAGAAGTAAGCACGATTGAAGAAAGAATTAATGTCATCAATGTCATTCCGCTTACAGGATTCGTTCCCACAATAGCAATTGCGTTTGCTGCAACAGTAGTAAATAAAAATGAAATAATAAGTACGATTAGTAATCCTGCAAAAGCCCAACCAAGATTATGAACAACGCCCATTTGGAAAAAGACAAAAAGTAAAATTGCAGTAATTACAAGTCCACCAACAATTATCTTCATCGAAAGATCAATTTGAGTTCTTATTGCTGTATTTTCCGCTGATTTTTTTTCAAAAATTTCTTTAACCGCAAGAGCAAGCGCATCTCTTATTATTTTTGAAGAACGAATTATTCCAATAATTCCTGCCATCGCAATTCCACCAATGCCGACGTGGCGAACGTATTGTCTAAATATTTCTTCTGCACTCATTAGAGAAATAATTTTTGAGGCACCAGTTCCAAATGGTTCAGTTAACCCAGCACCGATATAAGAGATTACCGGGACAAGGAGATACCACGAAACGAAAGATCCTGCAGCAATGATAGCTGCATACTTTAATCCAACAATATAACCCAGGCCCATAACAGCGGCGCCAACATTTAAGCGAAAAACAAGTTTAAATTTATCAGCAAGCATTTCGCCAACACCAACAACTCGAGTTGTAAAAGTTTCGCTCCACCATCCAAACGTTGCAATTATAAAATCATAAAATCCGCCTATCAATCCGCTAACAACTAAAACCATTGCTTGCTTGCCGCCTTTTTCCCCGGCAACTAAAATTTCGGTTGTTGCCGTTGCTTCAGGAAAGGGAAATTTTCCGTGCATTTCGGCTACAAAATATTTTCTAAACGGAATGATGAATAACATTCCCAACACGCCGCCAAATGCAGATGCTAAAAAGATTTGATAGAATTCTGCTTGCAGATTTAAAATGTACAAGGCAGGAATTGTAAAAATCGCACCGGCTACTATCAGTCCGGAGTTTTGCCCGATGGACTGAATAATCACATTTTGTCCGAGTGCACTTTTTTTCTTCAGCAATGTTGAAACCCCAACCGCAATAATTGCAATTGGAATAGCAGCTTCAAACACCTGTCCGATTTTTAAACCAAGATAAGCTGCTGCTGCTGAAAACAAAACTGCCATTAACAATCCCATTGTTACAGAGTAAACCGTAATTTCCTGCGGATTAGAATTTGCAGGCATCAGTGGTTTATATTCTTCGCCGGGTTTTAGCTCTGTGTAAGCATTATCTGGTAGCCCTTCAATTTTTCCGCTGTGATGTTCGCTCATATTACTTTCCTTTATTAGAATTTAAAATTAATTGGGAGTTCATACTCTGTTTTACTAGTTGATGGAGATTTAAAATATACTTTTCCATAGCCGACTGCATCTACAGGGATTTTTGATATTGGCTGTGAAAAATTAAAATCTAAATATTTAATATTATTTGGATATAATGTTAATGAAGTTCTACCACTAAATTTTACATCAACTGAAACTGGAGACGAGGAATATGTAATTTCTTTAATATCAACGTTAGCAGATAATCCTTTACTTACGAAGGCCGGGATAATCTCTAATATATATTTTATGCTGTCTTTATCCGCCGGCATATTAACACTAAGATTATCTGTTCTGTATGATAAACCACCTTTTTTTATTGCTTTGCCTTTGTCATCTAAAATTTGGAATGCAAAGTCAGTAGTCTTAATAAAATCTTCTTTGCTCAAAGTAAAATTAAATTCTTTTGAACCTTCGCCTTTATAAATTGTAAAAGGCATTTTGTAGGTATCACTTCCATCAACCGTTAAATTGTAATTGCGTTGATATCCAAGCAATTCTGAACTTATATTATATGTTTGAGACTCATTAAAGTAATTAGCTAATTCAATTCGTTCATCGTTTAGTGAGACTTCTTTGGCATCAACAGTTTGAATTGATAAAAACTCAACTGCAAGATTGTATGTTGAAGGATCAGTTGCTAAGAAAAATCCATCAACATCAATTTCGTAAATTCCAGGCTCTAAATCATAATAGTAGTTTTCCACTTTTTCATCTTTATTAACTGAGTAAAGCACACCTGAACTTTCGATTTGCACCCCATCATTATTACTTAAAAAGTAGCGGCAGCGAGCGTATTTATTTGATGAAGCATCTCTGCTTAATGTAACTTTCATACTGTTCTGCCCCGCAGGAATTTTAATAAAATACCGGTCAATCATTCCCTGGTTTACAACTTTATCTTTCCAAATAATTTTATAATTATTGGATGAATTGATTTCATAAGGAACAACAAGTGTGGCAAGCATATCAAACTCTGGGATTTTACTAGCATCATCGCGATAAGCTGTAATTGTAGTGGTGTAAAGCCCTGGTTCTTTAACTTTTGATTTATCAACTTTAACATTAACAACTGCCGGCTGATCATTTCTTATATAGGTTTTCTTCTGAACGAGCGTAAGCCAATCAGCATCACATTTTAGATTGTAAACTCTATAAAACTTATTTGATTTAATTGAATTATCTCTTTTAACAACATAAGAAAATATTTCATCGCCGGTTAAATAAGATCCATCACGGAGATATAAATTTCTTGATCTGTTATCAGGCTGATTTGGTGCGAATGATGAAACTGTGTAAGTTTCAAATTTTGAAATTTCATTACTCTTTAAATACTTTTTAAGAATTTCATAAGAGTTTAAAACATTAATATATCCCCCACCTTGATCAATTGGAGTGTATTCGTTTCGTTTAACAGCACCTTCGCGGATAATTTTGAAAAGAAGCTGAGAAGGAATTTTCACACCCGGAAATTCTTTTTCAGCAGCACTTAACAATAAAGCCATTACTCCCGAAGTATATGGACAAGCCATACTGGTTCCCCAAAACTTATCGCCGACAGAAAAATTTGGAACGGTTGATGTTGCAGCGCCGGGAGAGATTACATCAGGTTTGCTTACTTCTCCGCCTCGTGAACTAAAATGTAGAAGCATATTATATGGAAGAATGTTTCCATAATTATCACGCGCAATTTCTTGTGTTAAAACTGCTCCTGATGAAAACACATAACTGCTTGATGAAGGTAAGCCGGCAGATGAAATTCCCGGTCCATTATTACCATTGCTTGTGCTAACATACAAGTATGGGTTTTTAGTTAACAAATCTGCAAGAAATTTTTCCATTTCAGATTTTGCTTCAATCTCACTACCAACACCAAAACTCATACTTACGATGCAAGGAACTTTCATTTCTTTAGAAATTTTATCTGCGTACAAGTATGCATTTTTCATAGATTCGGTTACTGTTGCACCGCCAGGATAATTATTATTACCAAGCTTTAACCCTATAACTTTTGCTCCAGGGGCAACTCCATTTATACCAGCATCGCCGATGTTGAATCCTGCTGCAATACCTGCGCAATGTGTTCCGTGTGAACCATCATCAAAATAAAGCGAGATTCTTTTTTCCTCGGAAAAGATATTTAACGCAAGCGTAATTGGTGTTAAACCTTTTTGATTTTCAATTGTAAATGAATCATAATTTTCTTTGTAATTGCGGAATGGTTTCTCGTCGGATAAATCATTGTTTCCGTTTGTATCAAAATAAACAACCCAATAACCTTCAGTTGTTTTATACGTAACCATAAAATATTTATCATCTTTAACACCATTGCCATTTAAATCCTGCGCACCGGAACCTGAATTCATCAAATGGGTTTCATTTAGAACACTCATCCAATAATTATCATCTGCACTTTTTATCATTTTATTTTTATCAGCAAAAACAGAATAGCCCTTTTCCTCATTTTCAAAAGCATCCTTACCATCTTTACTTGTTAGATCAGCTTCAACAAGAGGCATATCTCCTTGTCCGGTAAAATCCTGTGCGTCAATTACTTTTACGTCACCCGTAGATGTTTTTGTAAGTCCGTCTATTCCCATATCAACTCCGGTATCAAGTACGAGAATAATTGTTCCTCTTCCATCAAACTCCGGATGAAGTTTGATAAATTCTTCAACTCCGGTGTCCTTTAGAGATAAAAATGTTTGGTCATTAACTTGTGCAAAAACTGAAATGGTTAGTGATAAAAAAAATGAAAAAAATCGGATTTTCATAACGATTCAACCTGTTTAATTTTGTATTGGATAATTTAATTTTTCTGTGGTGAGAAAATTTGAAATGAAGTAAAATGTATGCTGCTTCATAAGCCTAAATTTAATTATAAAATTTATGCTTAAATTTAAGCACAAATAACGAAAGTTTTCAAACAAAATATGAGATGTTTTTGTTTTGTCATTTCGATCCCGATTCATCGGGAGAGAAATCTGATTTATACTACATAAGATTTCTCAGTCGCTTGCCCCTTCGAAACGACAATATCATTAAATCAAGTTAAAATATGAAACCAAAACTATACATTGTCTCAACCCCAATTGGAAATTATGAAGATATAACTTTACGCGCTTTACGAATTTTAAAAGAATGTGATTTTATTATTTGCGAAGAATTTAAAGAAGCGAGAAGATTATTATCCAATTATAAAATTGAGAAAGAACTTTTCTCGTTAAATGAGCACAACGAAAATGAGAGTGCAAATGAGTTAATCCTAAAATTACTTGAAGGAAAATCAGCTGCACTTATTTCTGATTGCGGAACACCTCTTTTTTCTGATCCCGGACATTTATTAGTTGATCTTGCTTTGCAAAACAAAATTGATGTAATTCCCGTTCCAGGAGTTAGTTCATTGCTTACTGCTTTAGTTGGAAGCGGGTTAAATTTTGAAAAATTTTATTACTACGGCTGGCTTTCACCCAAAAAAGATATAAGAAGAAAGCAATTGATGGATTTGCGAAAGCGACGAGAAACAATTGTTTTAATGGATACACCATACAGATTAAAAACTTTGCTGGAAGATATTGTTAAACTACTTGGCCCAAACATTCCCTGCGTTCTTGCATTTGAATTAACAAAAGAAAAGGAAAAGTTCTATCGTGGTAACACACAGAACATTTTGAAGGCGGTGGAACGAGAAAATCTTAAAGGTGAGTTTGTGTTATTGCTGAGGAACGCAAGTCATTAGGTAAGCAAATGAAAATCATAAAATATAATTTTCTTATTTTACTTTTCTCTTCCATTAGTGTTTGTGCAAACCCAATAGATTCCACGACTGCATCACGTTATACAGGAAATGAATCTTGCTGGGGATTTAAATTGGGAAGATTTCACTTTAGCAAAGAGTATTTTAGCAAAGATGGTGTTTCAGGAACTTTTCTAAATGATTATAGAATTTCAAAATATTTTTATCTCGAAGCAAGTTTACAAATTTATAAAACTATTGGCAGCGATGAAGGTGCAATATCATTAAATGAATATTTAAGTTATCCACTGACCTTTTATAATCAAAAATTCTTTTTAAAAGGGGGAATAGGGCTTGCAACTTTGGGTTATTTATCTCCAATTCTTAATTTCGAACTAGAATATATTGTATTCGATTTTGAAAATACTGCAATCTCAATATCTGTTCAGCACAGTTTTCCAAAATTACCGCTAATTGTTAATCTTGGAATAATTTTCTAATTATTCTTTTTCTAATAAAGCCACATGCTCTATATGTAAAGTTTGAGGGAACATATCAACTGGTTTCATTAAAATTAACTTATAACCAGCTTCAACCATTAACTTAATATCCCGCACTTGCTTCAGATCCGAAGTACGTAACACATAAAATAATTTGTAGTCATTTTTTTCTTTTTAAACGCTCCTGCCAATATTAGTGTCAAGAATGTTATTGCTAATCCGAATAAAATCCACCAAGTCATAATTTGTCTTTTTAGCTGATTATGATCGCTTTTTTGTCGTCAGTTACTCTTGCCACTAACGGTTGGTATATGAAAAGCTGGGCATTAAGGGATGATTATCTGTCAACTCGCAAAAGCTATATGCGAGCTATGCACTTGAAATTATTCGCTATCTCCCCAATTTTTTATCTTCCGTGTTATAGTCATGTGCTTTATTTTCTTTCGTTCGATTGTATGTTTACAATGAATTATTTCCCGAAATACTTTTGAATCAATAAAAGTAATTCGGCTTTATTAATGGGCTTTGCAATATAATCGTTGCATCCGGCTTCAATTGCTTTTTCACAGTCTCTGGATAGTCCATAAGCTGTTTGCGCTATTATGATAACCTCTTTGTTAAATTCCCGGATTTGGCGGGTGGCTTCATATCCTCCCATATCAGGCATCCGAATATCCATCATTACCAAATCTATATCAGGATTCTTTCGGCACGATTCAATGGCTTCAACGCCAGTCCTTGCTTTTATGATTTCTTTACCAAACATTTTTACTGTTATGTCAATCAGCATTTCCGATACTTTATCATCTTCGGCTATCAGTATTTTTAATTTTCTAACTTGATCGGTTTTATCTGAAGGCACAAATTGCTGAACAACTGTTTCTTTTGTTGGTACTGCATTGTATGGTAAGGTGAAATAAAAAGTTGATCCAACACCTTTCTGGCTTTCGACCCAGATTTTACCACCCAGCATTTCGAGGTATGACTTGGAAATAGATAATCCTAAACCTGCTCCTTGCTGAGTCCATTGGTCAGGAATATCTGCCTGAATAAAACGCTCAAATATGGCATCCTGCCTGTCATTTGGAATCCCAATTCCTGTGTCTTTCACATAAAATTCAAGGTTCTTATCCCTTTTTTTATATCCAATCTCTATTGTACCATTGTTACTATATTTAATAGCATTTTTAACAAGGTTGGTAAGTATGGCATATACTTTTTCACGGTCGGTTTTTAGGATTACTTCTTTTGCCGGTAATGGGGTGCTAAATAAGAGTTTCATCCCCTTGGCTTCCACCTCAGGTTTGAAAAACTTATAGATGTATTCGATTTGTTCGTTTACATTCGACTCCTTTATTACAAGCTTCATTAGGCCGGCTTCAATTTTCGAAATATCAACAATATCGTTGATGATGTTTAGCATACGGGTGCCACTTTTCTGGATAATCCTAATGTAACCTTGTTGCTCCTCGCCAGTAAGACCAGGTTCTTTCAGTAATTCGGCAAAACCAAGAATTCCGTTCATTGGAGTTCTGATTTCGTGACTCATATTGGCGAGGAAAGCTGATTTAAGACGGTCGCTTTCTTCTGCCTGTTCTTTGGCTTTCAATAGTTCTTTGGTTCTTTCTTCCACCGTTATTTCAAGGTTTTTGTTGGCATCTAACACAAGCAATCTTTCATTGTCAAGTCTCTGGCTCAGAAAAAAGTTGCGTCGTGCATAATACTCTATGTTATATGCCGCAAACATCCCGATAAGATTTGCACTGATGAAAAAGAAATTGTTATTAATAAGTAATTCGTCAGGCGTACGCGTATAATATATTGCTCCTATATTATACATAAGGAGTATTGACCAACCTGCAATTGTAGCAAAAAAGAAACGGAGTTTAATAAAAAAGTAACCCGCAGAAAAGACTAGCATCATCCCGGCATAATATGCATAATTTTCAGGTGCAAGCATTGTCATAATGCTGATTCCGAAACCACCCGCAATAACACTGATGAGCAACAAGACTTGCCAAACTTTCTGAAATAACTGGGTGAAAGATAAAAGTAATACGATTAAGAGTATTGGAATAACAAATAAAAAGCGGATAGCATGGAAAGCGGTTGCATATTCGGGTATTACTCGCGAATCGAGGTAACCAAAGGCACCATAAAGTATAATAACTAATATAAATGCAATTCTAAATTGAAAAATAGAATCTGAGAAATATTTTTTCAAAAAAAGGCGTTCATCCACTTCAGAAAAAGCCAACGTAATTTTATTAAAATTCATTGATGCGTAAGGTGTGTTTTGAATCATTCTGCGTTTTTTAAATGGACATTAAGAATTGGCTATAACTTATTATTTTCCACAATAATACAAAAAAAACTGATTTTTCTAAAATTACTACGTAAAACATACTTTTTAAATTGTTTTTACGAGTGTTTGATTATGAGAAAACATATTGCGCAAAGTCCAATTGCAAAATTTGGTTAGCTTATAATTTCATCATTTTTCTAGCAGCACAACATTTTCAATATGAAAAGTATGCGGAAACATATCAACGGGTTTTATCTTAATTAATTTATAACCAGCCTCAACCAATAACTTTATATCCCGCACTTGTGTTGCGGGATTGCAGCTAACATATACAATTTTTTGTGGTATAAGTTTTATCACATCATCAACTGTTGTTGGGTGCATTCCACTTCTTGGCGGATCTATAATCATTACATCGGGTTTTGGGATGTTGTATTTATCAACTATCGGAAGAAAAGTTTTGTAAAGATCAGCAATAAAAAATTTAACATTTGAAATATTGTTTAACTCAGCATTTACTTTTGCATCTGCAATTGCTGATTCAACAGCTTCAAAAGCATAAACTTTTTTTGCTTTACCCGAAATAAAAATTGTAATTGTTCCTGCACCGGAATACAGATCATAAACAATTTCACTTCCACTTAACTCAGCATAATCCAACGCTGTTTGATATAGCTTTTCTGCTTGAACAGTGTTGGTCTGAAAAAACGAATTTGCACTAACTCTGAATTTATACTTACCTATCTCATCATAAATAAAACCGGAACCATAAATAACCTTTTCATAATCACCAACTGCAACAGCAGCAAACTTTTTATTGATATTATTGATAACGGTTGTTACTTGTGGAATTTCTTTTCCTAACTCATCACAATACTCGTTAACCAATTCGTCATTTTCTTCTGACGTAACAAGATTAATCATTAAATTATTTGTATGAAAAGATTGTTTGATAACAAGATTTCTTAAATATCCAGTATGAGTTCTTGTGGAATAGATTGAAGTATTTCTTTTCTTAAAAAAATCTCTAGTAAAGTTTAAAATCTTATTGCTAAGCTCTGATTGCAGGAAGCACTCATCAATATCGAGTACTTTATCAAATATTTTGGGAATGTGAAGACCGAGTGCAAAATCTCTATCAAGCGTTCCTTCAACAACAATTTCTTCTTTTGTTAACCATCTTCTTTCACTAAAAGAAAATTCCATTTTGTTTCTGTAATAAAAAACATTTTCTGATTGAATAATTGGTTCCATTTCAAACTCAGTAAATCCACCGAGTTTGTTAAATATTTCCCAAACCTGTTGTTGTTTATATTTTAACTGCGAATTATAATTCAAATTTTGCTGCTTACAGCCTCCGCAAGTTCCAAAGAATTTACATTTCGCTTTTACTCTTTCACTTGAAGGAGTAAGTATTTCCATAACCAAAGCTTCTGCATAAGAGTTTTTAATTTTAAGCAAACGAGCGTTTACTGTATCTCCGGGATAAGATCCCACAACAAATACAACATAATTCTTTTCGTTGCCGTTTTCTTCATTCAAGCCAAGCAGTTCATTCTTAGAAACTTTTGCAATTCCTTTTCCTTCAAATGCATACTTTTCAATTTGGAATTCTACTATGTCGCCTTTTTTGATATTCATTGTCTTTCTTATTGTTCAGGAGTCATTCCCGTGGAAGCGGGAATCTAAATCTTAGTGTTTGCTGGATTCCCACTTCCGTGGGAATGGCAATACTAAATGGTTTTCTTCAGTATCAGCATTTTAAATCCAATGTATCTATCTGCCCCAAGTTTTAAGTAAGCATTGGATTCGTGGCTAATTTTTTTTAACAATTTTTTGTAATAACTTTTTTCTTTTTCGTTCAACTTATAAATAGTATCATCTAATTCCTGAGCTGTGTGTTCATAAAAACTTTGCAATGATGAGGAAAGATCTTCTTCGTACGAAACAGAAAAATTTCTTTCGGTATAATAAGCTCCGCAACCATCATTTAACAAAGGCAACATTTCTGATGTATCGAAAATATTTCTTACAAAAGGAGGATAATCATTAGTTAGAACTGTAATTTCAGCAACACACAATGTTCCATCCGGTTTTAAAATACGCTTTATCTCTTTTACAATCTTATTTCTATGCAATAATGAAATTGAAGCTTGTGCATAAACAAGATCAAACTCTACAATATTAAAATCAGTGTTATCAAAATCCATCATCTTAACAACAACTTTACTGTCTGTGATTAGATTTAAGCGTGCATTAATCAATGAATCGTAATCATTTACAATCATTGTAACTGCACGTGCCCCAGATTCAATCATTTTTTCTGCAATTTTTTCACTTCCTGATCCAATAACTAAAATATTTTTATCGTTTAAAACGTACTTAGTTTTTAGGATCCTAAATTGCTTAAATCCGCCGGGCAGAAATATGTTTTGTGTTTCTTGTTTCATTTTGTAAAAAGTTTGTAACAAAGTTAGTTATAATGATTTTAAGATTGAATTTATTGTTTTGTTCATCTGTTTACTTTGTCTTTATCTAATAACAGTCTTATTTTTGATTTAACAATTAGAACACATCGGAGAACCAATGTTTATTAGAGCAAAAATCTTTCTTTTATTCTCAATTGCAGTATTATTTACAATCTCAGTTTTTTCACAAACCAAAAGAGCAATTAATGTAGATGATCTTTGGGCGATGAAACGCATTGGCACTTATGATGTTTCACCGGATGGAAAAACAATTGTATATACACTTACCAGTTACTCTTTTGAAGCAAACAAAGGAAATACAGATATTTATTTAATTAATGCAGATGGAAAAAATTTAAGGGCATTAAAAAACTCTGATAAAAATGAATCCGAACCAAATTTTTCTCCGGACGGAAAAACAATCGCATTTGCTCGTGGTGGACAAATATGGCAATGCAATATCGATGGTTCTAACGAAAAACAATTAACTAATATTTACACCGAAGCATCGGGATTTGAATGGTCTGCAGACGGAAAGAAAATTTTATTTGTTTCTTCTGTTTATCCGGAGTGTACAACACAAGATTGCAACGAACAAAAAGACAAAGCAAAAGAGGAAAGCAAAGTTAAGGCTGAGATTTTTACAGAATTAATGTATCGTCACTGGAATGATTGGCGAGGACACAAACGCAGCCATTTGTTTTTACTTGATATTGCAACAGGTGAGTTCATCGATTTAACTGAAACTAATAAAGAAGATGTTCCACCAATGGCACTTGGTTCATCAAACGATTACAATTTTTCTCCCGATGGAAGTGAAGTTGCGTATTCTTTAAATCCTGAATTTACTAAAGCAACAAGCACTAATATTGAGATTTATCTTGTTAGTTTAACTTCTCCACAAACTCCAAAGCTTATATCAACAAGCAAAGGTGTTGATTGCCAGCCGGTTTATTCTCCAGATGGAAACTGGATTGCTTGGACTTCGATGAAACGCGAGGGATTTGAAGCTGATAAAAAAGAATTGATTTTGTTTAATCGTAAAACAAGCGAAGCAAAAATTCTAACCGAAGAGTTTGATAAATCTGTTGATGAGTTTATCTGGACACCGGATTCTAAAGCAATTTATTTTATTGCTGCCAATGAAATTTACAATTCAATTTATAAGCTTGATATAAAATCAGGGACAATTGATTTATTTCACAAAGAAAATTATAATACAAATATTGAGCTTTCGAAAGATGGCAAAGCACTTTACTTCTTAAAGCAGCGCACGGATCTTCCGACTGAAATATTTTCATTAAGTACTGATGGTAAGAACACCTTAAAGAGAATTACATTTACCAATGAAGATATTCTTTCCCAGCTTGAAATGAATTCTGTTGAAACATTTTATTGTGAAGGAGCTAATGGAGATAAGGTTCAATCGATATTAGTAAAACCACCATTTTTTGATCCCAACAAAAAATATCCGATGATGTTTTTAATTCATGGTGGACCACAAGGCGCATGGGAAGATAATTTCCATTACAGATGGAATTTGCAAATGTTTGCTGGTGCCGGTTATGTTGTTGTTGCACCAAATCCACGTGGTTCAACTGGATATGGACAAAAATTTACAGATGAAATATCTGGCGATTGGGGCGGAAAAGTTTATACTGATTTAATGAACAGTTATGATTACGCATTGAAGAACTTTTCTTTTATAGATTCTAAAAATACTTTTGCTTCCGGTGCATCTTATGGTGGATACATGATTAATTGGATTGAAGGACACAATGATAAATTTAATGCTTTGTTCTGTCACAATGGGACTTATAATCTTGAAAGCATGTGGGGAACAACAGAAGAATTATGGTTCCCTGAATGGGATGTTAATGGAACTCCTTGGGAAAATCGTGAAGCGTATGTTAAATGGTCCCCGCATCAATATGCAAAGAATTTTAAAACACCAATGTTAATAGTGCATAGTGCTTTTGATTTTAGGTTATCGGAAGAACAAGCTTTTCAATTATTTACAACTTTGCTAAGGTCGGGAGTTGAAAGTAAGTTCTTGTATTTTCCTGATGAAACGCATTTCGTTTCAAAACCACAAAATGCAAAGTTATGGTGGAACACAGTATTTGATTGGTTTAGAGAGCATCAAAAATAGGAGCAGAAATGAAAGAAAGAGAATTTGAAATTATAACTCCCGATGATGAAATTTTTGAAAACCTTGGCGATCTTGGGGCTTTCCGAACAGGCGGGAAAACGGAAAAGGAAATTGAAGAAAACTACCGCGAAAAATCTAACTACGTTGAAGAAAATTTGTGGAGTAAAGTTCAGCGCGTAGGCAAGAAAATATCTTTTGCAAAAGACATTATGGCGCTTTACAGCTATATAAAAGACCCGCTTGTCAGCTGGCATCGTAAAGCCATTGTTGTGATGGGGCTGGTATATTTTATTTCACCGATCGATACAATACCGGATATTGCTCCTTTTATAGGATATCTTGATGATTTAGGAGTTGTAGCTGCAGTGGTTAAATTTCTCGGCAGCGAACTTATTCCATATTATGATTCTAAATACAGAAAGTAAATTTTTATTTGGTCATGCCGAACTTGTTTCGGCTTCCTTACTTTCACAAAAATTGATTCCGCATCAAGTGTGGAATAACGAAACTAAATCCAAAATAATTCCCTATGAACTACAAACTTCTCAAATCAGAAATACGTTATAAAGGAAAAGTATTTGATCATCAAGTTGATGAGATTGAATACGAAAGCGGTAACAGAGGAATAAGAGAAATAGCAATTCATCCGGGCGGAGCTGTTGTTGTTCCTGTTAAAGATGACGGCAAAATAATATTAGTTAAACAATTCAGATATCCGCTTCAAAAAACATTGATTGAACTTCCTGCCGGTAAACTAGATAAAGGTGAAGACCCATTAGTCTGTGCTACTCGTGAACTTGAAGAAGAGACAGGGTATAAAGCAAAAGTAATTAAAAAGCTTGGTGAAATTTACACAGCTCCTGGTTATTGCACAGAAATTCTTCATATTTATTCTGCTGAAGGGTTAATTGCCGGAAATCATAATCGTGAAGAAGGTGAACTTGAAATGGAAATCCTTGAATTTTCATCAAATGAAATTGAAACAATGATTACAAAAGGTGAAATAACTGATGCAAAAACAATTATTGGGATACATTATTTAAAGAATCGCAGTAATCATTGAAAACTCCATCTTTTTTCTCAAAACCTAAATTCCTATATTGAATTAGCTATAAATCAATATTTATGAAGATTTACAACTATCTATTAAATACTATTAAGGAAAAAGGAGCGGCATATTTAATTCTGCTTGATCCTGATAAACTTTCTGAAAACAAACTTGCAGGATTTCTCAAGCATTGTGAAAAATCCGGTGTTGACGGATTTTTAGTAGGCGGAAGTTTAATGGTTAATGGTGATTTTGAAAACTTTATTAAAAAAGTAAAAATCAATACTACACTTCCATCAATAATTTTTCCTGGCAGTATCACGCAAGTTTCTTCTTTTGCAGATGCAATTTTATTTCTTTCAGTTGTAAGTGGAAGAAATCCTGAGCATTTAATCGGAAAACACGTTCTCGCTGCATCATCAATCAAGAAAAGTGGAATTGAACCTATATCCACTGCCTATATTTTAGTTGAATCAGGTTTAACAACAACCGCCGTTTATATGAGCGGAAGTTTACCAGTTCCAAGAAATAAACCAGAGATCGCGGCAGCAACTGCGCTTGCATCTGAATATCTTGGAATGAAATTGATTTATCTTGAGGCCGGAAGCGGGGCTGAGAATACTGTTCCAAATGAAATGGTAAAAGCAGTTTCTAATCAATGTTCCATTCCTGTTATTGTTGGTGGAGGAATTAGAAATCCAAAAGTAGCAAGAGAAAAAGTTGAAAGCGGTGCTTCGATAATTGTAACCGGAAATTATTTTGAAGATGAAAATAATTGGGATTTGATAAGAGAGTTTGCTTCTGCTGTACATATTAAACAATCAATCTTGGTTTAAAATTGGACGCACAAAAATTTATAATTGATTCTCTTAACGAAAGTTCTGAAACAAAACTTAAGATTAAAGATCAGCTTGCTGACGAAATAATTAAAGCCGTTGATATTGTTGTAGCTTCTTACAAAGACGGGAACAAACTCTTACTTTGTGGTAATGGAGGAAGCGCTGCTGATTGCCAACACATTGCTACAGAGTTTATGATAAGATTAAGTCATCATATCCAGCGTCCCGCTTTACCTGCTATTGCGCTCACAACTGATTCATCAAATTTAACTGCCGGTGGAAATGACATCGGTTTTGAAAATGTGTTTGCACGAAATGTTGAAGGACTTGGTGTTCTTGGCGATGTTCTTTTAGCAATTTCTACAAGCGGTAATTCTGCCAATATTATAAAAGCTGTTGAAGCTGCTCATGCAAAAGGAATGAAAGTAATAGGATTATTAGGCGGAAGCGGCGGCAATCTAAAATCAATTGTTGATCTTCCGATTGTAGTCCCTTCTTCAAATACGCAGAGAATTCAAGAAGGCCATATAACAATTGCTCACATTATTTGTGAGCTTGTTGAAGATACGCTTTACGGCTAAACTTAATTCTTTTAGCTAATCAATTTTATACAGAAGTGCTGCTTTATCTGCTGAAGTTATAATTCCTCTAATTAATGCAGAACTAAATCCATTATGTTCCATTTGATTTAACCCTGAAATTGTGCAGCCGCGCGGAGTTGTAACCTTATCAACCTCACTTTCCGGATGTGCTTCACCGCTTAATAATAATGAAGCAGCACCTTTTGCAGTTTGAGCCGCCATCAATAATGCTTCTTCAGAATGGAATCCAATTTCGATTCCACCTTGTGAAGCCGCTCTTACAGCCCTTAAGAAAAATGCTATGCCGCATGCGCAAAGCGCAGTAGCAGGGATCATTAATTCTTCATCAATCACCAGTGTTTTACCAACCTGATTAAATATCTCTTCAGCAACCTTTAAGGATCCACTGTTCTTTGTATCGGCAGAAATGCATGTCATTGATTCCTGGATTGCAATAGCAGTATTAGGCATAGCCCTTATAACTTCAATATTTTTGCCTAAATGATTTTTAATCGCCTTTATGCTTGCGCCTGAAACAACAGAAATTATAATGTGTTTTTCGGGATTCAAATTACTCGAAATTTCAGATAGCAACTCATTCAATTGTTGAGGTTGAACAGCAATAATAATTACCTTTGCATTATTTACTGCTTCTTTATTTTCTGAAGAAACTTTAAATCCTAAATTTTTATATTCATCAAGAAGGTCAATTCTTCTTCTGGTTATATGAATATTTTCTGCATTGTATAAATCAGAATTTTTTAGGCCTCTGGCTATAGATAACCCAATATTTCCACCACCCAGTATCGCAATATTTTTAAACGATGACATACAGTATCTCCTTTAATAATAAATTCTGAAGTATTGAAGAAAAGAATAAAAAATTATATAAGATGCGAAATCATAAACCTAGTTTGGTTCCCATCCAATCAATTTTATCTCCTACTTGAATGTTATGCTTGTCTGTATATCCAGCAATAACTTCTACTACGTACAGTGCAGGTTCTGAGGATGGATAACTTTGGTCTGATAATATCTTTGTGTTTTTATGAATTGTTACAATTCGCTTCTGCTCGTTTACAAAAATCATATCAAGTGAAATTAGCGTATTACGCATCCAAAAGGATTGATCTCTCTGGATCGGAAAAATAAAAAGCATTCCTTGGTTTTCCTTCATTTCATTGCGGTTCATCAATCCAAGTTCCCGCTCGTATTCAGTATCTGCAATCTCAAGATCAATCTTTGATTTTAATGCACTAAGAGAATCCGTAAACGTTAGTTCACCTTCTTTTGTAAAAGTATAATATTCCACTTTAGGCTCGTGTGTTATAAAATTGTTTACAATAAAAAATCCAATTACAGCAAGTGATAATACTGCAATAACAATTGTTTGTAAGGATATTTTACTTTTTGTCTTGTTTGATTTTTGCTCTGTTTGATTAATCTGTTTTTTAGCCATTGTGCTTTTTCCGATATTTGTATAGAGCAAATATATAAAAAACGGTTATCTAAATGAGTAAAATAATTAGTCGTGAAATAGTTGAGCTAAACAAACAACAGCAGAAAATGATTTCCAGTGGCTGGGGAAACGATACGCTGGAAAAATCAATTGTTGAAAAGATAACTTATTTGTCTGATGGATTTAAAGTGATGGGTTATATAGCTTATCCAAAGAACGATTCAAGAAAATATCCTTGTGTAATTTGGTGTCGCGGCGGAATTGGAAATGCCGGAGCAATTGATAAGTTTACTGCTCGGGGTATTTACGGACAACTTGCAAGCTGGGGTTATTGTGTTTTTGCTTCTCAGTATCGCGGTAACGATGGCGGTGAAGGACACGATGATTTTGGTGGTGACGATTTAAACGATGTTCTAAATTTAATTCCACTAGCTGATGATGTTCCACAAGCAAATAAAGATGTTTGGGGAATTGAAGGCTGGAGCCGTGGCGGAATGATGACTTATCTTACATTAACAAAAACAAATCTATTTAAAGCTGCAATTGTATTAGGTGGAATTGCAAATCTTCGTTGTAACTCCGATGAAAGCAAATTTATGCGTAGACTTTATGAACATACTCTTGGTAGGTATGAAGAAGATGAGTTTACAAGCAGGTGCGAAACAAGATCAATAGTAAACTTTGCTGATAAACTATCGCAAAAAACTCCATTGCTTATAATACATGGTAATGATGATACCAGAGTTTTGCCGCACGATTCACTTGATCTTTCTTACAAGCTTTTAGATCTAAAAATTCCTTATCGTTTAGTAATGCTGGAAGGCGGAGATCATTTCTTAAAATCCCACCGTAAAGAAGTTGATGAAATACGTAAGAGATGGTTTGAAAAATATTTGAAGTAAATGGGGCTTTATATTTTAATTATTGTGTTTGGTGAATATTATTTAATTAGAGTTGTAGTCATATTCACATTTTTAATCATTGGATAATTCTACTAATTCTTGTTTTTTAAGATTCCCTAAATCACCATTTCGAATTGCATCAATAATACTTTGATCACCTTCAAGTAAACGTAATGAAACCCAACGCAAATTTGGTAAACCCGGATATTCAAGTTCAATTTCCATACTCAGCCTTTCTATTGCATTATTTAATTCCGAAGAGTTGGTTTTAAGTCTATATGGTTTACAAACATACTTTCCAGTTGCAACTTCGTGAATCATATTTAACAACTCGTTCATTCCCTCCCCCTGTCTTGCAGATGTTGGGATCACAGGAATTCCTAATTCTTTAGCCAAAGTTCTATCATCTACCTGGATTCCATTTCGTTTTGCTTCATCCATAAGATTTAAACACAAAACAGCGCGCTCTGTAATTTCTAAAATTTGTAAAACAAGATTTAAATTTCGTTCAATTCGCGTTGCATCTACAACAATAACCGTTACATCGGGTTGTCCGAACAAAATAAAATCACGTGCAACTTCTTCATCCGTACTTGTAGAAAGTAATGAATAAGTTCCCGGCAAATCAACCAGCTTAAATTTTTTCTCGCCATATTCAAATCCGCCTTCAGCACGCGTTACTGTTTTGCCCGGCCAATTGCCGGTGTGCTGTCTTAATCCTGTTAGATAATTAAACACAGTACTTTTACCCGTGTTTGGATTTCCGGCAAGAGCAACGACAAAATCAAAACTGCTCATATCTATACCAAGTTTTTTTAAATTGCCCATATTGTGAACCGGACAATTTGCACAATTATTTAAATCACCACTTGTCATAATTATTTATCCTTTTCATTCAGCAAATAAATCTTTTCGGTTTGCTGTTTTCGCAACGCAACAGTGGTTCCGCGTACTCTGTATGCAACCGGATCACCGGTTAAACTTTGCAGCTCTGCTTCTATTTTTGTTCCCGGAACAATTCCTAGATCCATTAATCTTCTGCGCTGCTGCCCGCGTAATGACTTTGCTATTCCGAGTATAGTTCCTTCTTCACCAATTTTTAAAGATGAAAGTGCTTTAAACTTTCCTTCAATCTGTTTTTCAAATTGCAAAACACCAACTGTAATATTCTTTGCAATTAAAGGAGAAAGAATACACTCTTCGCCATTCGCAATAAATTTAACTCGCTTATCAGAAATCTCCATCATTCTTATTTGCATTCCAGGAAATAAACCTTCGGCAAGTATCTGTGAATAAATTGCGTTCGGTTCATCTTCAACATGAATAATATTTGCAAACTCGTTAAGTTTCATTTCAGTTAGTAGTTTTCCCTTTTTTATCGGAAGCTCGCCGGAAGCCGATGGAATTGGATCGCCGTGCGGATCAAAAACAGGATTGCCAATTTGCGCAGCAAGTCTATCTGCTTGTTCAGGTGTTAGTATATGTTCTACTTCTTCAGCTTTTTGATGCCATTCGTTTTCTGTAACACTTGTTTCATCTGCAAGATATTTTTCCCATAATCGATGAACACGCACAACTCGAAGTGCATAAGATCTTCCATCGGAGGTTAAACTTAATTCGTTTTTTTTTGCAGATACTAATCCCATCGATTCCAATCTTGAAATTATATCGGTTGCATCATCGGCAGAAATAGAAAGGTTGCCAGCAATTCCATTTAATGTGCAACTAATGTTATTATACTCGCAATTGTATAGATATTTTAAGGCATCTTCAATCAATACTTTTTTATTTGCGCTGCGGGATTTTTTCCAGACTGATATTATTCCTTTGTTCGGATAAAACAATAGCACAAATATTATTATTAGAATGATTCCGATCGTTAAAAGCATTAGTGGTTCGTTCATATTAAGCCTATACTATCTTTTCCACAAAAATGTTTGACGCTATTTTACTACTGAGATTTACTTCTTTTTTATCTAACAAAATCAATAATGATCCATCGTAATCAAGTATATCTTTAATTTTAATTTCTTTACCAAGTGTAATTCCAATTTTTGTAACGTATGATAAAAGATTTTTAACATCATCATTTACCATGATAACTCTTGCGGAATCATTTTCTTTTAATTCCTTAATTGCAACAACTGTTTTTGTGTTTTTTATCTTTCCATTTTTATCAGGAATCGGATAACCGTGCGGATCAACTTCCGGGTATTCTAAAAATTCTTCCAATAAATTTATTAGTTCATCCGAAGAAGAATGTTCTAATTTTTCTGCTTCATCATGCACTTTATCCCAAGTCATCCCAAGAGTTTGATGAAGAAACACTTCCCATATTCTATGGCGACGAAGCATGTTTTTTGCGTAGGTTTCACCTTCTCTAGTTAATTTTATGCTCTTGTACTTTTGATAGTCAACAAAACCATCACGAGATAGTTTGCGAAGCATATCCGTAACGGCAGCATTTGAAATCTTCAACTTTGCTGCAAGTAGATTTTGCTTAATTTCTCCGGCATCATCTAGATTGCGGTAAATAGCTGTTAAGTAATCTTCTTGTGAAATATTAATCATTTAAGTAATTCTAAATATATTTTTAAGTGTGCTTAAGTTTATAAAATTAAAAAACAAAAGGCAAAGGGTAATTCTTTGCCGATCTTTAAATCAAACTGCTTTTTTTATATAAGATTCTAGTGAATTAAGAGAATCAATGTATTTAACATTCTTATACTTTTTCAAAATATTTTCAGAATTTTCAGCTAATGCCTGACCGCCAACAACAATTTTTTTAGTCGGGAAAAATCTGGTCAAATGATCAACCACTTCTAAAAATCTGCCGAGATTTAAGTATAACCCCCAGGAAAGTGCAATTACATCAGGATCAATCTGTTTAACAAATTTTATTATTTCTTTAGCGGGAACTGAAGCACCGAGATAATAAGTTTTCCATCCTTTAAGCTCAAAAACATTAGATACCATCTTAGCACCGATTTCATGAAATTCTTTATCAATGCAAGTTATAACAACTTTTTTGTCTTTATTGCCATCACTAACTGGAGCAAAGCGACTAATAAGTGATTCCACTATTCGTGTAGCTAAATGTTCTTCGGGAATAGATATTTTATTGTGATCCCAAAGTTTTCCAATTCTATATAGTGATTTTTGGAAAAGCTCTACATAAATATCTTTTAAGGCTACGTCCTCTTCTATTAAGGATTGAACGATACTTGCGCATTTGTCCTTATCGCCATCCATAAGAGCGTTGTAAAATCCAAGAAAATGAGTTTGTTTGATATCTTTCATTTCATTAAGTAATTAATTTATCACTGTTTAAAGTAGTAATTCATTTTTGAACAAAAAAGTTCAATTTAGTTAAATTTTTTTACCATTATAATTTTAGATTCCCAACTTATTGTTACAATAAATAGACTAAGACTCAATTCCCTTTCTTGCTAAAACACCATCTTGATAATAATGTTTTATAACTTTCATTTCTGTTACAAGATCCGCGGCTTCAAGAATTTTATCAGGACAATATCTACCAGTCAAAATTAATTCGACATTTTCGGGTTTCATTTTCATAAAAGTCATTACTTCTTCATCATTGAATAATCCAAAATGGATTGCAACTAGTATTTCATCAAGAATTATTAAATCATATTTGTCGCTTAGCATTTTTGCTTTTGCGGTTTCAAGTCCGCGTCTTGCTTTATCCATCTCAACTCTGTTTGGCATTTCTTTGCGGTAAACAAAATCATCGCCGGCAAATTGTTCAATTGTAATCCATTCGCTTAATTGTTCTAAACTTATTAATTCGTTGTAAGGATATTCTTTCATAAACTGTGCTATGTAAGTTTTGAGTCCATAACCAGCAGCTCTAACTGCCTGCCCTATTGCGGCCGTCGATTTACCTTTGCCATTTCCTGTGTAAATCTGGACGTAACCTTTTTCTAATTTATTCATTTAATTTTATGTTTAATTACAAAACAAAAATACTAAATAGAATTGAGAGTAAACGTTTTTCCGATATCATCTAACCCAAGTTTTATATTATAGTTTGATATGGATTTGTTTAACCAAATTAACGGTTCATCAATTGGTTCGCTACCCTGTTTAAAAGTTTTTGTGTGGATTGGAATAAAATATTTCGCACCAATATGTTTTACCGCCATTATCAGTGCTTCTTCAGGATTGCAATGATTTTTTTTCCAAGGATTGTATGCGCCAATTGGCATAATTGCTATTTCTATTTTTTCATCTTTTAGCGGAAGAAATAAATCGTGATAGGCAGTATCACCGCCAAATAAAATTTTCTTTTCATTCTTTTCTAATATTATTGCATTATAACTTCTTCCCTCTTTCATATAACCTTTAGAGCGATCCCACTCCCATGGATATCGCCAGCCAAAATGTTTTACTTCAAGAGCTTTAAATTTAATTCCGAGCAATTCGGTTTCTTCGTTCCAATCAATTTCCTGTAAGGATTTCCATTCTAATTCAGAGATAACATCCGCCGTATTGTAAGCAGTTATACAATCAATATCATTTGGATATTTATTCACAATTGTTGAGAGCGTTTCATAATCCATATGATCCATGTGTGCATGAGATAAAAGAATAATATCTGGCTTTGGAATTTCATCAACTGTTAATGCGGGATGTGTAAATCTGCTTGGACCAAATGTCATTCCAAATATGCTCACACCAACTCGCTCAAATAAAACCGGATCGGTTAAAATTGTTGTACCATAAAAATTTATTAAGACAGTTGAGTGTCCAATCCACGCAATATTTATTTCATAGTCGTTCCACTTTGTTGGATCGGGTTTGAAATTTGTTAAGCTAGGTGGTTGTTTAGCCTGCAGCTTTTCATTTACAAATAAAACTCCTGCAGATGCCAACGATATATTTCTTAAAAATTTTCTTCTATTCAATACTTAACCTTTGTTATTGTAACAATTTTAACAAAAAAATTATTATAATAGTTCTATTCTAAATATGGCAAGAAATTTATCAGAATAAAACCTATTTTTGATTGAACAGAAAGAGGATAAAATGGAAATTATACTTTTACTTATAATATCAGGAATTACAGGTGGAATTGGCCGTTCACTTGTAGGATTTAAGCGAGGTGGATGTATTATTTCAATTGCGGTTGGATTTATCGGTGCTTACATCGGAACTATACTTGCCCGCGAGTTTAACTTTCCTGATTTCTGGTCGATAGAAGTTGGAAGCATAAACTTTCCGATTATTTGGTCTATTGTGGGAGCCGCTGTTTTTACTGCAGTATTAAGTTTGATTGTTCCGAAGAAAAATTAATGGCTAGTTACTTTTGATTGAATTTTTTTATTTCTTTAACAATTTCTGGCAGTATTTTGCCAGCTTCACCAAAAAATGATTGATCACAAAAAGGAGTAATTTCTGTTTCTTCGATGTTAACTTCAACAATAAATGCTCCGGCTTGTTTTGCAACATGTACTAATCCAGCAGCTGGATAAACAACAGCAGAAGTACCAACGACAAAAAACATATCACAATTTAATGCAGCCGTTTCACCGCCGCTAAATTGATCTTCTGGTAAATATTCGCCAAACCAAACAACATCAGGGCGAATCAATCCTCCGCATTTACATTTTGGAACTCCATTTGAGAAATCCAATTCTTCATTATAAAAAGTTTTACAGTTGATACAAAAATTTCTTTCAATGTTTCCGTGTAATTCAAATATTATATCGCTTCCAGCGCGGCGATGTAGATTATCAATATTTTGTGTTACTACAGTTACAACATCAAACAAGTTTTGCATTTCTGAGATAACATAATGCCCGGAATTTGGTTTTGCTTCGTGTACAATTTTTTTGCGATGGTTATACCACTCCCACACCATTTGTGGATTACTCATAAACGCATTAAAATTTGCAAGTTCTTCAGGTTTTAGTTTATTCCAAATTCCATCTTTACCACGGAAAGTTGGAATACCGGATTCTGCAGAAATTCCTGCACCTGTAAAGAAAACAATTTTTTTTGATTCGGAAAGTTTAGTTAGAAATGTTTGATTGAAATTCATTTTCGTATCCCAAAAATCTCTCCCTTTAATTCCCTCTCCTTATTAAGGAGAGGGATAGGGTGAGGTAAAGGTTATTCGTTCTTAATTTCTTCGTAAAGTTTTTTTGCATTTGCTAAAACAATATCATCATCTTCATCAACCTTAGGAGCTTTTTCAACTTTCTTTAAAGTTTCTTTTGCTTTATCATAATCATCCTCTTCTATGTACGCTTTAGCAAGCTCATATAAAAACATTCTAAAGTTGGGTTTAAGTTTTACCGCCGTTTCTAATAATCTAACCGCTTCTTCAGTATCACCCCAGCCTAAGCCTAAAGGTAAACGAACTAGATACGCTTTTTCACAAACCTTTAAATGTCCTCTTCCTAAAACATAGTGAGCAAGAGCCTGAACATAGTTACCGCCATTTCCAAGTTGAATAGCTTTTTCACAATCTTCTTTTATATCGTTTACAGTGCCAATTGCAGAAAATATTCCTTCAAATAAAGCTATTCTTCCATTTGCAATTGCACGTCGTACATAAGTTATCGCCTGATCCGGACCAAGCTTAACAGATTTATCTGCAAACTCTAAAGCTTTTTTGTAAGTTTTTTCTTGTTCATCTTTTTGGACATCAGTTTTCTCGGGCATTTTTTCACCAAGATCAACATAAGCACGACTTATACGCCATAAAACTTCCCAATTATTTGGCTCCAGTTTTTCAGCTTTTTGGTAGGATTCTAAAGCTTTCTGATTCTGAAATTCAGCAACAAATTGATCACCTTGTTTAAGTAACTCATCTACTGTTTGAGCCAAAGAAAAATTTACCCCAAACATAACAAGCAACAGAATAGATGCGAGTTGTAGAATTTTTTTCATTTGTGTCCCTTAGGTTTAGTTTGTTTAATCGAATAATGTTTTATTTTCTTTGATTGATTTTTCAATTCCGTGACTATGAATATCTGTTCCTGCAAGTGAAATGAATTTTGTCCAGTTTGTACCCGGTTTGATTTCATTTGCAATAACATTTTTGTATGCATTAACTTTTGCACTTAGCTCATCTGATTGATAAAGTGTGATTGCTTCCAAAGTTTTTGGAACTACTGGTGACGCATATTCAAGTTTACCTTGATGACTTAAAATAAGATGCAATAAATTATTTTTTAGATTTTCTGGAAAATCAGGAAGCTTATTTATTTCATCATTAACAATCATAGCAGCAATTACAATGTGCCCTAGTAATTTTCCTTTATCTGTATATTCAAAAACAGGTTCAAAACTTAGTTCTTCTATTTTTCCAAAATCGTGTAACATGGCTCCGCAAATTAATAGATCGCGATTTATTTGTGAATGAATATCACACATCAAATCACAAATTCTAATAATCTCTAAAGTGTGTTCAATCAATCCGCTAATGTAACCGTGATGCCACATTTTGCCTGCTGGAACTGAAGTATATTTTTCAAATCTTTCGTCAGAAAAAATATTTTTCATTAAGAATTTCAAATCAGCATCTGTAATCTTTTCCATTCTTGAAGTAAATTCTTTTTTCATCTGGTTAAGATCGCGCAATGATTTTGGAAGAAAATCTTTTGGAGTTACATCATCACTTTGTTTTGATAAACGAATTGATTCGATTTTAATTTGCGGATTTCCCTGATACTCATCCATCGATCCGGCAATCTTAACAATATCACCAACAGTCAAAGAATTTTTTATTGACTTAAATCCTGAAACATCTTCCCAAAGATTTGATTGTGATGATGTGGATTTATCACCAAGTTCTAACGACAGATATTCTTTGCCAGCTTTTGTTAATCTAATTTCACATTTTTTTACAAGTAGAAAGTGATCTATTGATTCCTCTTTGGAAATAGATGATAATTCTGATTGGTTTAACATTTTAAATATATCTTATATTTTACTTCAACTAATAATAATTTTAAGAGCGTAACTAATCTAAAGCTTTTACAATACTCTCATTTGGCAAATGCACAATTATACTTCGGTGAATTAAATCAATAGAAATTGAAAGTGTTCTACCTTTTGAAGTTGATATTAAAATACCAATAACACCCTCAAAAGGTCCATCAATTATTTTTACTGAATCACCAAAAGTGATACCATTTTCAACAGTTATTTCCGGTTTGTACTCTAACACTCTTTTGAGATTTTCAATTTGCCAGTCAGGAATTACAGCTGATCTTCCTGCATCAAAAAGACATTTAACAACTGATTTTTGTTCTAACGAATAAAGCCTTTCTTTTTCGTTAGCATGAATAAAAATGTAACCTCTAATAATTGGAACAATAACTTCTTTTTTCCGGTCGCTCCATTTTTTTAACAAAGTTGTTGATGGCAAATAAGTTGAAACTCCAAGTGTACTTAGTTCTTCTTCAGCTTTAAATTCGCATCTTGATTTTACAACAAGAGCAAACCAGTAACGTACATCATCACTCCCCATAATTTAACCTAATTAATAATATCGGTTCTTCCGATTGAGTAGTAAGTAAAACCAAGAGCTTTAAGTTTTTCAAGATCGTAAAGATTTCTACCATCAAAAATAACGGGGGCTTTAAGGGTTTTCTTAATAATTTCAAAATCAGGATTTCTAAATTCTTTCCACTCAGTTACAACAATTAATGCGTCTGCATCATTTAATGTAACATCAGAAGTTTCCGCATACTTAATAACATCACCCAGAACCGCTTTTGTTGTATTGTTTGCTTCGGGATCGTAAGCTGTAACAGTTGCTCCTGCATCCAGTAATAATTTTATTAGATAATGCGCCGGAGCTTCACGCACATCATCTGTATTGGGCTTAAATGCCAATCCCCACATTGCAAAATGTTTACCTTTAAGATTTTCTTTGAAGTGTTTGGATATTTTTCTAAAGAAATGTTTTACCTGTTCGTAGTTAACGTCGATTACTGACTTTAATATTTTAAAATCATACTTGTTTTCATTTGCCGTGTTAACCAAAGCGTGTACATCTTTTGGAAAACAAGAACCGCCGTAACCAATTCCGGGAAATAAATATCTTTTACCAATACGTGAATCTGAACCGATTCCCAATCTTACTGCATCGACCTGCGCACCCGTAAGTTCACATAATCTTGCAATCTCATTCATAAAAGATATTTTCATTGCAATAAAAGAATTTGCTGCGTACTTGGTCATCTCAGCAGATTTTTCATCCATAAAGTAAACTGGATTTCCGGTTCTTACAAAAGGATCATAAAGCTGTTCGATTACTTTTTTGGTTTTATCATTACTTGTTCCAACAATCACTCTTTCCGGCTTCATAAAATCTTCAACAGCAATTCCTTCTCGTAAAAACTCCGGGTTGGAACAAACATCAAAATCAAAATTTGGAGCGTGCTTTTTTATTGCTGAACGCACCCTATCACTTGTTCCTACTGGAACTGTACTTTTATCTACAATAACTTTAAATCCAAGTTCAGGTTCATCACGAAACATCAGTCCAAGGTCATCAGCGACCTTTAATACATATTTCAAATCTGCAGCACCATCGCCGCCTTGTGGTGTGGGAAGACAAAGAAAAATAACATCAGAATTACGAACAGCATCTCGTAAATTTGTGGTAAAAGTTAATCTTTTTTTTACAATGTTTCTTAAAAATAAAACTTCAAGTCCGGGTTCATAAATAGGAATATGACCATCTTTCATTGTTTCAATCTTTTTCTCATCGACATCAACACAAGTAACATTGTTACCCGTTTCTGCAAGACAAGTTCCTGACACAAGACCAACATATCCGGTTCCAACTACTGCAAGATTCACAAATTCCTCCGATAATAATTTTTTAACTGATGAAAAATAACGAAAGTCTTTTTCAAATTGAATTGATATAATTTATTGATTAATTAAGCGCCAGAGATATTTCTCTGTTAAATTGTTTGATATTAACAGGTTTAGAAAGAATAGATTTGATTCCGATTTCTTGATATGTTTTTATCAATACATCATCATCGGAATCTAAAAGCGCAATTATTGGAGCATAGTATTTTCTATCACCTTTAATAATTGATTTTACAAATTGTATTCCGTTCATCAGTGGTAAATCGTGTGCAGAAATGATTAGTGAAGGATGTTGTTTTAGAACAATATTTATTGCTTCAAAGCCATTATCGGTGCCAACAAATTTAAATTGTGGAAAATTTTCCCTGATAGTTTTTTCTAATTGTATAAAATCAGTTTGACTATGCTCTACAAGCAGAATCGTGTTTTCGGAACTTGGTACTGTAAAATGGAATTCACTTCCTGTTTTTTCTTTAGAATAAAACCAAATTTGTCCTTTATGTCTTTCCACAATTTCTTTAACTAGTGAAAGCCCAAGCCCTGTTCCTTTTTCGCCGCGCGTTCCTCTTGTAGAAAACATTTTTTCGAACTTAAAAATTCTTGATTTATAATTATCCGGGATTCCAACACCTTCATCGGTTATAACAAACTCAACAAGTTCGTTATTAAATCTATCAGTGGATATTTTTATAGTCTTTCCATCTTCAGAAAATTTAATTGCATTGCTTACAAGATTAGTTATAACCTGCATCATCAATCTTTCATCAGCTTCAATAAAAATTGAATCGGGTACATTTACTTTTATTTCAATATTCTTTCGCATTGCGACACCGGTTAGGGCAGAGATACAGTTAAAGACCAAACCTTGCGCCTGAACTCGATGCGGATCCATATGCATTCTTCCGGTTTGAAGATTTGACCAATCAAGCAGATAATTTACAAGCTGTAATTGGTTGGTAGAAGAATCGTTAATGTAGTTAAGATATTCAGTACGTTCAGCATCTGTTAAAGATGCCTCACTTAATAGAATTTCTGTAAATCCAAGTATACTGGAAAAAGGTGCCCGCAAATCGTGTGAAAGTATAGATAAAAAATTATCCCGCGCAGTAACTTCATTTGAAAGATTATTTATTATCTCACCGTAATCACTTTCTGTTTTCTTAAATTCTGTTACATCTATAACCAAGCCTTTTAAGATTTTCTGACTATCAACAGTTTCCCTTTTTATTTGTTCTTTTAACCAGATAATCTTTCCATCTTTTTTCTTGTATCGATAGAGTAATTCCAGGTTTGAAACTTTTCCATTTTCAATTTTATACAACTTCTTTTTTACATCCGAAGCATCTTCTTCAAAAAGCATCTCCCTTCCCAAAGAAGATAGTTTGATTAACTCAGCGGGTGTATATCCGGTCACTTTTTTAATGTTTGGCGAATAAAATATTTCTAAGTTTTCACCATCGGTTTTTAACACATAGTGAAATTGATCATCAAACGCTGAAGCAATTTCACAAAGAACTGAATTTTGTGGTTCGGTAATTAGTTTCTTCTGTTTAATACCTGATAAAAACGAGTCTTTATCCTTCTTCTCGTTATCTTTAGGAATTAAATTATTTTTTTTTCTCGGCATACAATTATTTTTTTTATCATTTTCATCAAAAATATACCAATTTACTCTTATGGATGAAACGATTTATCTTTACCAAATGGAACTTTCTTACTTAAAAAATGTTTTTAACTATTCAATATCTAAAAATAATCCTGAAATGACATGTATAAATTAATATTGATATCAATAATTATTGTTTTATCTAACAACTTATTTGCTCAAAATTTAACTGGTAGCATCTACGGAAGAGTTTTTGATTTTACTACCAAGCAACCATTGCCATTTGCAAATGTTCTAGTATTGGAAACAAACTTTGGCGCAGCCACAAACTCGGAGGGGTTATTTAAAATTGAAAATCTTCCAGTAAATACCTATCGGATTAGAGCTTCCGTACTAGGTTATAATACTCAAATAAAAACTGATGTTGTTGTACAAACCGGCAAACCTTTCGAAGTTAATTTTGAACTCGCACCTCAGGCAATTGAACTTGAAGGAGTAACTGTAACTAGCGATTATTTTAGAAAGGATCCACTTGAAGTTAACAGCATAAGAAATTTCAGTTATGAAGAGATAAGAAGAAGTCCGGGCGGATTTGAAGATGTAATTCGCGCTTTATCTATTTTACCTGGAGTTGCACAAGCAGATGCAGGAAGAAATGATTTGATTGTTCGTGGCGGCGCACCATCTGAAAATCTCTATCTTATAAACGGAATAGAAGTACCAAACATAAATCATTTTGGAACACAAGGAGCAACTGGCGGACCATTAAGTTATGTTAATTTAGATTTTGTTCGTGAAACTTCTTTTTCAACAGGCGGATTTTCTGCTCTATATGGTGATAAACTCTCATCTGTTCTCAATATCAACCTAAGAGATGGAAGAGAAGATAGAATTGGCGGTAAAGGAACTATCTCAGCATCGCAGTTTGGATTGAATTTAGAAGGACCTATCACAGAAAAATCAAATTTTATTTTTTCCGCAAGAAGAAGTTATCTTGATTTTATTTTTAAAGCTGCAAATTTTTCTTTTGTGCCGGAATACTACGATGTTTTATTAAAGGCAGATTTTAATCCACACTCACAAGATGCATTTAGCTTTTTATTTATAAGTGCTTTTGATAATGTTAAATTCTTTAATGATGATGCAGATCAGCGATTTGATAATTCTAGAATACTCGGAACTGATCAAGTTCAATATGTTGCTGGATTTACTTACAGACATTTGTTTACAGACGGTTTTTTTAATCTTGCCCTAAGCAGAAATTATGTTGATTACGACAGCAGACAAAGCGATTCACTTTTAAATCCAATCTTAACCAATAAATCTAAAGAAGAAGAAAACTCTTTGCGCGCTGATCTGGTTTTCAAACTTTCAAAAACTTCCGAAATAAACTTTGGAGGCACAGTAAAATTAATTGAAGCAGATTATGATATTTTGTTTCCAACTTTTGTAACATCGTTCGGTGATTCGCTTCCTGTAACTTCATTAAAGACAGAAAACACATATACAAAGTTTGGTGTTTATACAAACTATAATGCTTTACTCTTTAACAGATTAAATACAAACCTTGGTGTTCGCTCAGATATTTTTACGGCATTAAATAAAAAGATTTATTTTAGTCCGCGTCTTTCACTTTCTTATGCTTTAACTGATTTAACAAATTTAAATTTCAGTACCGGAATTTATAATCAATCACCATCTTACATTTGGCTTGAAGCATTTGAAAGCAATAGAGATTTGAGAATGATACAAGTTAATCAATTTGTTTTAGGTTTTGATCATAGAATTTCTGCTGATGCTTTGTTAAAAGTAGAGGCGTTTTATAAAGATTATAAGAACTATCCCACTAGTACCATCAGACCATATCTTGTTCTTGCAAATACCGGAGCCGGATTTTCTGGCAGCGATGACAATTTCTCTTCTTTTGGTTTAGAACCCTTGGTAGATGTTGGATTCGGTAAAGCGCGTGGCATTGAATTGTCCATTCAGAAAAAATTATCTGATATTCCTTACTATGGAATATTTAGTTTTACCTACAGCAAATCAGATTATACTTCTTTAGATGGAATTGAGCGTTCTGGAAGCTATGATCAAAATTGGATAATTAATTTATCCGGAGGTTATAAGATAAATGAGTATTGGGAAGTAAGTTCTAAATTTAGATTTGCAAGTGGAAGACCATACACACCTTTTAATTTTGATGGCACGCAAAACATTATAGGTTATAATACACGAAGAATAAAATCGGCACATAGTTTAGATGTAAGAGTGGATAAACGCTGGTATTTTGATGGTTGGACTTTGATTACTTATGTTGATATCCAAAATATCTATAATCAAAATAATCAAAACGGGGTACGTTGGGATAGACGCGAAATGCGAACTGATGAATCATCTTCAATAGGAATTCTTCCATCAATTGGAATTAGTGCGGAGTTTTAATCTATTCCTTCATTCCATTAAATCTATTAAAAATACACACCCCTTCTTTTCCCCTCTCGAGAGGGGAATTTAAAAGAGGTGTGTTCTTATTTCATTAGGATCATCTTCTTCGTCTGAACAAAACTTCCGGCTCTTAACTGGTAATAATATACCCCACTTGAAAGTTTATCTGCATTAAACTCTGTATCATAACTTCCAGAATTGCGATATTCATTAACAAGCGTTGCAACTTCATTTCCAATAACATCATAAATTTTTAATGAAACAAATTGCCTGCTGCCTATAGAATACTGAATACTGGTACTTGGATTGAACGGGTTTGGGTAGTTTTGGGATAATGAAAATTCTTTCGGTAATACTTCTTCATCCTCAACAGCAGAAGGATGCCCTTCTCCGCTAATGGGAATTGTTTTGCTGAACGAATAAACATTTCCATCCATAAAAGTAAAAACAAATCGTAAAGTATCTTCAAAGTATTCTTGAACTTCATAATCACAGATTGGACATAAATCTACATCATAAAAAGAAATGTTTATTGAATCGTGTGGCGGAATTATTATTCCAAGAGTATCATTCCATTGTGGGCTGGGTAATGTTTGGAAAAGATAAAACTGATATTCAAATCCAGGTTTGCTTAAGAATCCACGGTAGCCATAAAATGCCCCAACAGAGTTAATTGAATCAATTCTTACTGAATGATCTGATGTATTAAGAATTTTCACAGAACCAGTATCCCCAAGAGTTGGAATGTAAAAGCTGTCTTCAGAATAAATTATTTCTTCAGGATAATTAAATACTGTTCCGTACCTTAAGCCATCTATTTTAGCCCCTTCATAATATGTCCAGAGTCCATCATTTAATTTTCCAATTTTTTTTGAATAAGTATTGAATGGTGGAAGACCTGCACTGGTATCCCCAGAAGTAATATTAATTGAATAATTGCCAATATAGTAGATTGTATCCTGTGGAATATACATTGAGGATATTATTATGCTGTCAATTCGGCGTTCGAAAAGATAATTTCCTGACAGATGATTTAACAAAATTTGGTCAACCTGCCAATTAAAGTTAAATACCAGGGAATCGCTGTTAGAAACTGATAATATATAATACACAGAATCACCCACTATTCTTTCAAAAGAAGTGGTGTAGTCTATCTGGTTTATCCAGGGGGAATAATTTTTTCGTTCAAAGTATTCTTTATTGTTTATTGTGATTTTATTAGTGGAGATAACGATCCATGTCTGGTTTCCTTCATATGAATATTGGACCCCATTACCAGCTCTTAAAAGTTGTGTTTGAGAAAATTGAGGAGTGGTTAATATCAGAATAAATAATAAAACAAATATTAAGGTTTTCATAATAATCCCTTAAAATGTGATGCCAATGTAAGAAGTCAGATTGGCAATGTCAATTAAAGGTTATTTGCTAAACCACAAACACTTTTGCAATATCAACAAGCAATGATGGATTATTAATTAACGCAGTAGTAAACACTTTGCCAAGTGTTCTTTTTTCGATAGGAATTTTTAGAATTGAGTGTGCAATGCTATTAAACTTATCATCAGAAAAATTGTAAATACCTTCTTTAATTCTGTTAAAAGTTTCGTGGCGCTTGCCAAGTCTATCGTGCCACGATTTATCATATGTTAAGATATGATCAAGCTTGTTTTGTTTGATTGCTTCACCCGCAATTGTACCGGCAATCTTTCCGCCAATCATTCCGCTTGCAATTCCGCCACCGCTTAACGGATTAACCTGTCGTGCTGCATCACCAACAAGCATAATACCGGGTCCAGAAATTTTATCAAGCGTTATTGAGCACGGAACTCCGCCCGCAATTTTAGTAAGTACCGGAGCGTTTGGATAATGCATGTTCATAAAATCATCAAGAAAAGACAGTGCAGATTTTTTCTTTCCAATTAAACCGCTAACACCGAGACCGATGTTTGCTTTATTGTGTCCTTTAGGGAAAACCCAAAAGTAGCCATTTGGTGCAACATCTTTACCAAAGTAAAAGTAAAGAGTGTTTTGATCGACAGGAATGTTAGCAGCAGTAATCTGCACAGCACTTTCCATATCTCGGAAATCTATGTGTGTTTCAAGTCCAGCCCAGCGTCCAACACGAGATTCAACTCCATCAGCCGCAATTACAACTTTTGCAGTAACTTCTTTTTGTTCACCGTTGTATTCGTATTTAACTCCACTTACTTTTCCATCATTAAATAATAATCCGTTAACATAAGCACGGGTTACAATTTCTACTCCGGCTTCTGCAGCAGTTCTCGCAAGCTCATAATCAAAAATTCTTCGTTCAAGAACGTAGCCTGCATCACCAAAATCAACTATAACTTCGCTGTCATCGGGGGCATTAAAAGAGAACTTACTAATCCTTGCGGTTATCCATTTATCATCACTTGGAATAAATTCTTCAACGCCAGCCTTGCTAATTGCTTCGCCGCATCGAACTGGATAACCAACATCACGATCTTTCTCAAGCATCAAAACAGAAACGCCTTGTTCTGCAGCAAATCGTGCAGCCATACTTCCTGCGGGTCCGGCACCGACTACTATTATATCATATTTATTCTTCATAAAACCGGAACACCTTCTTTATTAAACTTAATAACCTCTATCGGGCAAGACCAAACACACTTGGCACAATTAGTACACCTTGGATCAATTATAAATATCTCTGCTTCTTTCAGTTCGATCGCATCTTCAGGGCAAACGCCAACACAGCATCCGCAAAAGTCACACTTATCCGGTAAGATTTCTATTAATAGTTTTCCGTTTTTTGCTTGTCGGTAATTCATTGTTTATTGTTTCTCAAGTTCTTCGCGAATATGTTTTCTTTGTTTCTCCAGATCTTGTTTTTCTTTCATTAATTCCAAAAGTCTTTCTTCGCTATCAACATTTTCTTGAGCGGCTACATTTGCAGCTATTTGCAAATCAATTTGCATTTGTTTGTATTTTACTATCAGATCAACTGCATATTTTTTGGTAATCATTTCCTGGGTTATTGATGGATTTAAATCCTGCCAATTATTACTGAGCGAATATTTTTCTATTGTAAGTTCTCGTAAATAAGATTGAACATCCTCATCAAACAAAGAGATTAGATCTGCGGGATTTAGACTGCCACGATTTTCATATTCAAAGTAAACTTTTTCAAATATTGTCCTATGAATATCAACAAGAATATCTTCTTCATGAACATTATATGTAATAAGTCCAATTAGCTCTTCATTATTTTCAAACAACAACCTTATCAATTCTCTTTCGGTGTTATAAAAATGCGGGGCTACCGTTTTCTTTCCCTGTGGAATTAAATTTTCCTGTTGCGTTTCTTCTTTTTTAAAAATTCTTTGCGACTGAATTCTATTTTGCTTCTTCTGAAAATCCAGTGCTTTATCAAGTTCTGATTCTAAAAGTTTTTCTCGCAGATTAAATTTTCTTCCGATATTTCTAATTAAAAGTTTTCTTTTTAATTCATCATCAACGAGAGCTATTGGTTTTACAAGATCGCGAATTGCTTCAGCAGTTTTTGTTGGATCATCAAACATTCCCTGCGCCTCATAATATGCTGTCTGATACTCAAGAAAATTTTCTGCTCGTTTTATAATTTCATCAAATGCATCTTTGCCGAATTTGGTGACGTAGGAATCGGGATCTTCACCTTTGGGAAGAGTGGATATTTTAACATCAAAATCACGGCGTAATAAAATTTCAATACTGCGCATAGATGCTTTAATGCCAGCTGCATCTGCATCAAAAAGCAAAACAACATTTTTAGTATAGCGAGAAAGAAGCTGTGCTTGATCATCGGTTAATGCTGTACCGGAAACTGCGACAACGTTTTTAACTCCACTTTGATAAAGTGAAATCAAATCCATATAGCCTTCAACGATAATTGCTTTATCAAGTTTACGGATATCATCTTTAGCATGTGAAAGTCCGTAGAGAATTCTACCTTTAATGTAAATAATTGATTCGGGGGAATTAATATATTTCCCGCCAAAATCATCTTCACGGAGTTTTCTTCCTGCAAAAGCTACAACTCTGCCATTTGGTGAAAAAATAGGAAAAATGATTCTACCTGCTAACTTATCAAAAACTCTTCCATCGTTGTTGCGTCCGATCAATCCAAGATGCAAAGCCTTTTCTAAATCAATATTTTTTTCTTTAAGAAAGTTCACAAGATTTTCCCATCCGTTAAGCGAGTAACCTAAACCAAAAGCACGCATTGTTTGCACTTTAAGATTTCGTTTCTGAAAATAATTTCTAGCTATCTCACCTTCATCATCGTGTAAAAGATTATTGGAAAAATATTTTGCCGCTTCAGTATTTATATCATAAAGAACTTCTTGCTCAGATTGTTTTTCATTAAAGCCTTCGTCATCATAACTAATTTCAATTCCATTTTGCTCTGCAATTTCCTGCACAGATTCTACAAACGATATTTTTTTATAGTCCATCAAAAACTTAAAAACATTTCCGCCAGCGTGGCATCCAAAGCAATGGAAAATTTGCTTTTCCTCAGTTACAGTAAACGAAGGAGTTTTTTCAGAATGGAATGGACACAAACCAATATAGTTTTTTCCGCGTTTTCTAAGTTGAACGTATTCCGAAATCACATCAACAATACTTATTGAATTGCGTATTTCTTCTATTTTCGATTCGGGGATTCGCATATCCGAAATATAATAAGATTAAGTTTGAAGAATTTAAGACTTTCGGTCTCGGGTGAATTATTTTTATATTTAATTTAGAAACTTAAATCATTTAAAGATTGTTGTTTTAATTAGGAATTTATTCAATTTATGAACTCAAACATTAAAAGCATAAAAAAATACTGCAATAGTTTAACAAAATACTCGCGTTATAAAACACGAGAAGTTTTTATAGGCGATATTCCACTTGGTGGAAATAATCCGATTCGTATTCAATCGATGACAACAACTGATACAATGAACACTATTGCAACAGTTGAACAAACAATAAGAATGATTGAAGCGGGTTGTGAATATGTTAGAATTACTGCACCGAGCATAAACGAAGCAAAAAATCTTGAAGCCATAAAAAAAGAATTAAAGGTTCGTGGTTATACTGTTCCGCTCATTGCAGATATTCACTTCACTCCAAATGCTGCAGAAATGGCAGCAAGAATTGTTGAAAAAGTTCGTGTTAATCCTGGTAATTATGTGGATAAGAAAAAATTTGATTTGATTGAGTACACTGATGCTGAATATCAAGAAGAAATTGAAAAAATAAGAGATCGCTTCACTCCTCTAGTAAAAATTTGTAAAGAGTACGGCACTGCTATGAGAATTGGAACAAACCACGGTTCCCTTTCGGATAGAATTATGAGTCGTTACGGTGATACTCCGCTTGGAATGGTAGAATCTGCTTTAGAATTTTTAAGAATTTGCGAAAGTGAAAATTATCACAGCATTGTTTTATCTATGAAATCGAGCAATCCACAAGTTATGGTTCAAGCCTACCGATTATTAATTAATAAAATGGAAGTAGAGGGAATGAACTATCCGCTTCATCTTGGTGTAACCGAAGCTGGCGGCGGTGAAGATGGAAGAATAAAATCTGCTCTTGGCATTGGTGCTTTGTTAGAAGACGGAATTGGAGATACTGTTCGTGTTTCACTTACTGAAGATCCTGAATTTGAAGCACCTGTGGCAATTGCGATTGTCAATCGTTACCAAGGAAGAGAAAATCACAAACCGATTAAAGAGATTGAAGAATCACCAAAAGATCCATTTAACTATAACAAAAGAAAAACTTCTGAGGTCCTATCAATCGGCGGAAGCAATGTTCCGCGTGTTGTTGCAGATTACAACAATAGAAAAATTTCATCACAAAAAGATTTGATTGAAATTGGCTACACCTATGATGAACAGTCTGATAAATGGAATCTTTCTGATATTGCTACCGATTTAATTTATCTTGGAAAAAATATTCTTCCTTTTGATTGTCCAAACGGACTAAATGCAATTTATGATTTCGAAATTTGGAAGAATTTGGAAAACGCTTACAATAGTTACCCGATCTTTTCTGCAAAAACATTTTTGGATTCTGACAAAAAATCAAACGAATTAAATTTTGTTACATTAAACATTAACGATTTATCAAATAAATTAGTTGAAAAAATTAAAATCGATAAAACAATTGTGATAGTTTTAGAGACTAATAATCAGCATGGAATGGCAGAACAACGCCGAGCGTTTTTTGATTTACTGCAGAATGAAATTGAAAATTCTGTAATTATTAAAAGGACTTATACTGAAATAACTTTTGAAGATTTGCAGCTTTATTCCGCAACAGATTTGGGTGCTTTGTTAATTGATGGCTTTGGCGACGGGGTTTGGCTATCTGTAAATGAATTGAAAAGTGGAGCAGAAAAATCAGGGACTTATGTAAAAAGCTTTATCAAAAAATCCGAAACAAAAGAAAAAATTTTAAACAGACTTTTATTTAACATTCTTCAAGCTGCACGACAAAGAATATCAAAAACCGAGTATATTGCCTGTCCTTCCTGCGGAAGGACCTTGTTTGATTTGCAGGAAACCACTGAAATGATACGAAAACGAACCGAACATTTAAAGGGATTGAAAATTGCCGTAATGGGCTGTATTGTAAATGGTCCCGGCGAAATGGCTGATGCTGATTACGGTTATGTTGGATCAGGTGTGGATAAAATCACACTGTATAGAGAAAAAAATGTTGTTCGGCGTAATATTCCTTCAAAAAATGCGGTTGATGAGCTTATTGATTTGATTCGTGAGGATGGAAACTGGATTGAGGCTTAAATTATAACCAAACAATAATTGTTTATTTTCTCGAATAAACATATATTTATGCACTAAATATGAGAAGAATAAATCCGAAAAAATTTAAATTTCTTGCAAAGGCTGACCTGAACAGTCAAAATGCAAAGACGAAAAATTTATAAGAATGCACCCAATTAAAATTAAGGGTGCATTTTTTTTGCTATTATGAGATGCGATAAGATCATTAAAATAATTGAAGACTGGGCACCAAAATCTATCGCCTGGGAAAAAGACAACGTAGGTTTGCAAGTTGGTTCATTACATCGAGAGGTTAAAAACATTTTACTTTGTTTAGATGTTGATGAAAATGTAGTTGTTGAAGCTAACCGTAAAAATTGTAATCTTATTATCAGCCATCATCCGCTTCTTTTTCGATCATTAAAAAAACTTGATACTAAAAATGATAGTAAATCAAGAATAATTGAAAAACTTATTAAAAAAGATATTACTCTCTACTCGGCACATACAAATTTAGACTTCACTAATGATGGAGTAAGTTTTCAACTTGCAAAAAAACTAAAATTGTCAAATCAAAAATTTCTTGTTAATCTTTCATCAAACCAAAACAAGCTTGTAGTTTTTGTTCCACAAAATAATGCGGATAAGGTTGCGGAAGCAATGCACTCTGCGGGCGCAGGTATGATTGGAGAATATACAAATTGTAGTTTTAGAACTTTGGGAACAGGAACTTTTAAAGGATCAGAAAAATCTAACCCAATGGTTGGGGTAAAAGGGAAAATTGAAAGTGTTGAAGAAGTAAGGATAGAGGTTTTAGTAGATTCATTTAATGCGCAACAAGTAATTGCTGAAATGAAAAAATTTCATCCGTATGAAGAAGTTGCTTACGATATTTATCCGCTTGCAAATGAAAATGTTAATTATGGCATGGGCGTGATTGGAGAGTTGGAAAAAGAATTATCTCAAAAAGAATTTTTAAATCTTGTATCTAAATCTTTAAAGACAAAAAACTTAAGATTTACACAAGGACTAAAATCCAAAATTAAAACAGTTGCTGTTTGCGGTGGATCCGGAAGTGATTTACTTGATGCTACCGTTAAAAATGGAGCAGACGCATTTGTAACCGCCGATGTAAAATATCATACATTTCAGGATGCGGAAAATAAAATCCTTTTAATTGATGCGGGACATTACGAAACAGAAATTTCTGTTTTGGAGGAGTTAAAAAAGAGAATTGAAAAATCTTTAACAGATAAAACTAAAGTTTATAAGTATTCGGGTTCAACAAACCCAATTGTTTTTTATAATAATTAAGGAGCCAGAAAAAATTGTATAATAGATTAAAAGTAATGTACCAATTACAACTTGTTGATGACCAACTTGATAAATTAGAAGAACTACGCGGAGATTTACCTAATATGGTTAGCTCCTTAGAAAACAGCATAAATGCTTTAAAATCTGAAATTACGGAAAAAGAAACTTCTCAAACAGAATCTGTTGAAAAAAGAGCCCAGAATGAAGAAGAGGTAGAAAAATTAAAGGAAAGTCAGAAAAAATTTAAAGCACAGCTTTATCAGGTTAGAAATAATAAAGAGTACGATGCTTTAACAAAAGAGATTGATCACTCTGATGAGCAAATAGTAAAATTAGAAGCGGAAAACAACGCGCTTGCAGATTTAAGCAAAAGTTTAACGGAACAAATTGAAGAAATAAAACCAAAACTTGTTGAACTTGAAGATGAGTTAAAGGAAAGAGAAGCAGATCTTAAAGAAATCATAAAAGCAAATGAAAAAGAAGATACTATTCTGCAGGCAGATAGAAAGAAAATTGAAGAACAGATAAAGAAACCAGATGTTTCTGTTTATATGCGAATCCGAAAAGCAAAAAAAGGGAAAGCTGTCGCCACTATCCGAAGATCAGCTTGTTCAGGTTGTCATAATATCGTTCCATCCCAAAGACAATTAGAAATTAGAAGAAATGCTCGAGTTTTTACTTGTGAGTATTGCGGTAGAATCCTGGTTTCTCAAGAAATAGCTGATGAGGTAGATGGAAATCAGGCTTAGTTAGATTAAGAACAGAATTCTATTTTTATTATATTTTATCCTAATGATTTTACTCAGTTCTCAATCTATATACGAAACTTAATTTAGTAATTGGCAGAATTGGCAGAAATGTTAATTCATTTAAAAGAATAATCTAATACTCAATCCGGGCAATTGCTTCCCGATTTTTTCGGGAGGAGGAAAGTCCGAACTTCACAGAACAAGGTGCCGGGTAACCCCCGGGAGCTAATGGAGAAATCTATTATCGACTGATAGTGCCGCAGAAAATATACTACCCTGAAATTTATTTCAGGGAAAAGGTGAAAAGGCGAGGTAAGAGCTCACCGGCTCGATAGTAATATCGAGTGCATGGCAAACCACACCTGAAGCAAGGTCAAGTAAGAAGATCTTTCTGATTTTATCGGGACAAAGTTGTTCGCTTTGAATTAATGCTTAATTGCATTGATGGATTTTCGGGTGGACCGCTTAAGTCTGCTGGTAACAGTAGAACAAGACAAATAATTGCCGTCTCGATACAAACTTGCCTAAAGGCAGTCAGGTCGGGGTTACAGAATTCGGCTTATAGGATTGAGATTTTAGATTTGTTCTTATAAAATATAATTAATTCTCTTATGTTATATAAACGTTGGAAAATCAGAGAAGTTGAAGACGATAATTCTTTAAAAGCACTTGCTGACTCGCTGAATATCTCGGAAATTTTAGCTAAGCTATTATTTCTTAGAGATATTAAATCCTTTGCTGATGCAAAATTTTTCTTCAGACCATCTATTGAATCTTTACACGATCCCTATCTTATGAACGGAATGGAGGTAGCCTCCAAAAGGGTGATTCATGCACTTACTGAAAATCATCCTATTTGCATTTATGGCGATTATGATGTTGATGGCACATGCTCAACGGCTCTATTATATATGTTCCTAAAAGAACTTGGAGCAAATGTTGATTTTTACATCCCACAAAGATTAACCGAAGGCTATGGTTTATCAAAAGAAAGCATTGATGTAATCAAATCAACCACAGATGCCAAACTTTTAATTACCGTGGATTGTGGTATCACCGCGATTGAAGAGACTGCTTATGCTAATGAATTGGGAATGGATGTAATTATTTGTGATCATCATCAGCCTAAAGATGAACTACCGCCCGCACTAGCAGTGTTGGATCCATTAAAACCAGAATGTAATTATCCATTTAAATATCTTTCCGGTGCTGGAGTTGCTTTTAAACTTGCACAAGGTGTTGCTGAAAAAATTGGCAGACGTGAAATGCCATTAAAGTATCTTGATTTAGTTGCACTTGCCGGTGCAGCAGACATCGTTGCTCTTGTTGATGAAAACAGAATTTTAGTTAGAGAAGGATTAGAAAGTATTAATGCTAATCCAAGACCTGGTATTCTTGCATTGATCGAAAGCAGCAGTCTTCATGCTGGTAATTTAAATTCCGGACAAATTGTTTTTACAATCGCGCCAAGAATTAATGCGGTTGGCAGATTGGGTGACGCAAAACGCGCGGTTGAACTTTTAATTACCGACAGCAAAGAAGAAGCGCTAACACTTGCAAAAGTTCTTGAAACAGAAAACTATGCGCGCCGTAAAATTGATGTAGATACATTTGATAATGCTTTGCAACTTGTTGAAAGATCAATTGATCTTGAAAATGATCTGGCTATTGTTCTTCATCAGGAAGAATGGCATCCTGGTGTAATCGGAATTGTTGCATCGCGTTTAGTTGAAAAATATTATCGGCCAACTATTATGCTTACAACAATAGATGGAATTGCAAAAGGATCCGCAAGAAGTATTACAAATTTTAATATTTACGAAGCACTGCAGCGTTGCGAGAATTTATTAATTCACTTCGGCGGGCATCAGGCAGCGGCTGGTTTGGCTGTTGAACTTCACAATGTTCAAGAGTTTAAAGACAAGTTTAATGAGATTGTAAAAGAAACAATTACCGGTGATGATCTTTTTCCTGAAATAATTATTGATACCAAGATTAAACTGTCTGAAATCACGCCAAAATTTTTAAGAATACTCGATCAATTTGCTCCATTTGGTCCACAAAATATGCGTCCGGTATTTCTTTCGGAAGGAGTGGAAATTGTTAACACGCCAAGATTAGTTGGCAATAAACACCTTATAGCTTGCTTTAAACAAAACGGTAATGACAAGATATTTGATACTATTGGCTTTAATATGCGTGAATATTTAGATTTGGTATCAGATAAAAAATTAAAAGTGGATATTGTTTATACGATTGATAAAACGGTAAGAGATGGTAGAACTTATCCGCAACTTAGATTAAAAGATTTAAGAATAAACCAAAAAGAAATTCAGGAGAATTAGTAATGTCCGGTCACTCAAAATGGGCAACGATTAAAAGAAAAAAAGCTGTACTTGATTCAAAAAGAGGAAAGATTTTTACAAAGCTTATTAAAGAAATTACAATTGCAGCAAGAGATGGCGGCGATGTTAATGGAAACCCAAGACTGCGTTTAGCGGTTGATAATGCTAAAGCTCAAAATATGCCCCTTGATAATATTGATCGTGCAATAAAAAAAGCAACTGGTGAACTTGAAGGCGTAACATACCATGAATTAACTTATGAGGGCTACGGTCCTGCTGGAGTTGCTGTACTTGTTGAAGTTGCGACCGACAACAAAAACAGAACGGTTGCAGAAGTAAGACATTTGTTTAGCAAAAATGGCGGAAGCATGGGTGAAACCGGTTCTGTTGCATGGATGTTTGATAGGAAAGGTGTTATTACACTTCCTGCTGAAGGTAAAAAAGAAGACGATGTAATGGAAATTGTATTAGAAGCAGGAGCGGATGATCTTACTACCGAAGAAGATTTTTTTGAAGTTACGACAACCATTGAATCTTTTGAACCAGTTAGAAGATCTTTAGTTGATAAAAGTTTTACGGTTGAAAATGCTTCACTTCAGTGGATTGCAAAGAATATGATTGAGGTTAAAGGTGAAGATGCTGAAAAAGTTATGAAGATGATCGAAGGACTTGAAGATCTTGATGATGTTCAAAACGTTTTTTCTAATGCTGATATTGTTGAATAATTATTTTCAGTAAATGCTTTTTAATTGTCATTCCCCCATTCGAAAGATTGATAACTCCTTATTAGTCATTTCGAAGTAGTCTTCGTCTGAGAAATCTTCCTTTTATAAAATAAAAAGATTTCTCCCTGCGGTCGAAATGACAATTTATTTGTAAGACAAACTATGAAAGTTAAATGATCATTTTAGGTATAGACCCAGGAACAAGAATAACCGGATATGGAGTTGTTAAGTATTTAAATAATAGCTTCGTAAAAGTTGCCGGAGGATCAATTAACCTTCCAGCTAGTGAACCAATCCCACAACGACTTGTTATAATTTACAACGAAATAAGTAAAATCATAAAAAGATACAAACCTGATGAATTTGCAATTGAAACTGCCTTTTACGGAAAGAACGTTCAATCAGCAATGAAGATTGGTTACGCGCGCGGGGTTTCCATTCTTTGTGCACTACATAATAATATTCCTGCAAGCGAGTATTCTCCGCGAGAAGTAAAAAAATCTGTTGTTGGGAAAGGTGCTGCGAGTAAAGAGCAAGTTTCTTTTATGATTAAAACTATTTTAAATATTAAATCAGAAAAAATTAAAGTTGATGAAAGCGATGCACTTGCAATTGCACTTTGTCACGCTTTCAGATTTAAAAATCCCGTAAAGAAAACTAAAGATTGGAAATCTTTTATAGAAGCGTATCCGGAAAGGGTTATTAATAATTAGTATTGTCATTCCGAACTTGTTTCGGAATCTTTAGACACCACATTTAATATATAAACAAGAAGCTGAAATGAGTTCAGCTTGACAAGAAGAGTTACAATGATTGGATTTTTAACAGGAAAAATAATCTCATCCAAACCAACACAAATTATACTTGATGTAAATGGAGTTGGATATTTGGTTAATATTTCTATAACCACATTTGAAAAGATTTCCGAAAAAGAAACTGCCTCCCTTTTTATCCACACAAGTGTTAAAGAAGATTCAATTACTCTGTTTGGATTTTTCACTCAATCTGAAAAGGAAATGTTTGAACTTTTAATTTCTATAAGTGGAATTGGACCAAAAGTAAGCTTGGGTATTTTATCCGGAATTTCTGTTGATGATTTGAAAGATGCAATTGCCAACGGAAATGTCTCCCGTTTAATTGCCATTCCCGGTATTGGCAGAAAAACAGCCGAACGAGTTGTGCTCGAGTTAAGAAATAAAGTTGATGCGATTAAAGCAGATGGATCAATTAAAATAACATCTGCTAAAGATGAAGCTATTTCTGCATTGGCAACGCTTGGCTACCAAAGACAACTTGCAGAAAAAGTTGTTCGGGATTTGCTTTCCGAAAATGCAAACTATTCTTTAGAAGAGCTCATAAGAAAAGCTTTAGCTGGATTGAATAAATAAATTAAGTACGTCCTTGCGAATCCCGATTAGGGTGAAGCAAATCTGTTTTATATTTTTAGATCGCTTCGTCAAAAACTCCTCGCAATAACTCATTCTCTATTTCACTACACACTCAAGTTTTACGATTCCTTCAAGTTCTGCTTCAAGCTTATCGCCTTTTTCAACCTTACTAACACCCTTTGGTGTACCGGTAAAAATTAAATCACCTGGTTCAAGTTTCATCAAAGAAGAAATGTATTGTACAATTTCAGCAGGTTTGTGCAGCATTTTTTTTAGTTGATCATTCTGACGATACTCACCATTTATTTTTAAAGAAATTTTTTCATCAAGTGTAAGTTGATTAGGAGATTTTTCTACAAATTCAGAAAGCACTGTAGAAGTATCAAAGCACTTTGCAATTGTCCAGGGATGCCCTTTCTTTTTCAAATCAGACTGAACATCACGTAAAGTCATATCCAATCCAATTCCATATCCGGCAATTGCGCGTTCTGAAGTGTCAAGATCAGCATCTTTAATATCTTCACCAATCAGTAAAACAAGTTCAGTTTCGTGATGCATATCGTTTGAAAAAGTTGGATAAACAATTTCATCACCAGAATAAATTACAGATGAGACTGTTTTTAAAAACACAACCGGTTTTTCGTGGATAATGTTTCCAAGTTCGTGAACATGTTCCGCATAATTTCTGCCAACACAAACTATTTTGCCGATTGTAATTTCTTTGCTACTGTTTTTGATTTTAATTGTTTTCATAAAATAAATCTCTTCATTTATTTAATATTTTTTCTATTTCCAAAATAACTTTTTCAGGTGTAATTCTCCTCATACAATCAACAGGACGGATACTCTTACAAATTTCCCATTGAGCCGGTTTGGGATTTGAATGCACACAAGGAATACAGGGCATATCCGACTTTAATATTGTTACTAAATCATTTGGGTGGTATGGCCCTGTTTCGTCCGCATCCGTAAACCCGGTTAAACAAAGAACAGGGATATCCAAAGCAGTTGCAATATGAGTCGGGCCTGTATCAACACCTAAAACCAAATCTGAAATACTGATAAGTGCAAACATACTTCTTATATCAACTGCATTTTCTCCCGCCAACATAATTGCCTTGGAATGCATCATCGATGAAATTTTTTCAAAATCCTGTTTGTCTCTTTTTAATCCGTTAAAGACAACTTTATAACCGTGTTTAGAGATAAAATGATCTGCAACCGGAGCATAATTTTCAAACGCCCAATCTTTTTCAGAATACTGTGTGCTGCTGCCGGGATTGAAAAATAACATTTTATCATTTTCACTTACACTAAATGATTCCAGATGTTTACGTATTTTTATCTTCTCTTCATCAGAGACAAACACTACTGGTTTATCTTTCCCGTCTAATTGTGTCCAATTCTTTACCAATTCAGCTTCGGCTAATGTTGCTTTAATTTTAGGACGATCGATTTGATAGTCACTAAAACCAAGAGGATTTGCAAAGGATGCTATTTTTTTGGGAAAGCAGAACTTACCAACCATTGTGTAATGCGGATTAACCTCTGGTACAATTAACAAATCATATTTATTAGGAATCAACGAAATGAAAAATCCGATTTGTTTTAATATTGATGATATTGAAAAGTTAAAATTAAAAGGAATAATTTTCCTGATTCCTGGAAAATGCTTTAAAACTTCAACAGAAGTTTTTCCAACAATTACATCAATATTTGCTTTAGGGTAGGTGTAAGTCAGTCTTGATAATAATGAGGAGATAAAAACTGTATCGCCCAAAAGTCCGTTTCTAAAAACGAGAATATTTTTAATATTATTTTTATCACAAACAAACGATAAAAACTTCTCGTCTTTTTTCATTTCAGGTTTTCTGTTTTTTCTTTGTGGCTGCAGGAAATAAAATATTATTTAGGATTAATCTGTAACCGGGAGAATTTTTATGCAAACTTAAATCTGTCGGCGGATCACCAACCGCATGCTGATAATCTTCGGGATCGTGACCGCCGTAAAAAGTAAAAGTACCTCTGCCAAAATTTCCGTGTATATATTTTACCTGATCAGTACCCTGTCGCTCTGCTAAAATAATAACAGAGTTCTTAATAAGATTTTTTCTAAACATTGTTGTTTGCCCCATAAATCCTTTTATAACATTAGCATGATCTTGTGTTAACATAGTTGGCACCGGATCATACTTTGCTGAAAAATCAAATAAAGTAAAATAATCGTTTTGTTCTAAGCCTATTTCAGCAGGCTGAATATCAACATCTGAATACTCATAAACATATGGGTTCAAATCAATTTTAAAATTCTGAAAAGCAAATGATTTAGAAAATCTAATTTGCTCTGTGCATCAGGATCAGCTGCGTCACCATCAAATACAGGAGCACAGATATCAACATTTTCTGCCGATAGTGAAATATCATAAGAATCTGTTGCACTGCACATTGCAAAAAGAAATCCGCCCTGCCCAACAAAATTTTTAATTGTAAGCGAAACCGCTTTCATCATATCAGAAACTTTAGCAAATCCATTTTTCTTAGCATCATTTTCATATAATATTTGCTGATCGATATACCATTGTGCATTACTAAAACTTGCATAGAACTTTCCATACTGACCGGTAAAATCCTCATGATGCAAGTGAATCCAATCATACTTTTCAAGATCGCCTCGTAGAATTTCATCATTCCAAATTTTATCATACTTTACATTTGCATACTCAAGTGCCAGAGTAACAGCATCATCCCAAGGTGCAAATCCAGGCGGAACATAAACCGCAATCTTTGGTGCTTTTTCTAACCTCACCACATCCATGTTGTTATCTTCGCTTTGCACTTCAGCATAAATTTGAGATGCCTGTGACAAACTCATTTGTTCAAAGTAAACTTCCTCTAACAAACATTCAGAAACAATTTTATCTGATTGATCAATTAAAAAAGAACCGCCACGGTAGTTTAAAAGCCAATCAGCCTTAAGTCCATCCTCTAATGTGTGAAATGTAATACCATAAGCTTTAAGGTGATCCGTTTGTGTAAGATCCATCGGGATGAATATTTTATTTTGTGAAAACAGTTGAACTGAAAATAAAATAAAGAGATGGAATATTATTTTGTATTTTTTTCTCATATAAATAGATGCCGGATCAAGTCCGGCATGACAAAACATTTAATTTAATAAATCCGACTAAGCAGACTTTGCATCTGACTTTATATAAATCGGTTCTGCATGTTTTTCAACAGCATCTTTTGTAATAATGCACTTATCAACATCTTTTTTATTCGGAAGATCATACATAATATCAATCATAAAATCTTCAACAATGCTGCGTAATGCACGCGCGCCTGTTTTGCGTTCCATCGCTTTTTTTACTATCGAATCTAATGCAAACGGATCAAACTCAAGTTCAATGCCCTCCATCAAGAAAAGTTTTTGTATTGTTTGATGATTGCATTTTTAGGTTCGGTTAAAATATTACGCATCGCTTCTTCTGTTAGCTGATGAAGAGGTGCCGCAACAGGTAATCTTCCTATCAACTCAGGAATCAATCCAAATCTTAACAGATCTTCCGGCTGAATATGGGAAATCAAATCATCTTCTTTTGTTTTTGCTTTTAGATCAGATGAAAATCCCATTCGGTTTTCATTAATTCTTTTAGCAATAATTTTATCAATCCCATCAAACGCACCGCCAACAACAAATAAAATATTTTTTGTGTTAAGATTAATTAAACTCTGTTCCGGATGTTTTCTTCCGCCTTTTGGAGGAATGCCTGCAATGGTTCCTTCTAATATTTTTAATAAAGCTTGCTGAACTCCTTCGCCAGAAACGTCACGAGTTATTGATGTACTTTCACTCTTACGCGCAATCTTATCTATTTCATCAATGTACACAATACCTTTTTGTGCACGCTCTAAATTGTAATCAGCCGCTTGAAGCAAATGAACTAAAACTGATTCGACGTCATCGCCAACGTAGCCAGCTTCTGTTAATGTTGTAGCATCAGCAATTGCAAAAGGAACATCCAAAGCTTTAGCAAGAGTTTGCGCAAGTAAAGTTTTACCAACTCCCGTTGGGCCAATTAGCAGAATGTTGCTCTTTTCAATTTCAACATCATCAAGCTCAAAAAATGTTGTACGGCTTCCAATTCTTTTGTAATGATTATAAACTGCAACTGCTAAAACTTTTTTTGCGCGATCCTGACCAATTACATATTCATCAAGAGCTTTTTTAATTGTTTCCGGTGTATGCTGATTCCATTTACCTTGTTTCTGATTACTGACTGCAGCAAGATTATTTTTTAAAATATCAACGCTGCTTCCGATGCATATATCACAAATGTAAACATCGGGTCCGGCAATCATGCTTCCTACTTCGTTTCCATCTCTTCCGCAGAAAGAACACTTTACAATTTTTTGTCCAGGTTTTTTAGACATTAATAATCCTAACTAATTTTTTTCTTTAACTCAATTATATTTTTTCTTGCTTCATCCAGATAAAGTGATTTTGGAAATTTAGCAAGTAAACTTTCATAAGATTCAACAGCTTTTACATCATCTTTTAAGCCATACTGATAAATCTGACCCTGCAAATATAAGGCTTTATCAGCATAAATGTTTTTTTCAGCTTCATCAACAATAAGCGTTAAATTTGCAATAGCATTTGGGTAATCATCAATTGCAATTAACATTTCCGCAGTTCGTAGCTTGGCAATAGAACTAAAAACAAACGCCTGCGGATTTTGTGAAAGCTGCAAATATAAATCTTTTGCTTCGCCAAATCTTTTTTGCTCAGCCAAAAACTCCGCAGAACAATAAAGTGAAAGGTTAGACGAATCATTTTTTGCAGTGTTCAATAATATTGAAAATTCAATTGCATCGTTTGCTACGTTATCTTTTAAGTTATTCATCACAGTAGTAAGATCTTTGCGTGCAGATTCAAAATCATTCTTAAACGAATTGATTCTTGCAATTTGATACATTGCAAAACTTTTATCTTCCGAATTTATTCGTACTAAATTGCTTACCAATTGAAAGAGTTTTTCTGCTTCATCCAGCTTAGCTTGCTGCATTTTTATGTTTCCAAGTTCAATAAAAGCAAGCGATGCAAATTTTGAAGTTGGATAATCTTTAATAACAATCTTAAAATAATTTTCGGCTTCCACAACATCACCGCGATAATGAGAATATAGAATCCCAATTCTCAGCATTGCTTCAATTGCTGCTTCGGAATGCTGATATACTTTTACAATATCCTGATATGCATTTATTACAGGCTCAATTTCTTTTGCTTCAACTTTTGCCGGAGTGTAAAATGTTTTCCATTCCGGATTTGCTTCATTATACTTTTGGATTAAAAGTGCTTCCTGTGTTTTTGCATATCCCAACTTTGCAAGCGGCGTATATTGTTGATCAGAATAATTATCTAATAAAAATTTAAATACATCAGATGCGGTTTTGTATTCTCCATCGCGATAAACGAACTCTCCAAACGAATAAATATCTGCACCGTTAGTATTTTGTTTTTTGTCTATCTCTTTATAAAGATTAAATGCCTCATCATAATTTTTTTTCTCAATGTATAGCCTGGCTAGCAAATACCTAAAACTTATGTTATCTGATTTATATTTTTCTATAACTTCAATTGTTTCATCCAAAGCGTTTGGCTTATTTGAGTAGGAAAGAATTTTATTTTCTATCTGTGGATACTGCGATGGATTAGCTTTTATTAAATCACAATATTCTTCAGCAGCTTCGCGATAGCGCATTGTGATGTTGTACAGCTCACCAAGATCATAAGAATATAAAAACGCATCTTTAGAAAATTTTTTCCCCTGGTTAAGTAGTTCGATTGCTTTTTCAAAATCTCTTCTTTCGATTGCAAAATTTGCAATGATGCGAAAAGTTATTGGATTTGTTTTAAATTTTTCAGTTGCGTCATCCCAAACCTGGTAAGCTTTTGTGCGATCGCCCGCTGTGTAATATGTTGAACCAAGCAAACCGTATAAACTAACATCCTGAGGATTGGAAATAATTCTTGAGTTTATTATCGCTGCAGATTCATCATATTTTTTTAGTTGTAAATACAGCGTATTAAGTTTATTGAAGTACTGAATATTTGAAGGATCTTTTTTGTTAAGCGTTTCGATAATTTCTACAGCTTTGTTAAAATCACCCTGCTGCTCATAACTTTGTGCAAGCATAAACTGGTTTTGATCCATTGGACTTTGCTGTGCAAAAAGTGAAAAAGCAAATAGAATTACGGGAAGAATTTTCTTTATCATAACTTAAAAATAGCAATTAATTGCGCTCATTCAAGGGGATAAATGCGGCTATAAATCAACCTATTTTGGGACTGTTCTTGAATTGTTCTAAAAAACTACCAACCACTATCTCCATTACCAGCGGTACTAAAACTTATTAAAATCCCTACTGTAAATCCCCAGGACGTGTTGCCATCAGATAATCCAAATGATGGTCCTAAGTAAAAGTGTTTTGCAATAAATATTGGCAAAGTGGCTCCTACTGCTGTAACCGGATTCCCGCTATGTTCTGCGGTCGGAATTCCTACAGCAAATGAGAGTATTGGATACCAGCTTATATCTTTATGTAAAGGAATTTTACTGCCTACATTAAAACCAACCATAATAGCATCGCTACCAAGATCTGAGGTTGAATAGCCCAGGTTTAACTCGAGTTGTGCTTTTTTCTTGATGAGAACAACTCCCAAGGATACAGAGTTGCTGCTAACGTGTATATCTTTGGAATAATAATAATTGTCCAATTCGATTGTTGAGGTAGAAGTTGAAAAACCAAATTCAAAAATTCCACCGAGCGCAAAGCCTCCGCCAAATGATGCAGCGTAACCACTTTCTAAACCAGTGTAGCCGCCGTTCAAAAAAAGACCCGCTTCTCCCTTATCTAAAAAAATACCTTGAGAGTATGTATGAGAAGAAACAAATAGAGTAACTAATACTGCAAGAACAAAACTGTTTTTCATTTGAGATCCCCTTAAATGATAAATAATTGTAATGCAAAATTAAAACAGTTTTAATAAATATTGAAAAGTTTGATTTAGGAAGTCACGAACCAATCCATGACTTCCTAAAAAATATTTTAATCTAGTTTAAACATTATTGGAATTGTTACTTCTGCTTTTACCGGTTTGTTGTCTTTAATTCCGGGAGTGAATTTTGTTTTCTTAATTGCATCCATTGCTGCTTTATCGCAATCTGTATTAACACTTTCTACAACTTCTGTTTCTACCACATTACCTTTTTCATCAATTATAGCTTTAACTATAACCTTCCCTTCAATGCCTGCATCTTTTGCAGTCTGAGGATAGACAACGTTTTTAATCATCTGCTCAATACCACCGACTGGTTCAGGGAATTTATCAAGTTTTTCTTCTTGAGCGAAAAGATTTATTCCAAAGAATAATATGAACAGTAACGAAATATTCATTAAGGCTCTCATTTTAATACTCCTTTTATTTTTATTGTAATTTAAATTTTACTGGAATAGTAATACTGTATTTAACCGGCACACTGTCTCGTACAGCTGGATTAAATTTTACATTTTTTATAGCATCAATTGCTGCCTCATCACATCCTGAACCTATACCTTGCATTACGCTTATGTTTGTGACATTCCCATTTTCATCAATATCAACTGTAAGATAAACAGTGCCCTCAATTCCTGCTCTTTTAGCGATTTCTGGATAATGAATGTTCTTCTGTATTGCAAACATGCCGCCTATTGGTGAGGGAAGAGAATCTACATCTAAACCTCGCTCCAAATTCCCCCAAAAGTTAGTCCAATAAAAAAAAGAAATTTGAAATTTAATAGGGATACTGTCCTTATATACTGGTTTGTCAAATACTTTTACTAATTCTTCTATTATTATCTTAGCCACTTTTTCTTCTTTGCCACTTAGAATAATAATCTTATCAAACTTTCCTTTCTCGTTTACATAAAGCATCAATTGATAACGATCATTTGGTAGAATATTTAACCCCTCCGCTTTTATTTTCTTATCAATACTATTGTAAAGTTTTCTTTGTTCATCCTTGTTGGTTAATTTTGTATTTGGGAGAAAACGCCAGCCAAAATCACCCTCGCTCAAATAACTGTTATCACTTAAATTAATTATTTCCGGTTTCTTTTCTTCTTTACACCCAAATGGAATTACAAAAAGAAGAATCAATAAAAATAATTTCGTTTTCATATTGACCTCAGCTATTTGGTTTAATAATAATTTCGTTATCAAAAGTTGCACGCACTTCAACACTTGGCAAACTGTTATAAAGCATTTGTATTGTTTTAGATTGATATATCATCTGCTGTGAGAGATTATCAACGCGTTCCTGGTAGTTAGAAACTTTAAAGAAAAGATATCCACTTAAAAAAAGTAAAATGAGTGCGGCGGCGTAAGAAATGGCAGAAAATATTTTAATGTTTGAAAATATTCCGGTTCTTGCAGATGTTTTTGATCCAACAGATCTTAAAATTCTTTCTTCTAATTCTACCGGAACATCTTCTATATCACTATCAACAGCATTTCTTATAATACTTAATTGCTTAAAATAATCTCTCGCATTTTGGTCGCTTGCAAGCAAGGAAAAAAGATTTACTTCTTTGCTTTTTGCAAGCTCACCATCAAAATAGAAGTTTATCATTTCTGTTAATTTATTTTCGCTCATATATTTTATCTTTCTATGTTCGTCATTGCGAGTGAGTCTTCGAACGAAGCAATCTCAAATATTTTATGTGTGAGATTGCTTCACCCCGATGAATCGGGGTTCGCAATGACTATTGTAAAACCTTTGATATTTTATTTATTAACTTTTGCCGTGCTTTGTACAACCTGCTCTTTACAAGCTCTTCATCTATCGTAAGAAGAGATGCAATTTCTTTATAGCTTAATCCAGAATATTCTTTTAACACGAATACTTCTTTAAAATCTTCATTCATTAAATCAAGTTCCGTTAAAATCAATTTATTCAGTTCTTTGTTTTCAATTTCATCTGCAAGCAACAGTGGTGATTCAATTTCAACTTCAGTTATATCAATGGAATTAGTTATTAGCTTTTTGTTTTTGTACTTCTATAAAAAGTTAAAATCTCGTTTCTTGCTGTTTTAAATAACCAAAATTGAACACTTTGCCTGTTTTGTATAGAATTGAGATGTTCAAAAAGCTTAATAAACACATCCTGAACAACATCATCTGCGTGCATTTTATCACCCAGCATTTTTAATGCATAACTGTAAACTCTTCTTTTATGCTTGTTAAAAAGAAGCGTAAACTCAATTATTTGATTTTCCTCTGATTTCAAATCGGCTACTGTTTCTTATTTGAAAGATGTAAAAAACGTTAAAATGTTTCCGACAGTTAAAATAATATTATTGGAATAATATTTGTTTCCATATAAATCTAATTTAGAACTAAACTTCAACTGGGTGTATTTTAAAATAAACTTATCTTTTTTATTTACTTTTAACCATTATTGATAAAAGTAATAATATCTTAAAAGGTAAATTTTACTTTATGTCATCTAAAGTTTATATTGGCAATGGAAATTGAGCAATTATTTCAACAATTAACTATTCTTTAACAATAAAAGGACTAACTATAATGCGTAAGCTACTACTAATTCTTGCGTTAGTGTTTACATCACTAATCTATTTTTCATGTGATACCACTGAAGATCCAGCGGATAATTCTGATATTCCAGGCAATCCAACCGGTGTTACGGTTCCTACTCCAACTAAAAATAACGTATTACCTTCAGCTTCCTTTACGACTACTGGAAGTCGTGTTAAGTTAAATCTACTTGGATTAATTGATCCAACAACAAACCAACCTTTAGTATTGTCTTATAATTCAAGCAACCCACAAGCATCTAACATTTTTGTTGAAGAAGATGGAGTTGTTCAAGGATTAAAAGTATCAAAAGTTGGAACAGGAAATGTTTTAACAGCAGATATAGTTTTTTGTGTTGACAATTCTGGAAGTATGAGTGAAGAAGCAGATTCAGTTGCAGCAAGCATTATTGAGTTTGCAAACTTTTTGCAGACTAGTGGTTTGGATGTAAAATTTGCTATTGTAGGTTTTGATAGCTATCCAAATGGTGGAATCAATTTTACAAATGCTCAAACACTTAGCTCTTATTTAGATCGAAATACCGGCACATCCAGAACTTACTACTTTGCTGGACCTGATAGTGTGGCTTTGACTGAACGAGCATACAATTTTGGATATGCTGCTGGTGAAAATGGAGTTATAGCTGCAATCTTTGCTGATAGTGTATACTCATGGAGATCAGGTGCGCAACGAGTATTTATTAACTTTACTGACGAACCAACCCAATCGCTTACTGATGGAACTTGGAATAATGCAATGGGTTGTAGTTTATTAAGTGGCAAGGCAACTGTTCATACAGTTTTTAGCGAAGATTCAACATATTGGACATTTGATTTTGATGATGAAAGACCCTGGGAACTCTCAACTTGCACAGGTGGAACCATTAAGTTTATACCATCAAATGCAAGTGGACTTAATCTAAAAGACCTGCCTGTTGCAGGTGCACTTGCAAACAGTTACTTGGTTGAATATGTTTCAGCAAAAACCGGCGTACAACATACAGTTAAAATTACAATTTATACTTCAACTGCAGATGGTGTTCAAACGTTTAATATAACGTATTAACGTTTTTAATATTTTTTCTTATTAAGCCAATCACCTTATAAAGTGGTTGGCTTTTTTATTTTTCATGATGTAATCACATCACATCTGTATGCGTTATACATTGCTAAACTTCCTATTCTTTGGTACTTTTAGCCGTTAAATTATAAGAAAATGAAGAAAATTTTAATTTTAGGCTCTTCCGGTTCTATCGGTGTTAATACACTTAATGTAGTTAGGAATTTCCCAGATAAATTTCGTGTTGTGGGATTATCAGTAAACTCAAGAATTGATATTTTAGAACAACAAATAAAAGAATTTCATCCGGAATTTGTTGTTGTTACTGATGAATACAAAGCCAAGGAGCTTAAATCTAACATAGGAAATTTGTGCGAAGTATTTTCGGCTGATGATGGACTATTAAAAGCTGCTTCCGAAAAAGATTACGATGTTTTACTTGGAGCAATTGTTGGTTTTGCAGGATTAGCTCCAACGATTGAGGCGATTAAACGCGGCAAGAGAATTGCGCTTGCAAACAAAGAAACACTTGTTGTTGCCGGTGAACTTGTTACAAAACTTATTTTGGAAAATTCTGCGGAAATAATTCCTGTTGATTCTGAACATTCCGCAATTTATCAATGCTTAGTTGGCGAAAATCTTAACGAAGTTGAAAAACTAATTTTAACAGCTTCGGGCGGTCCATTTCTGAATAAAGAAAAATCGTTTTTTGAAAATGCTACTTTAGATGAGGCACTAAATCATCCAAATTGGAAAATGGGAAGCAAGATTACAATTGATTCCGCAACGATGATGAATAAAGGGCTTGAAGTTATTGAAGCACATTGGTTATTTGGGTTGCCGGTTGAAAAAATTAATGTTGTTGTTCATCCACAATCAATAATTCATTCAATGGTTCAGTTTGTGGATGGATCGATTAAGGCACAGCTTGGTTTACCGGATATGAAATTACCAATACAATATGCGCTAACCTTTCCGGAAAGATTTAAAAATGATTTTAAACGCACAGATTTACCGGCAATAAATAATTTTTCTTTTTTTGAACCAGATTTTGATAAATTTGAATGTTTAAAGTTAGCTTTTGATGTTCTAAAAACTGGTGGAACGGCGCCGTGCATTTTGAACGCTGCTAATGAAATTGCTGTAGATAAATTTTTAAATAAAAGAATAAAATTCTCTCAAATTTCAGAGATGATTAAAAACGCTTTAGATAAAATTGAAAATCACTCAGACCCGGATATGGAAACTATTTTTGAGTGTGATAAGAAAACTAGAGAATACGTTAAAATTTTAAGTTAGAAAAAGATAGAGGAGTTCATCGTTACATGGATTATATTATTTATTTCGCCATTACAATTGGCATTTTGGTTTTCATTCACGAGTTTGGGCATTTTGCGGCAGCTAAACTTAGCGGAATGCGTGCAGACGTTTTTGCAATTGGATTTGGAAAAAGATTATTTGGTTGGAATCGTAAATCCGGATTTTCATTCGGTGAACTGCCAAAAGATTTTGACGGCGAAGGACATACTGATTATCGTTTAAGTTTATTGCCTCTCGGCGGCTATGTAAAAATAGCTGGAATGGTTGATGAAAGCGGCGATGTTAGCTTTGCAGATAAAGAACCGCAACCTTATGAATTCCGAGCAAAACCGGTTTGGGCAAAAGTTTTTGTAATTACCGCCGGTGTGTTTATGAATCTAATGCTTGCTTGGGTAATATTTTGGGGCGCAAATTTCTTTCAAGGAAAACCAATCACTCCAACTACAACTTTAGCTTATGTTGAAGATGGAAGCGCTGCATCAAAATCCGGTTTTATTAGCGGCGATAAAATTTTAAGCGTAAACGAAAAAAAAGTTACCAACTGGGAAGATTTACGTGCAGAAGTTTTTATAAACACACTTGGCGAAAATATTAACGTAAAAGTTTTACGTGATGGGAAAGAAGAAAATCTTTCAATCAGCAGAAATTTAATTCCGGACGATGAAACACAAGGCGCATACTTAATTCCCCAAGGCGTTAAACCAGCCATCGATGAAGTTGTAAAAGATTCGCCAGCAGAAAAATCAGGAATAAAAGCCGGCGATATTTTACTTGGGATTAATGACGAAGCACTTTACAGCGCCCAACAAGCAACAAATATTATTTCATCAAACAAAGACAAAGAATTAAAGATTACTGTTGAAAGAGATAAAACACAAAAAGATATTTTTGTTACTCCCGGAAGTGATTCAAAGATTGGGGTCCATATTGCCACAGTGTTTATGGGTGAAACTCATATGCGAACTTACGGCGCCTTTGAATCTGTTTATTATGGATGGAAAGATATCGAGAAAATGACCAATCTAACTTTTTCTATGATAGGAAAAGTTTTTACCGGAAATGTTGAGTTTAAAAAAGCTTTTGGCGGCCCAATTAAGATCGCACAAATTGCTGCTAAATCAGCTGACTCCGGCATTTCAAGTTTTCTATATTTTCTTGCCCTGCTCAGTTTAAGTTTGGCGATATTAAACATAATGCCCTTCCCTGTTTTAGATGGCGGACATTTAGTTATGATAATAGTGGAAGCAGTAATTAAAAGAGAAATTCCGATTAAAATTAAAATGGCTATACAGAACACCGGACTTGTACTGCTGCTGCTTTTAATGGCTTTTATAATTTATAATGATATAATTTCACTTTAGTTGTTTAAACAACTATTGATTTTAATTAGCCCCGCATATTTCTGCGGGGTTTTATTTTTCCATCCATCATATTACTTAACCAATCATAAAAAATATTCTAATTCTATCTGCCCATGCCGATAAGTTAACAGTGTAAAACAAAAAACTGATTCTCTTTTATATAGGTTAAGATTATATTTGATATGAACTCTGCAACACTTAATACACTAACAAGTTTTAGTAAAGATAAACCTGAAACAAAAAGTGAGATTATCGATACTTTGAAAAGAAAAAACTTATACTGGATTTCTCAAGCTTCTGGCTGGAGTTTATATGTAATCGTAAATTTGCTTGTTATTTCATCTTTTGAAACTATTCCATTCAATCGAATTACTCTCTGGGTTCTGTTGGGGTTTTACGGAATTATCTTTTCGCATCTATATCGTTTATATATTAAAAAAAATAACTGGACTAATCTACCGCTTAAAAAAATTATTCCGCTAGTTTTAATTGCAAGCTTAGTTGTTGGAACCATAATTTATATTCCGGTTTATTTCTCAGGACAATTGTTAGAAGTCGAACGACACTCAAAAAATATAATTGCAACATCTATAGCCGGGATTCTAAATATTTCCAGCACAATACTGGTATGGAATTTAATTTACTTTGCAATTCATTATTTTGAAAATTCTAAAAAGGCAGAAATAGAAACTCTAATTTTTGAAGCAGCTGTAAAAGATTTTGAACTTAAAACTCTTAAGGCGCAGCTAAATCCGCATTTTATGTTTAATGCTATGAACAGCATTCGCGCTTTGATTGAAGAAGATCCACAAAACGCAAAAGATGCAATTACGAAGCTTTCCAATCTGATGAGATATACTTTAAAGATTGAGAGAACGGAAACTGTTCCGCTTGCAGAAGAACTAAAAACCATACAAGATTATCTAGATCTTGAAAAGATTAGATTTGAAGAACGACTTAATTATAATATTAAATCGACAACTGAAGCAGATAGAGTTGAAATTCCTCCGATGATGGTACAAACACTTGTAGAAAATGGAATTAAACATGGTATTTCAAAAATTACAATTGGCGGAAAAGTTGATGTTGATGCAAAAATTATCCATTCTAACCTTATAATTGAAATTAGAAACAGTGGTAAATTTGATGAAGAAGCTCTCAAAAATTCTCACGGATTTGGTGTAAGCAATACCAAGCACAGATTAGCATTGTTATATGGAGAGAACGCTTCTCTATCATTAACAAACGAAAACAGCAACATAGTTTTAACAAAGCTTAAAATACCATCAGGAGGTTAACGCAATGAAAGCATTAGTTATAGACGACGAAAGATTAGCTCGAACTGAGTTAATAAGACTATTAGAACCATTTAAAGAAATCGAAATTGTGGGAGAGGCAGTTAATGCCGATGATGCACACAATAAAATATCAGAACTTAGTCCGGATGTAATTTTCTTAGATATTCAAATGCCTGGTAAAACGGGATTTGAGTTACTTGAGGAATTAGACAGCGTTCCAAAAGTTATTTTTACAACTGCTTATGATGAGTATGCGCTTAAAGCATTTGAATACAATGCTCTTGATTATCTTTTAAAGCCAATTGAACCGGCTCGATTGGAAGAGTCAATTAAAAAAATAATTGAAGGCAAACGTAAAGATCGAACGCACGATATCTCTCACGAAACATTAACAGCTGAAGACCAGGTTTTTGTTAAAGATGGAGAAAAATGCTGGTTTGTTAAGTTGGAAAAAGTTCGATTGTTTGAATCTGAAGGGAACTATGTTCGGTTATTCTTTGATGAAAATAAACCACTTATTTTAAGAACGCTAAATTATCTTGATGAAAGATTAGATCGCAAATCATTTTTCCGTGCAAGTAGAAAACATATTATTAATCTTAAATGGGTTGAAAATATTGAGCCGTGGTTAAATGGCGGTTTGCTTGCAAAGTTAAAAGGCGGACATAAGATTGAAGTATCAAGAAGACAAGCAGTTAAGTTTAAAGAGATGTTGAGTTTGTAATATTTGTTTTGTCATTGCAAATCCAGTTTTAGATAGATGAAGCCATCTATAAGTTTGGTAGATTGCCACGCTCTCAAAGCATTGCTCGCAATGACCAAAGTTTTTAATTAAACAGTTCCCAGGCAACACCAAACCTTATACTACGCCCAGGCATAGGATAATAAGGTGTAATGTAATAATTATTTCCTAATAGATTTTGCCACAAAAAATATACAATTGCTACTCTTTGTATCTCTCCAACTAAGCTAAAATCTAATTTGTTTGATGATGGAACTCCTAACAATCCGTTTTCATAAGAAAAAACATTGTTCTTACCAGTGTAATAAAAAACAAATCCTGTTTTCAAATCAAGATCATCATTAAACAATTTACCAGTATAATAAACTCCTGTTTGAGTTTGAAAATCTGGAACACCAATTAATTTGTTATTATTAGGGGTAGAATAATATGATGAGTTTGATTCAAGAAGTAATTTCCAAAGGTTTAATTTTAGATTAAGCCCTAAGCCATCCACATTACCGTAACCAATATAGTTATAAAATACTCCACCACTATAAAAACCATAAGCGTAATCATTTAGGAAATATTTTATATCGGCAGATACAAATTCATTTTGATAATTTGCTCCAATTTCGATTAAAGAATATTTATCATTATTTACACTATATGTTTTAAGAACAGAAGCCCCGATATAAAAGCTAAGATTTTTTTTTATTTTTAATAATAAATCAACTCCTAATCCATTACTATTATTATCCATTGGATTAACTAGATGCTGAGAATTTTGGGGATTATATGTTGAACTCTTGTAATAAAAAGATGGTATAAAAGTTCCATCGTTTATATTCGCAGAAACAACACCGGATATCGAGAATAAATCTGCATCAAATTTATTTTTTGAAGTATTTATGTGACCAGAATCGAAATATGTATAAAAAGAATTAGTGGAAAACATATTTTGTTTTTCATAATCAATATTTAATTGAAACTTAAAAACACTATAATCAAAATTATTACGGATATTTAATCCATATGTTTTGTTTTCCGAATATTTACTTACCGAAGTGTTTTTTTCATACCTGTTAAATAAAAAATATAAACTTGCATCAGATCTCATCCATTCAGCCGGCTTAATTAAAAATTTTAATCTGGGTAAATGCGTGAGAGTTTTCAATTCGCCATTTGGATAAAACATTGGTGCGGCTCTATAATCGTACAGAATATTATCTACAACACCACCATTAGCAATAATACTATCTACCTCAACTCCGCCGCTATATCCGGCATTATAATCGTTGTAGTTATATGTTGCGATAATGTTAACCACATTGGATAACAAATACTTTAGTTTAAATTTTCCTTGCCAGATTGAATAATCAGAATTGCTATAAGTTCCATCATAAATTCTGTTCGCAATATCAAATGAGGCTATTAACTTCTTCATAACAATTGCATTAAAGCTACCATCAAACATCATATCTCTGTTTGCGCCTTGATAAAATCTTATTCTAGTATATGGTTGGCTTGGTAAAAAATCTTTTGTAATAAAATTTACACTAACTGGATTATTATAAGCGCCATAAAGAAATCCGCGCGGTAATGGAATAATTTCTATCGAATCAACATCTTCACTTTGTATAAGATTAAGATTTAATGAGTTGGAATATCTATCGTTATAAGAGATTCCATCCATCAAATAACTAATTGCGTTGTTTCCAACACCGTAAATAAAGGTTTCATTTGGCTGTCCCGTAAAGCCTAAATCCTTTATAAAGTTAAATGGATAGGCTCTTAAATAATCACCGGAATATTGATATTCTTGTTTCAACAGTTCTGAATTTTTAATAATAAAACTTTTTTCCGTTAGAGCTGTAGAATAAATCGGTGCAATTGAATCCAGTTCAACAATTGTTAATAAAGAATCGCTTGATAAAAGAGTATCGGGTTTAAAGGAAAGCGTATCGGGATAAATTTTTAGTTCTGCCGTTGTTGAATCTTGAATTTGTGCAGTAACAACAATAGAGGTAATAATTATAAATGCTAAAATATTCCTGGACATAAAAATTTATCTAAACCATATTTTATTAAAGATTAAAATAACGAATTATCAAATGTGCATCAAAGCCTTAAACCGAGTATAGGATAGAATATGAGTTGATTGTACCCTCAATTTATGGTAGTGAACTAAGTGTGTTAAAAATTATTTTATGAGAATTCTTTTCTTTTGAAATAAAAAATATATATTTTCACTTTGTAAATAAACTTCATTCATTAATAAAAGAGAGGGCTAATTATGGCAGCAGCCAAACCAATGACCAAAGGTCAAATTCTTGATCATATGGCAAAGAAAACCGGCGTAACTAAAAAGTTTGCTGGTGAGTTTTTAGAAGAGCTCGTAGCTTTATCATACAAAGAAGCTAAGAAGGCATTCACAATCCCTGGATTAGGTAAATTAGTTGTTGTAAATCGCAAGAAAAGAATGGGCAGAAACCCAGCCACAGGCGCTACAATGGTTATACCTGCAAAGAGAGTATTAAAATTCAGAATAGCTAAAGCAGCAAAAGATAACGCTTTATAATCTGGATTAAGTATGTTTTATTTAAGCGAAGGATAAGTATTTGTTCTTCGCTTTTTTAATTAATGGAGATGTTATGAGTGAAATAGTTTATGCAATTGAAAAATCTCTTGATGTTTCAGAATTCATTGAAGTACTTAAAAACAGCACTCTTGCAGAACGCAGGCCTATTGATGATGAACAGAGAATTTCATCAATGTGTAATAATGCTAACTTAATTGTAACGGCACGGGTAGATGGAGAACTTATAGGAATCGCTCGTTCTATTACAGATTTTGTTTATTGCACTTACCTTTCCGATCTTGCAGTTGATACAAAATATCAAAAAAAGGGAATTGGCAAAAGATTAATTGAAGAAACAAAAAAGCAAACTTCGCAAGCGAAATTAATTCTTCTCTCTGCACCTGCTGCAGTTAATTATTATCCCAAAATCGGAATGACAAAGCATAATCACTGTTACTATATTGACGATGTTGAAGATTTGCAATAAACATCGCCTTTCTCACTTATTCTTTTCCTCTCATTGTAGTAAATTTGCTTTAGAAAAAACGAACAAAGAGTGTTTAAAAACCCGGGTTTAACAATTCAGCAAAGAAACGATTAGACAATCACTTTTAGGATAACCAAATGTTAAAAAAAATTTTAATTATCTCCCTGTTTTTAATTTCAATAAATTATTCACAGACAATTCGTGATTTAATCCAGCCAATTAACTTATTGCAAGATCAACCAACAAAAGTTTTGATTAGCGATATCTTTTATTCTGATAATTATACTGTTGAATTTACTTCAACAAATAACATTATTGTTAGTTATGATATATCAACACTGGAAGTTTTATTCACTCCCAAAAAGGATTTTTCAGGAATAGAATTAATTCCGTTCAAATTAAACGAGGAGATTTATCAAATTCCTGTTAAGCTTGTAAAAAGTAAAAAATATATCTTTACTTATCACCCGCAAGCTGGCGAAAAAGAGGTAAATTTATTTGGTCAGTTTAATAGCTGGGATAGACAAAGCCTTCCGATGAAGGATACAAATGGCGATGGTGTGCTTGAAGTTGAAATTTCACTTGATCCTGGAAGATACGAATATAAATTTTTTGTTGATGGAAAAGAAGTTATTGATCCCGCTAATCCAGATAAAGTTCCAAATGGTATGGGAGATTTTAACTCGCTAAGAATAATTGAAGAATCTACAAAAGACAAAATGTTTCTTCACATCCTGGGGTCAGAAAAAAGTCAAAATGAGTTAAAACTTAAGTTCTATTTTGAAAATGTTGATCGAAGCAACATGGTTAGCAAAGAAAGTCTAATTGTATTGTTTGATAATAAAAAATTTCCTGCTGAACTTATCCAAATAAATGGAAGAGATATTACTCTTATTACAAAGGGTAAAATGTTAAATGGAAATCATTCAATTAGAGTTGCAGCTAATCGTATGGGCAATGTTAGCAATATCCAAACTGTACAATTATTCGATGGAGTTGTTGCTGGAAAATCAGAAACAAAAACACTTAAAGATAATATAATTTACAGTATTATGATTGATCGCTTTAGTAACGGAGACAGATCAAATGATAATCCAGTTATTCATGATTCACTTTTTACTCCAGCAAATTATCAAGGAGGCGATTTACAAGGAATATTAAATAAAATGGAGGATGGATATTTTGATAAGCTTGGTATAAATGCCCTATGGATTTCTCCAATTATTGATAATACAAATAATGCTTATCGTGAATATCCTGCACCTCATCGTTGGTACACAGGCTACCATGTTTATTGGCCTGTATCATCTACAAAAGTTGAAGAACATTTTGGCGATATGAAGCTTGCCAAAGAATTAATACATAATGCTCACAAAAAGATATTAATGTGTTTTTAGATTACGTTGCTCATCTATGTTCATCAGGAGCATTGGATGTGGAAAGATCATCGCGATTGGTTTGGCACTTACAATCTACCAAACGGTAAATTGAATTTAAGACTTTGGGATGAGTACAGATTAACAACCTGGTTTGAACCATATATGCCATCGTTTGATTTTGTAAGTTCTTACGAGGCGCTTGAGTTTATGACAGACAATGCAGTTTGGTGGTTAAAAGTCACTGGCGCTGATGGTTTTCGTCACGATGCAGTTAAACACGTTCCAAATGAATATTGGAGAATGCTAACCAGCAAATTAAAGCGTGAAATTGAAATTCCGCAAAATAAAAACGTTTATCAAATTGGTGAATCATTTGGTGGAATCGATATGATTGCCTCTTACGTAAACAACGGACAATTAAGTGCACAATTTAATTTTAATCTTTACGATGTTGCTGTTCCAACTTTTCTTGATGAAAAAGCTTCGTTCAAACTATTAGATTATCAAATGCAAAAAAGTTTTCAGGTTTTTGGGTACAATAATTTAATGGGCAACATTATGGATAGCCATGATAAAATACGCTATATGGCTTATGCAGATGGCGATCTAACAATTAATGATGGAAGAGCAAGTGAATTTGCATGGAACAATCCACCCAAAGTTGATAATCCCAAAAGTTATGATAAACTAAAACTTCATATTGCATATTTGTTGACAATTCCTGGTATCCCTATTATTTATTACGGAGATGAAATTGGAATGACAGGCGCAGCTGATCCAGATAACAGAAGAATGATGCGCTTTAATGACGACGAGTTGAATGAGCTTGAAAAACAGACATTTGAAGATGTTAGCAAACTGATTCACATCAGAAAAGAACATTCTGCATTACGATATGGTGATTTTTTAACTCTACAAGCTGATAAAGATATTTATGCTTATTTAAGATCTGATATGAATGAGAGAATTTTGACAATTATAAATAAAAATTCTAATCAACAAAAAGTTGAATTGACTTTACCAGTAATGTATAAAGTAAACAAAGCAAAGGATCTTGTAAGTGGGAAAGATTTAGTTGTAAAGAATAACCAAATTTTGCTGACAATTGATGGAACTAAATATTTAATTTTGGAATTAGAAAAATAAATGGAGATATAATGGCTAAGCTAACAATAGTTTATGGTGTAGTTTTTATTTTAATGGGTTTATTTGGATACTTTGGAATTAGCAGCGAAAGTATAACTGCTCTTATTCCAACTTTTTTTGGAATTCCAATGCTAATTTTTGGATGGCTAGGACTTAACGAAAAATATTTAAAGCACTCAATGCATGGCGCTGCAGTTTTAGTATTAATCGGTTTTGCAGGCACCATCAGCGGGCTTATTAAGTTCTTTAAAATGCTTGGTGGTGCAGAAACTGCAAGACCAGCGGCTGTTACGGTTCAAGCAATTATGGCTTTGCTCTGTTTAGTGTTCATTGTTTTAGCTGTTAAATCTTTTATAGATGCAAAAAAGAATAGGACGAAAAGTGAATAAGTTATTAATATTTTTATTAGCAGGATTGATTTTTGTTTCCTGCTCAGATAAAAAAGAACCAATTATTCAAAGTGATCTTGAGTTAAAAATGAACAATATCGCCGAAGATTATGTAAAACTAGTTTTAGACATCGGACAGTACGATGCTGATTTTGTTGATGCTTATTACGGACCGGAAGAATGGCGAGCAAATTTTAAATTTGGTTTACCATTTGATTCAACTGCATTTAAAAGTTTATCAAAGCAAGCAGATGATTTGCTTAATCAACTTGAATCTCTTGGTGAATATAAGGCTGATGAATTAGAAACTCTTCGCTTCAGGTATCTTTACAAACAAATTCTTGCTTGTAAAACAAAAATCTTTATGCTTAATGGAGTTCTGCTTCCTTTTGATGAAGAAACAAAAGCACTGTATGATGCTTCAGCACCAACACATAATGATGATTTTTTTCAAACAACAATAACAGAGCTTGATAAAATTCTTCCGGGTAATGGTGATGTTGCAAAAAGATTAAATGATTTTAAATCCAAGTTTGTCATCCCGACAGATAAACTTAAAGATGTTTTTGATACAGCAATAAAAGAATGTAAAACTAAAACACTCGATCATATAAAACTCCCAGAATCAGAATCGTTTAAAGTTGAGTACGTAAAAGACAAACCTTGGGGCGCTTACAATTGGTATAAGGGAAATTTTTATAGCGTTATTCAAGTAAATACTGATTTACCGATTTATATAGATCGCGCTGTTGATCTTGCCGCACACGAAGGTTATCCGGGTCATCACGTTTATAACGTTTTATTAGAATATAATCTCGCAAAAAAAAGAAATTGGGTTGAGTTTAAAGTTTATGCACTGTTTTCACCGCAATCTTTAATTGCAGAAGGAACTGCTAATTATGGTATTGCAGTTGCATTCCCCGGTAATGAAAGAATAAAATTTGAAAGTGAAGTTTTGTTTCCGCTTGCAGGCTTAAATCCGGATGATGCTGATCTTTATTACAAAGTTTTAGCTCTTCAAAAGAAATTTAGCTATTCGGGAAATGAAGCCGCAAGAAATTATCTTGATGGTAAATGGACTCGCGAACAAACAGTTGCATGGCTTCAAAAATATGCTTTGCGAACAAAAGATAGCGCAGATAAATATGTCTCTTTTATTGAAAAGTACAGAAGCTATGTAATTAACTATAATTTGGGTATGGATATAGTTAAAGATTACATAGAACGAAATGGTGGAACTGAGAGCAATATCGAAAAACGCTGGCGATTATTTGAACTTTTATTATCAATACCCCAAACACCAAGTGCACTAATAAAAAGATAGAGTAGCTGATGGCAAAAAGAAATCAAATAGATGGTACAACAAAGTTTTTTATTACAATTATTGGATTAGTAGTCATTGGCATTGTACTTAGAGAACTGAGCAACATATTCATTCCTTTAGTAATTGCAATTTTTTTGTTTTTTGTTTTTGCCCCTTTTAATTCATGGTTAACAGGAAAAAAGGTTCCTATGCTCTTTATTACCCTGCTGGATATTGCTATAACTTTTGGTTTGCTGTATGGAGTTGGAAGAATAGTTGTTGATTCATTTTTTCAATTTAGTGCAAGCTTGCCTTTTTATGGGGACAAACTAAGTAATATGATTAAAGTGACAGCGACTTCCTGGGGAATTACTGATCCATTCTTTACTGAATTTTCAATTGACAATTTACTTGCAAGTTTAAATATTAAAAATATTGCTGGTGGTTTATTTACCTCCACAATCTCACTTCTTGGAAATGTACTATTTGTATTGTTCTTCTTTGTTTTTGTTCTTTCAGGAAATAAAACAATTTATGAGGCTATTAAACATCGGTACGTTAATAAAAAAGTTAGTCCACAATTAAAAATAATTAAAAAAAGTCTTCAGCGTTCAAATGATGCCGTTGATGAACAAATATTATTGGACAAAATTAATCAGGAAAGAACGATACGAGAACAGCAACTTGAAATAACTTTTAAAAAAATTACTGAACAAATACAACGTTATATAATTGCAAAATTTACGGTTAATCTTACTGCCGGAATTATAACAACAATTGTTCTTGCAATTATTGGAGTAGATTTTCCGATTGTCTGGGGATTGTTTGTTTTTCTTTTCAACTTCATTCCAACGATTGGTTCTGCCGCTGCACTTGTGTTTCCTGTTTTGTTTACATTAGTTCAGTTTGATTCTTTTGGAACAGTAATTCTTGTGTTAGCTTTAATGGCCGGCATACAAACACTTGCATTCAATGTTGCCGAACCAATGCTGCTTGGCAAACGACTTAACTTAAATCCTTTGTTAATTTTGCTTTCTGTTTTAGTGTGGGGTTACATTTGGGGAATTGTAGGAATGCTTCTCTCTGTTCCTCTTACTGCAATTATCAAAATTATCATTTCAAATTCCAATTCAGCTAATATGGAATTTTTTGAACAGTTGATGAGCCAAGAAAAACTATAACTTTTTTGCTTAATAAAATTTATTATCCTTATAAAAACATTGCATTAGCCGTTTTTACAAATTATACTATTTCTCTTAATCTCATCAATACATGTTCAAACTGTTTCTCATCAATAAAAACTTCATTAAATATATTCACAATTTGATCTTTTGTAATTTTGTTATAGTCTTCCTCACGCGGGAAAACACAAACCCCGCCTAAATCAATTGCTGCTGGACTTACCAACATTTTACTTTCATCTTCTGCAAAGAAAACTGCTGGGCGGTGTTTTGCTCTTAGAAATACTATTACTCGCCATCCATATTTTTCTTCATAAAAAGAAACAAGATTTAATAATGGCTCTTGCTCCTCTTCCATCAAATTAGAATATGTTTTATAGAATTTATTAAAAAAATCAATAACCAAATCTTTATCAATACTTTCAATCGATAAAAATTTTCTCAATTCATCATTAATCGCATAAAAAGATAAATCATCATCTTCAAAAATCATTTTACCGTATTCATTTTTAATTTGATGAAACTCGTCATCAATTGGCATGAAATATTTATTGCCGGCTTGAAAATGCAGATGATCCGGTGCTGAAGCTCCGCATCTTGGTCCGTTGTAAATAACAGAATAGTGTTTTGAAAGATCTTTGCTCAAATCCAGCATATCAGTAAAAGTATCAATTATGCGCTGTGGTTGATGCTCTTTGTTAGTTAACGTAAAATGAGTTGGAAATATTGGGAATGGGTTGCAAAGTATAATGTAATTATCGTTGTACAAAATCCCCTTTTGCTCGGAAGGAAGGTTTTCAACACACAAAAAACATTTTCTTTTGCTTATAGATTTTGGATCAACTTTTGCGGATGTTGATATCATTCTTCCAGCATTAAACTGCGCCTTAATCTGAAATCCATCAAACTGAAATGATTTTGATTTTACTGTTTCAAGTGATTGAACCCCTGTTTTAAGCATCTGCCACTGTTCTGTTTGGATATCAAATAATCTTTTTGCTACGTCGGAAAAATTATTTTCATCAATTAGGTTTAGTATTAATTGGTCATTGGATAATACATTCATATAAATTCAATTTCTATTTAAATAATTATTGTAACTCTCGATTATTTTATCGGTTACAATTTCAATATCAAACATTTTTAAAACCCGCTCTCTAGCAGCTTTGCCAATAGATAATCTCAAATTCTCATCAAGAATAAGCTTCTCTGTTTTCTTTGCAAGATCTTCCGCATTTTTATTCTGGAATAATATATTAGTTTTCCCATCAACCGCAATATCAAGCACACCATCGGAATTAGCACAAACCGACGGTTTTTCCATAGCCATAGCTTCAATAAGTGCAATACCAAACGCCTCCGCATGCGATGGAAAAATGAAAATATCAAAAGCAGAAATAACATCAGGTATATCACTTCGAAATCCAGTAAGAATCAAATTTTCTATTTTAAGATTTTGACTCAAGCTTTTAATCCTGTTTGCATAATCATCTTCCCCACGGCTTGCTTCGCCAACTATCATAAATTTTAAGTTGATAAATTTTGTTGAGAGAATCTTTGCAGATCTTAAAAATTCTTCATGTCCTTTCCCCGGACTAAATCTTGCAATCATCCCAATTACAATATCGTTATCACTATAACTAAATTCTTTTCTCACCCTATCCCGATTTGAAATTGTTGGATTAAATTTTTTAGCATCTACCCCATTGTAAATTAATTCAATTTTATGGGGTGGCAATGAAGTTGTATCGATTAAATTATTTTTTATCACACTACTTATGGCTATTGCAACATTAATTCTGCTATAAATTTTATTGTGTAAATAATCTTTTTTAGAATAAATGATCCAATATGTTTTGTAAAAAACAAAAGTGTTTTGTTTTTTATAATTTTTAATGCTGGAACAATTACCCACAAATCTTTAGATGCATGACTATGTATTAAATCATAACACCCGGATTTAATAATTGTAGATGTTTTTAATATTGTAATAGGGTTTGGAAGTTTACTAATATTAACTGAATGAATTATTATTCCAAGATTATTCGCTTCTAATTGCAGCCTCGAATCATTGGCGCAAAGAAGTTCAACTATAATGTTGTGTTTTAAAAGTTGCTTTATTCCGGTTAGCGTAACCATTTCCATTCCGCCCCAGCTTTTAGATAAACAGGAATAAAGTATTTTCATAAGTTAAAAATCTTTGTCACTTAATAAATCTTTTTGAGCAGAGCACCTTTAAAGTAATGAATTGTTATTTCATCAAATTGGTAACCTTGTTCTGCCATAACTGCTGCACCTATTTGGCAAAGCCCAACACCATGACCCCAACCGGCACCGTGTAAAATAAATTTTTCAGGAACGCCGCTAACATCTCCAGTTTTTTCAACATAAAAAGCCGAACTGTAAAGATGTGTTTCTGAAAAAGTTCTTCTTATCTCTAGTTCTTTACCTATAGTTAGTGTTTTTTTTGAACCAACTATTTTTAATTTAACAATTCGCGACGAAAACCCACGTTCAATCGGGATAAGATCTTTAATCCTTCCAAAATCAATCCCACTTTTTCTATTTATAAGATCCGAAAGCTGATCTTGAGTAAACTCAACTTTCCATCTATAAAAATCTTTTGTTTCTTGATCATAATCTAAAAGGATTTGATTTAATATTTTAGGATCCGCGGTATTACAAAACGCTGGTGGGTTTGCTTGAATCCATTTTACTGCATTTACTTCTTTTGTAAAATCATCATCTAGTTCATCTGCAATAAATTTGTAATCATAAATAGCAGAAAGTGACGGGTGCTTTACAGGCTCCCAAACATTTTCAAACGATTCTGAAATCCCACCGCAGGATTTAGAAAAGCGTGCATCGAGAATTTTCCCATCCTCCAGCAATACAATTCCTACCGTTTGTTCAACAGCCGCTCTTACAGCATCAGAAGTCATTTTAGTAACACCTTGATAACGCTGACAATGATCATCGGCACAAACATCAAAAAGTTTATGATCTTCCCTATCGTACCATTTAATTATTTCATCTTCTGATTGAAATCCTGATTCATAATTTGCTTTCTTCTTTTTCAGCAATTTTGATTTTTCAATTTGTGCAAGCAGCCAGCTTCTTGATACAACCGCTGTGGCTTTTAACATTTGCATCGAACACTTTGCGCTCATTTCAGACGAGATAACACTCATTAAGTATTTTTCAATAGGTACAATATTTACTACTGTAATTTTTCCGTTGTCTTTAATAAGTTTTAGCGAGTGTGTAAAACGCTGCTTCTCTTTTCTCTCCCAGTGGAACTTAACTCCAATCACAACATCTCTTATAAGAAAAGATTCGTTATCTGGTTCTTGGGGTTCAAAAATAATTTCATCAGTTATATCAATTTTATCTTTATCACTTTTACAAATTATTCTATTATCTACTAGTTCAGCTTCAAATCTTCCGCTAAAGAAATTTTTAAAACCATAAGAACTAAAATCTCCATAAAGTTCAAATTTAATTTTTGTGTCGCTAAGAATTCCAACACTAATTAAGGGTTCGCTGTCATATCCCAACATTATATTGCCCATTGAAATTGTATTTAAATAATAAAAAATGTTTACTGTTAAAATATAAGAATTGTGGAGATATTAGCTTACAACATTGTTTGTTAAATACATGAATTTTTAACTTTATTATTTACTGATTGGCGATTATGAGTTGAAAATCAAATAATTGCAAATGATAAGTTTATTAGGAAGTTACTTTATTTATTTGGGGATTTCGTGGAGAGACAATTTGATGATTAAAAAAACAGCTCAGTCCGTTGCAGCGAACTGAGCTTTGAATAAGTATTTACAGAGGAGACATTTCTCGTTATTTCATTAAGATCATCTTTTTTGTTGAACTGAAATTATCCGTTTTTATTGAATATAAATAGACACCATTACTTAAACTTGATGCATCAAATCTTAGATCATACTTTCCAGCTGATTGTGTTTGATTTACAAGTGTTGATACTTCATTGCCTAGTATATCATATACTTTAATAGTTACAAATGAATTTTGTGGAATACTGTAACTGATTATTGTTGATGGATTGAATGGGTTTGGATAATTTTGTTCTAATGCAAATACAGACGGTGCTGTTAAATCTACATTTAGAATATTCGAATATTCAAACGATCCATCAAAATCCACTTGCTTAAGTCTGTATGAATAACTTCCTACTGGCAACTTAGAATCTGTGAATGAATAGTTCTGTATTTCTGTTGTAGTTCCTTTCCCTCTAACAAAACCGATACTTACAAAACTTTCACCTGATTTTCTTTGTATTTCAAATCCGTTGTTATTTGTTTCTGTAGCAGTTGACCAACTAAGGCTTACATCTGAGCCTTTAACATTAGCTGTAAACGCACTTAATTCAACAGGAACGACTCCTTGATTTAGGGAAATGACCGTTCCATTTGGAAGTGCTGCAAACAAACCAAATGCTGCTCCATTTTGATTGCCCGAAGGGTTAAGGAACCCAGAAGCAAAAACTGCTGCAGCTCCGCCGCTTAATCCCGCCAACGGGGCTATAAAGGAGGCAACCAATGTTGTCCCATCTGCCAGATATAGATCAAGAGTGTAATTACCTGCAGGTACAGAGAAATAAGGAGTTAGATCTCCATAAGCTGCGTCATTAACTAATACAAGGTTACCTGCTTCTCTTGCTTTTACATCAACTGTCGGTGCATCTGTAGATCCGTGTAATACAAATAAATCAACATCAGAACCAACTGCCGTTTCTCTAGCCATTGTTTTTACTAAAAGGGTAAATCCTGTATTTCTTCCATCAGGATTTGGTAAATAACCACCGGTTAACAATCCATTAGCAATTACAACATATTTTTCATCAGCAGAAAGTATTACAGGAAAATTTGCCAATGTATCATTTACAGATGTGCTGTTACCAGGGGCAACACCTATGTTTAATGTAACGCCCGCAGGAAGATCAATAAACGGAGTTGCTGTTCTAAAAGCAAAATCAGGAATTGCTAAAGCATCATTTACATAAACATCCACACTACCAGCCAATACATCTGCCGAGTTGTGAATAACCTGTACTCTTGCACTAGGAGCTGTGGCTGCAGGCAATTGAACAACAGTTCCGTTTGCTAAAGCTGCAAACAAACCAAAGGCTGCTCCATTTTGATTTGATGTTGGATCAAGGAAACCAGAGGCAAATACTGCTGCTGATCCACCACCTAAACCGGTTAGCGGTGCAGTGAATGATGCTACATAGTTAACACCGTTACCAAGATATAAATCTAAAGTTATACTTTGCGCAGGCGCTGTAAGATAAGGGGTTATATCACCATAAGCTGCATCATCAACTATTGTTGCGCTGGATAGTTCGCGAACTTTTACATCAACAGTTGGCGCATCTGTTGATCCGTGCAATACAAATAAATCAACACCCGAGCCCGTTCCAACTTCTTGCGCCATGGGCTTTACAAATAATGTAAAGTCTGTGCTTCTACTATCAGGGTTTGGAGCGTATCCGGAAGTTAAAACTCCATTTGCAAATACTACATATTTTTCACCACTGGCTAAAACAACCGGAAAATTCTTCAATGTATCATTTACTGATGTACTATTACCCGGAGCCACACCAATATTTAATGTAACACCAGCAGGCAAATCAATAAATGGTGTTGCAGAACGAAATTCAAAATCTGGAATTGCCAATGCATCATTAACATAAATATCTACACTGCCGGCTAGAACATCTGCAGAATTATGAATGACTTGTACTCTTGCTGTATTGGATTGTCCTGAAGTAACAATAAAATGATCAACCCAAACATTATCAGAGTTATTTCCTAATGGTCCTCCGTCTACAATGTAATAATTAACAGCGGCATAAATTTGTGATCCTGCAAATGCAGAAAGATCAAAAGCATATCTATTCCAGGCGCCAATCGGGCCACTTACTAAGAAGTATGCTATTTCTGTAAAACTACTTGGATTTTGATCAGTTGTTGAAATTAAAACTTTTAAAGAATCCGGGTATGTTCCACCAATTGAACCAGCATAAAAAATCAAGCTATCACCAGATGCAATTGTTGGAATTTGTGGACTAATTAACCATTCATCTATCAACCCACTGCTGTTTGCATTTGTATAATTACTGAACCAAAAACTTTGTCCAGCTTGTGGAATTACGTTTCCGCCAGTAAAAGTTATTAGTTGTTCAAAAGTGTAGGCTGATCCGCTCCCATCGTTATCTATTACAAGCCAATTAGATGGTTGAATCAAAGTGTTAAATGTTTCTTCCCATTTGATGTTTCCTTCAGCAAAATTGGGCTTTATTGTTGTAGGCTTAAAGTCTGAACTATTGGGAAGCCTTAAGCTTCTTGTGTTTGCATCCTGTGCAAAAATATTGGGCGTAATTGCAAAAATTACAATTACCAGCAAAAAGTTTAGGAATTTGTTCATAATTGTCTCCTTTTAATTATAGTTAATTAGTTGTTTTTAGATAGATCAAGATCTATAATCAAAACGGAGAATAGAAATTTAAAGTTCCCTCGAAAAAAAATTTTGCTTTGGGAACTTATTACACTTAGATGCTGTTTAGATAAGTTATTTTAAAAGCTAAGTTAATAAATAAAATAAAAAGGCACGATTGCTCGTGCCTTAAAAGAATCCATCCTGAATTCTTAATGATTATCAAAATTATTTCATTAAAATCATTTTCTTTGTTGAATTGAAATTATCTGCTTTTATGCTGTAAAAGTATACTCCATTGCTCAAGTTTGATGCATCAAATCTTAGATCATACTTTCCTGCTGATTGTGTTTGATTAACAAGTGTTGCAACTTCATTTCCAATTATGTCATAAACCTTTAGCGTTACAAATGAATTTTGCGGAATGCTGTAACTAATTATTGTTGATGGATTGAATGGGTTTGGATAATTCTGCTCTAAAGCGAATACAGAAGGGGCAGTAACTTCAACTTCAACGATTTCTGAATAAGCAAACTCACCATTGAAATCAATTTGTTTTAATCTATAGTAAAATTTTCCATTGCTTACAGAGTTATCGATATATGAATAACTTTGTGGTTCCGTTGTTGTACCGAATCCAGGAACAAATGCGATATTAGTAAAATTAATTCTATCGGAACTTTTTTGAATTTGAAATCCGGAATTATTTATCTCAGTTGCTGTATTCCAGTTAAGCACCACATTGCCATTAACGTTTGATCCAACAAACGAAGTTAGCTCAACAGGTACTATTGAAAAATCAATTAAATTTACGTACTGTGCACTGATACCGGATACAATATTTCTAACAAGTGCGCCGGTAGTATCATCTATTTCTGCTATAAAAGATCCATTAGTAACGATATAATTTCCACCAGGCAACTGATAACATCCACGCAAACCTGTAACTGCGTTAAACGAGTTTAGCAGTGTTCCAGTTGAGTTGTAAATATACAACGCGGATGGAATTGAAAATCCCGCAACACAAATATTACCATTAGATGATTCAAACATTTGTTGAGGAAATGCTATGCTTGGAATAAAATTATCAATATAATTGCCATTCAAATCATAACGATGTGCTGCATTGCTTGTGCTTGCAGTTACCAAACAATCGTTTGTTCTAAAAAGGATATCGAACGGACTGTTTAATCCCCCGGCACCTATAGCAATAAAATTGCCAAGATAATTTCCGACTGCATCAAACTCTGCTATTCCATTTTGATTTCCACTGCTACCAACCGTTACTACCATATTTCCGTTTGGTCTAAAATTGTGTCCACGGATATTATCAAGAATAGCTGTATTAACGCCCGCAACTGGGGCAAAAAATCCGAGATATGTTCCCGCTGTATCATACTTTTGGACAAGGTCATCAGCTTGATCTGAGAGAGTTAAAAAGCCGTACGGTGATAATCTTATTTGCTTAGGCGATGATAAGTTAGTTGGATCAAGAATAAAAGCATTATCAACCAAATCGCCGGTTATTGCATCAAGAAGTACAACTGCATCCGTTGTCCAATCTGGAATAGCAAGGTAAGATGTTGATACTCCTCTATTTAAAATGCTTGAGTAACCGAGTGAAGGGTTTTGGATAGGTTGATTTGAATAGTGGACTCTTGCTTTGGATATATCATAATCTCTTTGAATCTCTACCCAATATGCAACGCTTCCACTAATAGCATCTTTAACATTGTTAACTACAGCATAAACAACTTTTCCATTTTCAATTCCTCTTGCTTCGATAAAAACCCCATCTGCAGTGTAGATTGTATGAGGCAATCCTAACTTATCCGCAAGTTTTCTTGCATCAAAAACAAGTTGAGAGTTCTCTTCTGCAGAGATAGTAAGTTCTGAATATGTAATTCTACTCTGAACCTGGGCAAAAACCAGAGAAAAAGAAAAAATAACAAATAGAAATGTAAACAGTTTCATTTTGTACCTCTTATTTAATTGTTGAAAATAATTAAAGGACTTTGTTTGAACGCTCAATCTGGTTATAAAAATGACAAAATTATATATATAAATCAATCGATTGAGTTAATTAGTTTTTGGGAGTCACAATTCACTGTGTCTAAAACAACTTATTAAATGATCATTTACCATCCCAGTTGCTTGCATGTGCGCATAGATAATAGTTGAACCAACAAACTTGAATCCTCGTTTTTTCAGATCTTCACTTATCAAATCAGAAAGTTCTGTTCTTGCTGGCAGTTCTTTTATTGATTTGAATTTATTTTTATTGGTTTACAGTTTACAAATCCCCAAATGTATTTATCAAAGGTTCCAAATTCTTTTCTTACTTCTAAAAATGCTTTTGCATTTGTCACTGCTGAATTTATTTTCAACTGATTTCGAATGATTCCAGCATTCTTCATTAAAGAATTAATTTTTCGTTTATCATATTTAGCAACTTTGTTAAAATCAAAATTATCAAATGCTTTTCGAAAGTTTTGTCTTTTATAAAGAATTGTTCTCCAGCTTAATCCAGCTTGAAAACCCTCCAGTAATAAAAATCCAAAAAGCTTTTTATCGTTGTGGATTGGTAATCCCCATTCTTTATCGTGATATTTAATATATAAGTCATCTTGGGCTGGCCAGGGACAGCGAGTCATATTTTTCATTTACAAATCCTCAGTTTGATTCTTGTACCTAGTATAAATTAAATAATTATTTAATAAACAACTAAAAATAATTTAACAACTATTTGTGCATGATCAAACATATTTCAATTTTTGAAGTGTCGCTATAAAACAATCAAAATAGGAGCAATTTTATGAAAAAGATATTTTTTGTTCTTCCATTAGTTTTACTTATTGTTGGTTTTACTGCTGAACGTATTATTAATGACAAGTTAAAAGCTTACTTCAGCAATTTAAAACTGATGAAGATGCGGCTAAATCCAATGTTTTTTATGCTATATCTGGTCCATCATTTTATATCCCCAATGTAAAAGTGATAAAAGATCTTGCCTTTGGTGACAGAATATCTTTAATTCAATCTATTGGAATAAATGTAAAAGAATATACTGCTTCAAAAGATTTTATTGCAAAGTATAATCAATTAAGAGAAGACAGAAAACCAACTCCGCCAGAGGCTCCAAAATATTCGGCTCAATTAAAACAGGAGCAGAAAGAAAGCTTAAAGAATAGCATTGCTGAAATGGAAAAATCAAAATCACAAGCAGCTAAAGATCAACAAAGTATGTTTGATGAAATATTAAAAACCCTAAAACAACAATTAACTGATATGGATGATCCTAACAAATCAATGTATACCCCAGAGATGGACGAGTACATAAAGCAAAGTTATCAGATGCAGGTTGATGATTATAATAACAAAGTAGCTGAATGGAAAAACGAGTATCCTGAAAATAATCCAAAACCAATGATAAAAAATTGGTTAAAAATGTTTTTAGAAAAATCTGCGGATATAAACTTTGATGCAAAAACTGTAAAAGGAAAGGATGGATTGTATAAATTTGTTGATCAACAATATGAATACAAAGACAGCCAATGGAAACTTTATTATAGAGCTGGCAAAGAATCTGTTGCTGCTGCAAAACATTTGCGCAAAACTGGTTAAGTGAATTAAAATAAATCTCTTAAAATTTAGTTGCATAAGTTATCAATTACTATGTTTTTCTTTATTAACCAATAACATAGTTTTAATTTTACAATAACAATCGAAATGTAAGTATGAAATATTTAGGGTTTATTACAATAGTAATTTTGGTTTTGGCCGGGTGTTCAAAAGATGATAGCTCAAATCCTGTTACCTCGGATAAAAATGCCACAGGTTTTGTAAGAGGAGATTTAAAATGGTTCTAACTGGTACGCAAATAAGATTATCACAAGTAAAAGCGGAAACACCCGGACTGTTAAAGCTACATTAGATTTTACAAATGACCCTGTATACACAACTTCAACTCTTGAGTTTAAGATAAGCGTTAGTCAATCCGGAATTTTTGGAATTGGAGAAGACGAGCCAGGATTTCAATATGTCATCAAGGCATATTATAAGCTGATTTCCCGCAGCGGAACTAATGACGAGAACTACAAAGCATACTACGATAACATTAGTTTTTTAACTATCAATAGAATTACAGATAAAGATCTTGATGCTATTTTTACATTTACTGCGCGCACTGATGATTCATTAAAAACAGTTGTATTCACCAATGGATCTATACAGATAAACTACTAAACTAAGTTTGTAAAATTCTTAAGACGTATATCACAAACCGAGTAATATTGCTTGATCGGGTTATATTTTGTACAAATATGTGATTTCTACCAAAACATAAATCAAATTCTTACCCCATATTTAACGCACATTTATTTTATACTTTCTAGGAATCTCAAAATGCAAACCATACTAGGTTCATCCGGTATAATAGGTACAGAGCTTGCCAAAGCTTTAACTAAATATACGGACAAGATCAGACTTGTAAGCCGCAAGCCCAAACGTGTAAATCCAACAGATCAACTATTTGTTGCTGATCTTACAAATGCACAACAAGTTTTATCCGCTGTTGATGGTTCTCAAGTTGTCTATCTAACCGTTGGACTTCAATACAAAATCAGCGTTTGGCAAAAACAATGGCCAGTAATTATGCAAAATGTTATTGATGCTTGTAAAACACACAAAGCTAAACTTGTTTTCTTTGATAATGTTTATGCTTATGGTTTGGTAAATGGATGGATGAGAGAAGATACACGTATCAATCCAACTAGTAAAAAGGAGAAGTGAGAGCGCAAATTGCACAAATGATTATGAGGGAAGTAGAAGGTGGAAACCTGGATGCGATTATAGCAAGAGCAGCAGATTTTTATGGTCCGAACACTCCACTAAGTTTTGCCACCGTAACTGTATTTGATAATTTTAAGAAGGGAAAAAAAGCGCAATGGTTTATTGATGCGAATAAAAAACATTCGATGACTTACACTCCCGATGCAGGAAAAGCAACAGCACTTTTAGGAAATACGAATTCAGCCTACAATCAAATCTGGCATTTACCAACCGATAAAAATGTTTTAACAGGTAAGGAATTTATTGAGATTGCAGCAAAAGCATTTAGTGCTAAACCAAATTACACGGTTTTGAAAATGTGGATGATAAAAATGGTTGGATTGTTCATTCCTATTGTAAAAGAAAGTATTGAAATGCTATATCAAAACGAGTACGATTATTTATTTGACAGCACTAAGTTTGAAAAAGCATTTAATTTTGTCCCAATAAGTTATAAAGATGGTATTGCAGAAACTGTAAAATCAATGAAATAAATTAAAATAATTTACCCCAGCCAGCTTTTGGTTTTCCCAGCCAAACCCAAGCAATAAAATCTGTTATTGGTGGTTCGCCACCAAGTTCTCGTAAGCGAGTATTAATTTGGGCGCGATGATATGTGCTGTGAGAAGCTACTTGAAGTATTGTTTCTTCAAGTGTTGCAGGTACAACTTTCTTTCCAATTCTTCTTTCCATAAAAACAGACCATGGAATTTGAACTAATTTGTCTTTATCAAATTCATTTTGCAATGAGAAAAAATCGTTTAGCTTTTGTTGATATTCAAATCCCCATTTTGCAATTGACTTAAGATCAGCAAACTCTTCAGGTTTGGGAATTTCCCTTGGTGATTCATTCCACAAAAACAAAAAGGCATATTGTACTTGATGGATATGATATAGAAGCTTTTTAATTCTTTCATCTTTGTCAGATTCTGAAAATGATAAAACTTTTTTCCAGACCTCTGCATCTGCCCACTTCATATGGTTAAATAAGGTTTCTATTGCGCCCGATTTCATATTAATTCTTTCAGCAGTTTTTATTAAAAATTATATTATCTAGTTCCACCATATCATCCAGCCGAATAATTTTTCCATCAATGGTTTTAAGAAACTCAATTTTATCCTTTGAAAATAAATCCGCAATTACACATTCAATTATCTCGTTTTCATTATTATCATTTGTATAAGAAAGCTTAATGACTTGTTTTCTTAAAGCCCGGAGTTCCAGTTCATCATAAAGTTCACACGCAATAGGTTTATACTCTTTGCTCATATTTATTTCTTCATGTACTTCCAATTACGTGATTTTCCTTCAGCCATCCACTCAATCGCGGTTTCAATTCTGCGGTTCTTTGTGTCCTCAGTTTTTGCGTCAGTAATCCATTCAGCATACTCTCTTTTGTGTGATGGACTAAAATCTTCGAAAGTTTTAACTGCTTTTTTGTTTTTCTTTAATTGTTTTAGAAAATAACCTGGAATATCAATTTCTTTTTTTGAAGTTGGAGATTTTTTATAGAAAAGTTTGATTCCTTTTTCATTTAACATCATTGCTTCTTTAATGTGTGCACTAACTTTTTTATCCGCTGGAAGATCTTTTAATGACGTAATCTTTCCATAATGTCCCATCGCAGATTTAGATTTAGCAGTTGCAACAAAATTTTTATCTTTAATTAATGAGGCTTTCCAAAAACTAAAAGCACAATGCTTTTTAAACGAAGCCATACTGCACATCATCCCCTTGTAATCAAAATGAGGAAAACCCCACTTTATTTTTTCTTCAACATCCGGGCAACCAGTATGCACCAATTTTCTAAAATGAATTAAAAGAGGTCTTGCAAACTCTGCTGCTTTTGAAATATATAAATCAACCTTAGGCTCCTTATATCCCATAAATATTCTTTCTATTTATCCCACTTTTGAAGTTCTATCATATTACCTTCCGGATCTTTTACATAACACCATGTTACTTTTTTTCCCATCTGATCTTTTTAATGAAATTGTTTTCCCTACTTTATTTCCGCCGTTTTCAATAACCATTTTATAAGCAATATTAACATTATTTACTTCAAATGCGAGATGAGTTAATCCTGGAGTATTTACTTTTCGGTTTTGTTTTTTAAGTACTGGAGAATATGAAAATATTTCTAAAGTCGGTCCGTTTGTTTTATAACCTGGCAATCGAAGATGAACGCCACGTAATAACACGTTTTTAATGTTAACAGCAGAATCTAAATCTTTTCCATTATACTTTCTAATTGGTGGAACGATTGAACATCCAAATACTTTGATATAAAAATCTGCAAGTCGTTTCCAATTTTTTGCAACAATGTTTGTGTGGACGTATTTGATTTTTTAATGACATTAATATTCTCCATTCCGAATTAGTATTAAGCCAAAATTAAATAACAATAAACTTATCAGAAAATTACTATTTCCCATCTAGTTGTTTTAAGATTTATAATTCTTCTATTACCAAATTCCGAAAATAGTTTACTATTCGTCTTCGGGAAGGGCTTTAAATTCTTGTTTCTTGTCTGCAAACCATTTATTCATAGCATCAGGATCTTTCATTAATTCCATCATTTCATTCATCTTTTTAATATGTGCCTCATCACCCTTCTGAAACATATCCAGACCATGCTTTTACTCAATTCAGCTATTTCCTCAAAACTGTCAGTTTTAAATCTTTTATTACAAGCCCCAGCAAGTTGATTACAAGTCATCGTTTTCATTTTTTATGCTTCCTATAAATATTTGTATAGAATTCTTTATGAAAAAAAATCCCCTCACATTTGGAGGGGATTTGAAAATTATTTTTTAACATATCCAAGATCTGGTCGTGGGTAACCATATTTATTTTCAATTGAAATAATGTACTGAGACATTTTGCCCCAAAGAGTACCGGCTTCCGCTTCCATTACTGCATTTTCTTCTTTTTGAGTTATGTAAAAATCTGCACCATCTTTATAACTTTCTGTTAATGCAATCATGTTATTATCTAATCCCAACTCGATAAGCCAAATTGTGTACCCTGAATTAATCTTTTTGTCCTCGTATAGTTTCTTCCATTCTGTTAGGATATCCATTACTTCTTTTCTGTTTTCCATTTTGTAGGTGAAGAACATCCAATGAATAAAATTTGATTCCTCCTGTTTTAGTCTTGGAGTTTTAGCATGTAGGAATATTTAGCTGATCTTGTGGCAATAAAATCTTTACTACTTTCTATGGTGGAATTATTTTCTACCATAAACTTATTCCATTTTTCTTTTCCAACCTTTTCTATTGCAGAACTAAATATCCCTTGCATTTTATCTATTTCTGCATAATTAGCAATAGGAATTAAATAATAATAATGACCATCATCTCTTTGTGATACCTGAATATATGGCAAGTCAAGTCCGGCTCCATTCATTAGTTCAACCCATTCTTTGGAAGTTGATTCATATTTATCCCACTTGTCAACTTTAACGGTTTCTTCGTGCACCATAAACAATTGATCGTTCATTTCTTGTGAGAATGAAAGTGTTGAAAGTAAAGACATCCCACAAATTAAAAAGATAGAGAACATAGAAAGTTTACGCATAAGGGCCTCCTTATAATGATTAATTATTATTTGTTATGACACTAAATCGGAAAAGTGTTTTATGTTGAGGAAAACTATAGAATCCACTGATTAGTTGCAACAAGATAATTATTTATCCATAGCAGTAGTTGGTTTCGTTCAGCAGTTTGGTTTTGTAGATACACCAATCACCGATTTATAATTGACCCGATTATTACTGAACAATTTAACTCTCATCTTATCTAAACAAACAAATCACATCTTTATAATTTTTAAGGGAAAATATCTTGAAAAAGAATCAATCACACTTCGAATAATTTTAATAGCAGCGGTAATAATAATATTGCTTGTTCCACTCTTTATGATTCAATCATTAATAACTGAAAGACAATATTATAGGGATGAAGCTGTGCGAGAAGTAAGCAAAAGTTGGGCTGAAGCACAAACTGTGGGTGGACCAATTTTAACTCTAATTGACAAAAGTGAAAATTTGTGCAGCTAAAAATAAATGAATCCACATTATCTCTTTTTCCAGGATTAAAAAATATAGACATTTATCAAAATGGATTATTTGCAGATGTTCAGCTAAATGAAAATACAAACAAGTTTGATTTTAATTTAGAATTAAATTTAAACGGTATTGATGATCTTTCATTTTTGCCTGTTGGTAAATCTACAATGGTAAAAGTAAAATCATCGTGGAATAATCCAAGTTTTAGCGGGACGTTTTTGCCTTTTTCAAGGACAGTCAATAAAGATGGATTCAGTGCGGACTGGAAAGTAAATCATTTTAACAGAAGTTTTCCACAAAACTGGGAGGACAATGCTGAAAATATTTTTCAAAGTACGTTTGGAATAAAATTTCTAATACCAGTTGATGAGTATCAACAAACTATGCGTACATCAAAATATGGTTTAATGATAATTGTACTAACCTTTCTTAGCCTTTTTATGATAGAACTTTTTGGGGAAATCACAATACATCCAATTCAATATCTTTTAGTCGGTTTGGCATTAGTTATTTTTTATTCGTTACTGCTTTCAATTTCAGAATATCTCTCTTTTGATTTTTCATATTTGATATCTTCTTTACTTGTCATCTCATTAATTAGCTTTTATGTAAAGAACATCTATAAAAGCTTTAAGGTTGGTGGATTAATTTTTACCGCATTAATAGTTTTCTACGGATTTATGTACACAATACTTTTATTACAAGATTACTCTTTATTGATTGGAAACATCGCTTTGTTCTTAATACTTGCGATAGTAATGATGCTAACACGTAAATTAAATTGGTTTGAGGTTCTAAAGTCTAAAACAACTTAGAATATAAAAAGGAGGTAGATTATCAGCCTTCAGCAACAATATATGTTGCGCTGAAGGCTGATTTTAATAATTAATTTCTTCCAAAAAGTTCTGTAAGATTTAATGTTGGGGACCGTGTTTTACTTGCAAGCGTTACATAAGTTAAAGCAAGCTCTTCTTTGCCCGCTCCAAGAACTGTACTTACCAGACCCAGCGCTTCTCCGAGTTTTCCGGTTCAATATTTTTGTAACACGAGTCCATATTTCTTCTTCAAGTGCGTTAAATGCTGTGTGTACTTCGTGCAAACCAAAGCCGGCATTAAATCTTTCCGTAGCAATTTGTGATGCATACTCTTTCATCGGAAGAAGTTTTTCTCAACAACACATTGCTGAGTAAGGGTTAAAAGATTAAGTAATCTTTTTTTGTTATCCGTGGGTGATGATTTATCATAAGATTTTAAATGTGCGCAGTTTAATAATTGTGTTGCGCTTTCTAAAATTTCTGCACTTTGCGTACTTAATAATTCTTTTAAATCCATTTTAAATTCCATTTGTTTTTTATATTACAAAATTACAAAAGGTTTTGAACAGAAATAATGACAAAATCTATTTCATAATTTTATTTACCAAACTGTTATCCTTAATAAAAAACATTAATACTGTAGTTATTAATCCTAATACAAAAGCACCGCTCCATAAAATCACTGAGCCGTAATGCTGATAAACAACTGTTCCAAGCCACGGACCTGCGGAAAAGGCAAAACTAAATGTCATTTGATAATATCCCATATACTCGCCGCGTTTATTTGCCGGTGCAATTTCTGAAGTATATGCTGCAGTAATTGGAAAGAACACCATTTCACCAAATGTAAAAACTACAATTGCTATAACAAGTGGCACTACAGTATTAGCAATTGCAAAGCCGCCAAAACCTATTCCTGCAAGTAACGCTCCAATCATTAATGATTTTTTATACGGTGTGTCATTCATCCAATTGTTAAGCGGAACTTCTAAAAATATTATCAACACAGTATTGATAGCACCAAACAATCCAAATGCCGCAGTTGTATAACCCAAGTCATCAACAATGTATAATGGCAGCGCACCAAGATGCTGGAAGAAAACAAGGTTTGCCGGAATAATAGCAAAAAGGAAAAACAAAAAACTTTTATCGTTTAGTATTTCAAATCGTAACTGTGGTTTTTCTATGCTAACTTCTTCAATTTTTTCTGCCGTTAATGAAGACCATTTTGTTGTGCTCAAATAAATTCCCGCAGCAATAGAAGCAACAGCATTTGCATAAAATAAATAATGGTAGTCTATTAATGTTAAGAATCCACCGATAACAGGGCCTACACTCATTCCGGCATTAATTGCAAGACGGTTGAGTGCAAAAGCAATTCGCCGTTGTGAAGGTGCAACAATCTCAGTAATCATAGAAAGGTTTGCCGGGCGGAATGCCTCGTTAACGGCAGCAAGTATAAAGGATGCAACTAAAATCCAATAATAATCGGATACAAATGAGTAAACAAAAAATAAAATTCCGGAACCAAACAAAGCGAACTTCATTACTTTTAATGAACCAAGTTTATCTGAAAGTTTTCCGGTTATTGGTGCGGCAAGAAATGCTGCGGCACCGTAAACAAGTAAAGCTGTTCCGGCTTCTGCGGGGCTAACACCAATTTTTTTTGTAAGATAAAGTGCAAGAAAAGGAAGAACCATTGTTCCGGAACGATTTATAAGTGATGTAAAAACAACACCCACATATCGTGTGGAAGACCTTTTAATCCTTTATAGGGATTCATAAAAAATTACCAGCCCATTTTCTTTTTTAATTCAGTTATGTGGGCAAGATGATGTTTGCTGTGCCAGGCATAAAGTGCAAGTGTTTTGCTAACAGTAATATTTCCCCAGTCTGGATATTGCATAGTTCTTTCAAACTGTTCATCAGTTAATGAGCTTATAAGAATTACCCATCTGTTGTGAAGTAAATCTAAAAGAGTTAATGAAAGTTCTATTGGTGTTTCAAATATATCTTTCAGTTCTGCCCAAAGTTGTTCTTCATAAGATTTTATTTTGGGATTGTCTTCCGTAAGCGCAAGTTTAAATCTTACATAAGCATTTAAGTGACTATCCGGCAAATGATGAATGACTTGCCTGACAGTCCAACCACCATCACGATAAGGTGTATCTAATTGTTGAACAGAAAGATTTTCAACTTCTTTTCTTAATAATTCCGGAAGTGATTCGATTGTTTTGATAAATTTATTTTGCATTTCTTTTGTAACAATCATATTTCTATCAAACTTGCCAATCGGGTAACTTGGATCTTTTTGCATCGGGACTCATTATAAATTTTTAGCGGGGGAAAGTTAAGAAAAGTATGGATAAGTGACGTGCTGAAAATTACAGACCAATCAGCCGCATAATCAGAAAAACTATTAACCCAAATGTTGCGCCCAGGTAAAGCAAGCGGATGTATTTTCGTCCTTCTTCATCTTTTGATTTAAGTAGTTTAAGAGCTGAATATCCAATTGCAAAATCCATTATGGTAATCGGGATTAAATATATAATTGGAAACCACTTTAACAAAAATGGTATTGTACTTAAAAAAACAACTACAAAAAATATAATCGAACTTATTTTAATAGCCGTTGTTTTACCATGTTTTATTGCAATTGAATTTGAATCAATAAGAAGATCACCTTTTACATCCATTGAATCAGCCGCAATTTCTTCTCCTAAATCTACCAGCGCTGCAATAACAGCAAAGAACATTACAATCTTATTAAATGGTAACCCGACAGAAAGGCCACCAAAAACAAAAGTCATCCCTACAGAAAAACTGACTAGAAGATTTCCAATTATTCCGTGCTTCTTAAATTTTCTATTGTACAAAAATCCTATTACCGTTAAGCCAATAGAAAACAGTAATGCTGAAACGCTTATAAAATAGCTTAACACAAGCCCTGCAAACAATAAAAATATTGAAAGGAACAAAGCTTCTGCAGGAGTGATAAGATTAGATGGAATTGGTCTATGTGGTGCGTTAATTTTATCAGTCTCTAGATCAAAGTAATCATTTGAAACAAGTATTGATGCAGAAATTAGAAAGACTGACAGAGACGCCGCTAATATTAGATTAAATGGAGCGAACTCACCAAGCGCAAATAACTGTCCGAGTATAACACAAATTCCTGCCGCAAGCGGAAGTTCAAATCGTATTAGAGTAAGAAAACCTTTTAGTTTTTTCATACACCAAAAATAAAGATCAAAACAAAAAAAATTAGTACCTGTATAAAATAAAAAGGCACGATTGCCCGTGCCTTAAATTTATGATTTGATATGTACACTTCGACTTCGCTCAATGTGACAAAGCAATTATTTCAACAGCATCAATTTCTTTGTTGCTGAATAATTTTCACCTTCAATCTTGTAGAAATATATTCCTGATGAAATTCCTGATGCATTAAATATCATCTCGTGATACCCTTCTTCAAGTTCGCCGTTAAATATTTCCAACCTTTTCACCAAGACGTTATAAACATTTAGCTTAAGCTTGTTTTAACCGGCAATGCAAACTTAATTGTTGTGTTTGGATTAAATGGATTTGGGTAGTTTTGATACAGATTATAATCCGGTACGGTTTGATAATCTTCAACAACTGTGGGACTATCTTTTACTGCAATTAGATTTTGAGTATGATAAGGAAATGTTGAACTTTTATGTGCACCAATATATAGAGTACCATCTGAACCAATAGCTGGACAAGAATCATATTCAAGATCACCCATATCCAATGTCCATAGAACTGTACCATCAGAATCGAGACAACCAAAGTATGAGGCTATACTTGTGCCAAAATAAACTTTTCCCTCCGCGTCGCAAACTAATTCATGATCAATACGGTTTTGAAACAGATCGTTATTAAAATCAAGAATGGTTGTCCAGTTTTCATTACCATAATAATCCAAAGAAATTATTACACTTTTCTGTACACCATTAATGATTAAATAAGCAGGAAAAATTATATTGCCATTTTTGTCCATTGTCGGACCAGTATAAAGATTATATGAAAATATCTCATATTTCCAATCAATAGTACCATTTGGTTTAAGACAATAAAGAAAACTTTTTGACAGACTCGTATCTCTTCCGAAAATATAAATTTTATTATTGTTATCAATTAGCGGAGTACCCCAATTAATGAGAATCCAGATGAATCTCCAATATTACATTACCTTCCAAATCTGAAGAATTTAATTAGCCAGGGCATTAATCACCCTGTCCGCCGCCATCAAGTAATACATAGTATCACCGGAAGGTGAAAAACATTATTCCTCTAATCCATATCCCAGACCAAGTAATTTTCTTTCTAAGAAACCTTGATGATATTACAACATTATTGTATCCTAGGCTGGTATATATAAATTTCATTCAAATCTATTGAGATTGAATAATTGAAGTCCTATCCTAAGATTCGGGACACTCCATTTATTTTGTCCATCAAATTCAATCGCGTATAAATTACTATTTCTTGAACCAAAATAAATGGTTGAGTCGCTACCTAGTAAAGGCCCCACATTATTAGCATAAGATGTTTCTGTCTCAAATATCCAATTTTCATTTCCGTTTTTATCAAGAGAATAAAAATAATTTACAGTATCTAATGATAAGGCTCTTTCACCCATATAAAGATTATCATTATACCCTATAACCGGACCATAAACTACACCAAGCGGCATATCCTTTTTCCAAATTACATTGTTTGTTCTTGGCCCAACATATTCCGATCTTCCTGTCCCCTGCATATCACCTCGCAGTGTTGGCCAGGGTGAATCCGCTAATGAAGGCCAGGGAATTTTAACTTGCTGTTGACTTTGCAGTTCTGTGGAATAAAAACTGAACAGCAATAGGAATAAAAATATTGTAAATGTTTTCATTATTTAACCACGATTTCAAAATGTACTAAATATAGTTTCAATAGATAATGATTTAAATGAATAGAATAAACCATTTAAAGTCAAATTAAATCTGTGTTTAAATGCTTGCCAATCACCAATAAAAAAGACACGATTGCTCGTGCCTTTTAGAAAATTACTTCACACTTCGTCCCTCGAATACGCTCGGGATGACAACTCAGTGTGACAAAGCAATTATTTCAACAACATCAATTTCTTTGTTGCTGAATAATTTTCACTTTCAATCTTGTAGAAATATATTCCTGATGAAATTCCTGATGCATTAAATATCATCTCGTGATAACCTTCTTCCATTTCACCCTTAAATATTTCTGCAACTTTTTCTCCAAGTGTGTTGTAAACACTTAAGCTTAAGTTTGTTTTAACCGGTAATGCAAACTTAATTGTTGTACTTGGGTTAAATGGGTTAGGATAATTCTGATATAAAGCAAAATCTTTTGGTCCGGTTACTTCAACTTCTATTTCATTGCTGTAGCTAAAAGTTCCATCAAAATCGATTTGCTTTAATCTGTATAAGTATGTTCCAGGTTTTTCATTCTTATCAGAATATGAGTAGAATGTTTTTTCAGTTGTAGTTCCTTTACCACTTACAAATCCAACATTACTGAATTCCGTTTGACCTTTCTCGTTTGACTTTTCACGTTTTTCAATTTGAAATCCATTGTTATTCGTTTCAGTTGCTGTACTCCAGTTAAGAACAACATTTCCATCAACCATTTCTGCATTAAATGAAACCAGTTCAACAGGCACTTCGCTGGAAACTGTCATTGTAATAGGAACAATCATTAATGTGTTTGCGGGATCATTAGTTGTGATTTCCATATCCATAGTATATTCACCAAGTTCCATCCCTTCGGTATCTATCAACAAACCAACATTAATAGAATTACCGCTGTAAATAGTACCAGAATAATTATTTAATGACAACCATTCAGGATCAGCAGCAAGTTGTACGGCTAAATTATTTGCAAGATAAGCGGCATCATAAACTATTTGAAGTCCATCAGTACCTGAACCATTTTCAATTCCAACAGTTGCACTTGTTAAAGTTGCGTTTAAGTTATTGTAATAGAACATAATTCTATCATTTGATTTGATCACAACTTGAAAAGTAAGTGAACCGGTTCCATTGTATTTTTGCCAGTTAGTAAACTGAATAGTAAATTTATCTGTTTCTCTTAAATAATGAACAGTTCCCTGAGTTCTTCCATCAAGATCATCCCAGAAAGGCGCGATGATATTATTAGGTGCCGCCCCATCGGGTATTGCAGCATTGCTGTAATATGAAGATGTTAGAGCGCTAAAACTTAAAAAATCCATTTGTCGTTAAATAGATATCCGAATAATTCGTTCCGTAAAACTTAAAATCAAATCCAATCGGAATTGCATTTGTATATCCATCGTCAAGAGTACCGTTCCAGGTTGTAACTTGTACAGCAATTGGGTTTGCTGCAATATCAGTCCAAACATATGCGGGACCATTAGGATCATTACTGTCTTTCCATCTATAACCAAATACATCAGGACCACCGGCACCTTTAAAACTATAACCTAAATCATTACGTGGAAAATCTTTTTTATCTTCTCCTTTTCCAGTGAACTTTTCGTTAGCTCCAGTTAATACAATCATTACATTATCAGGGAAAGTACTGTTAGTAAGTTCTATTGAATAATCAAGAGTAGAACTCTGTGCAGAGGTATTTGATAATAAAAGAGATTCAGTAAATGTAGTATCAGGAATTGAGAAACAATTCATTGAGTCCACACTAAGTTCTGCAACCGGTGGGAATAAGGTTACACCTGTTGGCACATTAGACATAACAGATTTATTATTCCACATATCCAATGCTTTGGCAGCAAAGTAATATGTTGTATTAAAGTCCAATCCATCAATTGCAAATGATCTTGGAGCACCTAAAGTATCAGAAACTCCGGTAAACAATTTTTGTGATGCGCTATTAAAATCAACATCGTTAGTAATTGGATCTACAGAATACCTTAAATCATAAGACGTAACACCACCCACTGTAGAATCATATGGAGCAGTCCAATTTATTGTTAGCGAATTTGATGTAGCATCTCCAACACTTAAGTCTGTGATTGCATCAGGCGGAGTAGTATCTGGAGGAATCTGACGTACTACAGGCATTGAAGGATCGCCCATTAAATTATACATTTCCATATAGCGAAGTACGGTTGCAGTAACACCACCGTAATGTGTTGCAAGATCAAACTTTGCTTTGTCAAACATTGGTGTAACACGAGTCAACTCTTCTAGAAACATTGCATCAATTAATCTTCTTTCAAGAATATCATCTTCATCCCAATAAGAATTTACAGATGAACCGTAAAATGTTGATCCGCCGTTTGTTGTACGAATCCATGTCTCGCCGAAACTTTCTGCGATTTGATATGATCCGGTAATACATGCAAATGAATAAACAAATGGATACATAACCGTATTTGTTAATGATCTAACTTGTGATTGTGTAAGTTGTGGACCATCAGCCCAGTAAGTTTCTGCGCCGTGTCCGGAATAAATTGCAAATCTTTGGTTAGCATTTAAAGCATCAATCAATTGCTGTGTTGTTGCATTATGAGTAACAGTATAAAGTTTTAGATTCTCCCAACCAGCTGGTTGAAAATGTGTGTTAATAACGTAATTATGTGTTCCTTCAGTAATAGCATAATTATCCGTTGAAGCCATAAAAACATTTTTCTTTGCAACAGTAGCAATGTAGCTTTCCATATAAATGGATTTAGTTAAAGCATTCTGTAGTTCCTGTTCTGTTGTTACTGAAAATCTTCCTATAAATGCATCTGCAAATTTATCCGTGCCTGCAAGCTGTACATAGTTTAAATCTGTATTTGGATTTCCTTCTCCAGTTCCAATCCAAGATGGAATATGCTGAACATCACCAACAAGTAATACAAATTCAGGTCTAGTCTCTGCGTTATCATATCTGGCTTGTATAAATGCTTTGATAGCTGATGTGGTAGTTCCAGTTGTTGTTGTATTAAAAACATCAACTATAAATCCTTGTGCAGATTTATGTGTTATAAAAGAGGCTAATCCTGCTTCAAAAGTTGGTGCTGTAATTATTAAATATCTCATTGAAAGTAAAGATTCTGTTGGTTGGTATCCAACAAGCACATTTTTCAAAAACTCATTATATGTTTCTGATTTATAAACGGAAGATTCTAATTCCGAATTAATGTTTATTTCAAACGATGCTGAATTTGTAATTAAAAGTTTATTATCCTTCGGATTGTATGAGAATGGGAAAACAGTAACCATAACTCCGCTTACGCCGCCTATTACAAATGGTTCAGAAATGCTTACCAAAGGTTTTTCAATTCCTGCCGAACTATAATAATCGGAATTGATAACAAATGGTCTTTCACTTAAAGATCTTTCTCTGCTCCAGTACATTTGTTTGGGATAAACTTTTTTGCTCAGTATCTGTGTTGATTGATCAAAAGAGTTTATGCTAACTGTTGGTTTTTGTTCATCACTGGGAATAAAAAGATTAAAAGATATTTGTGGTATGGCTGGCATTCCAACATCTGGTGTAACACCGTAACCGGGAATTTGAATATCAACAAATTCACCTTCTGCTTCCGTTATTGAAGCAAAATTATATTGTTGTAAAGAAAAGTTAACAACGTAGCCGTTATTTGATTTGGCTACTGAAATTCCCTCTGGTTGAGCAAATATTGTTGTAATCATTAATGAAAATGAAAACGACACAACGAACAAGAAACTGTAAATACGCTTCATCTCTGTTCCTGTATGTGGTTTAAAAATAGCCCCTGTAATAGAGCGGAGTAATTAATTAGACATTATTGTTGGTAAAAATACTTTAAAAGTTGTTCCTTCGCCATAGTCAGATTCAACTTCTATCATTCCGGAGTAAGAATCGATAATACGTTTCACGATTGATAAACCTAAACCTGTGCCGCTAATGTTTTTTGTTTTTTCATTTTTAGCACGGAAAAATTCTGTGAACAATTTGTTCTTTTCTTCGGGTTTTAAACCAATTCCATTGTCTTTTATAGTGGTAAGAAGATAATCATCGGACATAGAAAGTTTTATTGTAATTGTTCCTTGTTCACGATTATACTTAATAGCATTGCTTATTAGATTTGTAAATAATCTTGTAATCTCATCGCTATCAGCCTTTATACATTGCTTGTATTCAGCATGATCAAAGATTACCTGAATTCCTTTTTGTTGATGTCAACCTGGAACAGTTCAAGAATGGATGCTATAACTTCGTGAATACAAACTCGTTTTATTTCACGATGGACTGCTTTCATTTCCATTCGTGATATATCTAAAAGATCATTTACCATTTTTAATAAACCATCTAAACGAATCATCGAGCGGTTTTCATATTCTTTCTTTTGTTCAGGACTAAGCTTAATCGAATCATCATTAAACAATTTTAAAAATCCATATACCGCTGCTATTGGGGCTTTTAGTTCATGAGAAACCATCGATACAAACTGGGATTTTACAAATTCAATTTTTTTAAGCTCGGTTATATCTTTAAAAACTATTACAACTCCTGCAACATTTTCCCCTGGATGAAACACGGCGGATGCAGTTGCTTCGATAAAAAATTCACGATTGGGTTTTAATTCAATCTGTATGGTATAAGAATTATGGTCTGATGATTTTTCATTAACAAACTTTTTAAACAGCGCAAGTATTTCAGGTTTAAGCTTATCTAAAATGTATTCTTCAATGGCAATTCCTGTCAACTCTAAAAACCTTAATGCGGCAGGATTATATAGAACAGCAAGTCCATCCTTATTAACAACCAGAACACCATCTGTAATTGAGTTTACAATAGTGTTCATTCTTGTTTTTTCAAATGCTACTTCAAGCAAACGTTCTTCTCGTTCCTTGTGCCATTTTTCCGCTTCAAGATTTACTAGTCTTATTTGATAACCTTCTTTAAGGTTTGATAAAAGCTCTTCAGGTGTAAATGGTTTTGGTATGTAACTATGCGCGCCTAATCGTGTTGCTTCAACTGCAGTTTCATAACTAGCAAATGCTGTTGCAATAAAGCAAACTGTATTCGGATATTTATCGCGTATTCTTTGAAGAACTTCAAGTCCATCAACATCGGGCATCTTTAAATCAATAACGGCCAGATCGAATTCGGTTTCAGTTCCAAGTTTTATTCCATCAGTTCCGTTTTCTGCAGTTGTTACATCATAGTTTTCGCGGGTAAGTAATCTTTGTGCACCAATCCGAAGACCTTTTTCATCGTCAACAATCAGAACTTTTGGTTTGTAAGTGTTCATATATTTTGTTTTGTTATTCCGGGCTCAACCTGGAATCTATGCTTCAATTTGTAGATTCATGCGAAAGTGGGAATGACATTGAATATATTTTAACGATATTCACATTTCGACTTTGCTGAATGTGACAAATGATTTCTATTTCCTTAACTCAAAAAATGCTTCAAGTTTCTGAACAAATTCTTCTATAACTACTGGTTTATTAAGGAGTGCATCCGCTTTTATCCATTCCTTTTCTTCAGAAGTTGACGCACCAAATTTGAATCCTGTATCGTAAGTTGCTGAAGTAAGAATAAAAACAGGAATATTTTTTCCATAATCATCCCGCTTAATTCTGTAACAAAGTATAAAACCGGAATCATGTTTCTTCCATAATTAAATCGACAACGCAGGCATCTGGTTTTACTTTTTAAAAACCTCAAATCCTTCTTTGCCGCTGTTTGCTGTAATTACTTCATAACCTTTGGATTCAATTAATAATTTATTTTGTTCAAGAAGATCTAAATCGTCATCGACTAATAGAATTTTTTTCTTTGTGCTCATAAAGCTTTCGTTCCTTCGTTTGCTTCAATTATTTTAAATACTTGATGTTTAGGCAACACAACCTTAAATGTCGTACCTTTTCCAATTTCGGATGTAAATGTAATGTTGCCTTTGTGCATTTTTATTATGCCATAGGAAATTGCAAGTCCTAACCCGGTTCCTTTTCCCATACTTTTTGTTGTAAAGAAAGGTGTAAATACTTTACTTTGATTTTCTTTTGGTATTCCATTTCCTGTATCAGCTACCTCAATTTTAATATTATGGTTATCAGATGTAAGATTAACAATAAGTTCTTTGTTTTCAGATTCGTTCATCGCATCACAAGCATTTTTAATAATATTTACTATCACTTGCTTGATCTGATCTTCATCACCTGTCATCAGATAATTGTTCTCTTGCACATCAAATTTAAAAATAATCTGCCTATAAACAGGATTAACAGTAAATGGTTTTAAAACTTCCCTTATTATTTCTATCAAATCAAATTGTTTAAGATTTAATTTCCCCTGTCTTGCAAAGTTTAAGAGATTTGCAACAATATTTTTGCATCTATTTGCTTCTTCAACAATCAACTCTAAATCTTCAGTTCTCTGATCATCATTGTAAATTTTTTCTAAATCTTTTTTTAGCATTGATGCATAAAGCAGAATTGTTCCAAGCGGATTATTTATTTCGTGCGCAACTCCCGCAGCAAGCTGCCCGATTGAAGCAAGTTTTTCAGCAACTCTTAACTGTTCTTCGGTGTCGCTTAGATTGTCGTAAGCTATTTTTAATTCATCCAGAACATATGGCAAGCACATTTCTTTTTCCGCAAGATCTTTTGCTATTGCAACTGCATATTCTCTGCATGTTGGATAACCACATGCACCGCAATTTAATTCATCTTTTGCTTCGTATTTTTTTGTTTGTGCAAGAATCTCTTTAATTTTTTCTTCAGATGGATATGGTCTTCTTTGATTATCAATTCTAAAACTTCTTTGCAGATTTAATTTTCTTGCATTATAAAGATTACTTTTCCAAACGCGTTTATCTACATTATTAATCTTTTCATCAATGTAGTTTATAACTTTCTCTCGTCTTGCATAATAATTTAATTCTGTATCGATTGCTGGTCCGCTAATACAACCTTCACAAAAAAGAATATCTGTAAACTTTGCATTGATATGATTGTTTGAGATCTCTTCAATTATCTCTAATACTTTTTCTTTCCTTCAACAACAATTATATCTTTTTCAAGTATATCGCCGCTAACATCAATAGTTTTAATCAAACCGCCTGCAAGCGGATATGCTTTTCCCATCATAGCATGCGGTTCATCAAAATCACTGTCCTCAAGTTCATCAACCATAATTTTCTGTTCATCAAACATTTGTTTTAGTTCTGTGAACGTTAAGACAGAATCTATAACACCTGCAACATCTTCATCTTGAGCTTCATGTTTCTTTGCAACGCAGGGACCAATAAAAACTATTTTAACATCTTCACCAAGATCTTTTTTAAGATATCTTCCAAGTGCAATCATTGGAGAAACAACTTGTGCAAGATTGGGAACTAGCTCGATGTAATATTTCTGGATAAAACTTACAACGGCAGGACAAGCAGAACTGATAACTGTTTTATCATTATCGGCTTTTATTAAATCCATATAATCATTTGATATAAGATCAGCACCAAAAGCTGTTTCTATAACTTTTGTAAATCCAAGTTTTCTTAGTGCAGCAGGAACTTTTTTATATTCATCCGGAAAGGAAGCTGCAAAAGATGGAGCAACTATTGCAATAGCATTCCCTGATTGAAGTAGATTATATGTGTCGTCAATCTCAGAAAAAATTTTCTTTGCATCCTGTGAGCAAACTTTAACGCAATGTCCGCACGCAATACATCTTTCTTCAATCACTTTTGCCTGCGCATCAATAACACGAATAGCCGCAGCAGGACATTCTCTAATACAAGAGTAACATCTTTTACATCTATCGCTTATTGTGCTAACTATTGCGTGATTCATTATAATTCTTTTATCACTGTGATTCCGGGCTTGACCCGGAATCTTCTTAACTATAAATAGATTCCCACCCTTGCGGGAATGACAAATAAATAATTTTAGTTTTTAAACATCTTTTTTTTATCAAAATATTCTGTATGAAGAATCTCGTGTGCTTTATGCGAATTTGGTTCACCAAAAAATTCTTTGTACAAAGTTTTTACAGATTCATTATCGTGTGATCTTCTCGTCTTTGCATTTTCATCAATCTTGTAAAGTACTTTTATACGCTTCATAACTTTTTCAGGTTTCTGATGAATCGGCTGACCGCCGCCGTTTATACATCCACCGGGACAAGCCATTACTTCTATAAAATGATGTTTGGAAGTTCCATATTGTACCTGATCAAGAATCGGATCAACATTTCCAATTCCGTTTACAACTGCAATGTTAACATTAAGATCACCAATTTTATTGTTGCTTCTTTAACTCCAGCCATTCCACGGATTTCATCAAACTCAACATTCTCAAGTTCAGTTCCTGTCATTTTAAAGTATGCTGTACGTAAAGCAGCTTCCATAACTCCGCCGCTTGTTCCAAATATTGCAGCCGCACCAGTTGATTCACCAAGCGGATTATCAAATTCACTTTCTGGTAAATCATTGAAATCAATTCCTGCAATTTTAAAAATCTTACAAGCTCTCTTGTTGTTAAAACAGCATCCACATCTGCCATTGCATGTTCAGAAAGTTCAGCGCGATTTGATTCATACTTTTTAACTGTGCAAGGCATAATTGAAACAACATAAATATCACCTGGATCAATTCCCATTTTCTTTGCATAATAAGTTTTTAAAACTGCACCTTCCATTTCGTGCGGTGATTTGCAGCTTGATACGTGCTCCAAAACTTCCGGTCTGTTCATCTCAACATATTTTACCCAGCCAGGACAGCAGCTTGTAAACATCGGTAAACTTCCGCCATTTTGTACTCTGTTAATCAACTCAGTAGCTTCTTCCATAATTGTAAGATCAGCAGCAAAGTTTGTATCGAACACTTTTTTAAATCCCAATCTTCTTAAACCTGTAACCAGCAATCCTGTTACATCTGTTCCAAGCGGCATATTATATTCTTCGCCGAGTGAAGCACGTACAGCAGGAGCAACTTGTACTATACAATATTTTTTCTGTTATAAATTGCATTTGCAACTTCTTTAACTGCACTCTTTTCACGCAAAGCTGCAGTTGGACAAACAAGAATGCACTGTCCGCATAAAATACAATCGCTTACATTTAAACCTTTATTATAAGGTGTAGTTACGATTGAAGTGAATCCGCGTTTAGTAAAATCTATTGCGCCAACTTTTTGAACTTCATGACAAACACGAACACATCTGCCGCAAAGAATACATTTTGCCGGATCACGTTCCATTGATGCGCTTGAAATATCAATCGCGTGGCATTTTGTTTCACCAACATAACGATGCTCACGAATTCCGTATTGTTCGGATAAATCCTGAAGCTCACAGTTTTTATTACGCACACAAATTAAACAGTCCTGCGGATGATTTTCTACAAGAAGTTCCACAATTGTTTTTCTTGCTTTGCGCACTCTTGGTGAATCTGTTTCAACAACCAAGTTTTCAGAAACCGGATAAGCACACGAAGGAGTTAATCCTCTGAAGCCTTCAACTTCAACAGCGCAAATTCTGCAAGCACCGGTTGGATCTAAATTCTTTAAGTGACAAAGTGTTGGTATAGATATTCCTACTGATTTAGCAGCATCAAGAATTGTCATTCCTTCTTCTGCATTTACTTTTATTCCATTTATTGTTAACTGAACCATTAATAACTCCGAAAATTCAAATTTATTTTCTTTTTGTCATTCCGAACTTGTTTCGGAATCTCTATTAAATATTATCATCAAAGAACCTGAAACAAGTTCAGGAGAACATTAAACTAATTAATGTTGATCGCTTCAAAGCGACAGACTTCATAACACATTCCGCATTTAACACATTTGTTATCCAATATATAATGTGCTTGTCCTTTTCACCAACTATTGCATCAACAGCGCATTTCTTAACACACAATCCGCAGCCGGTACAAATTTCATTATCAATTGTAAAAGTTAACAACTCTTTGCAAACACCTGAAGAACATTTTCTATCATACAAATGCTCTTCGTATTCGTGACGGAAATATCTTAATCCTGACAAAACAGGATTTGGCGCTGATTGTCCTAATCCGCATAACGATGTATCTTTAATTACATCAGCTAATCTTTGTAGATGAATCATCCCTTTAAATCTTTGCAACTGATTAAGTTTGTTTCCATCATTGCCATAACGCTTTGGAATGCGTTCTATTATTTCCAGCATTCGTTTTGTACCTTCACGACAAGGAACGCATTTACCACAGCTTTCTTCCTGAATGAATGTTAAGAAATATTTTGCAACATCAACCATACAGGTTTCCTGATCCATCACAACAAATCCGCCTGATCCCATCATCGCGCCAACTTCTTTTAGTGATTCATAATCAACCGGAGTATCAATTACGCTTTCAGGCAAGCATCCGCCTGATGGCCCGCCGATTTGAACTGCTTTAAATTCTTTTTGTCAGGTATTCCGCCGCCGATTTTAAAAACAATATCACGTAAAGTTGTTCCCATCGGAACTTCGACTAATCCGGTATTCTTTACGTTACCGCTTAATGCAAAAACTTTTGTGCCTTTTGATGATGCAGTTCCTACCGATGAAAACTTTTGTGAACCCATCATTATTATCGGCGGAACATTTCCAAAAGTTTCTACATTATTAATAACAGTTGGTTTGCCAAATAATCCGGCAATTGCCGGATATGGCGGACGAGGTTTTGGCATTCCGCGTTTACCTTCAATCGAACCAATAAGTGCGGTTTCTTCACCGCAAACAAATGCGCCCGCACCTTTTTTAATTTTTATGTGAAGTGAAAATCCGCTGTTAAGAATGTTATCACCAAGAATTCCATACTCTTCACATTTGCTGATCGTATTTTGCAATCTTGAAATTGCCAATGGATATTCAGCACGGCAATAAATGTAAGCTATGCTTGCACCTATTGCATAAGCTGCTATTGCCATTCCTTCAACAACTCTGTAAGGATCGCTTTCTAAAAGCGATCGATCCATAAATGCGCCAGGATCACCTTCATCAGCATTACATATTAAATATTTTTGTTCTGATTCTTGTTTAAGTGCTAGTTCCCACTTCTTTCCTGTAGGAAATCCGCCGCCACCGCGACCTCTTAATCCGGCATCTAAAACTTCTTTGATAACTTCTTCAGGTTTCATTAATCTTAAAACTTTATCAAAAGCTTTAAAGCCGCCGTGTGCTAAATAAGCATCTATAGAAATCGGATTAACAACTCCGCAGTTTGCAAGTACAATTTTTTGTTGATGTTCAAAAAACGGAACTTGTTTTAAGCTTATAACACCGTTTGATTTTCCATGACTGCCAAGAATTTTTTCTTTATAAACTTCTTTATCAACTAAAGTAGTTTTAATAAATCTTGAAACATCCTTAACTGTAATTTCCTGGTAAGATATTCTGTCTTTGCCCGGAAGTTTTATATCAACAATTGGTTCAACAGCGCAGTAGCCAATACAGCCTGTTCCTTCAATTGTTGCTTCGATGTTTAATTTTTTTAATTCTGCTTCAATTGCTTCTTTAACTTTAGCTGCACCTGATGCAAGACCGCACGTTCCCATTCCAATAATTATTATTGGGAGATCATGTTCTTCATATTTTAAATGTTTGCGTAATGATGATATTTCGTGTTCGCATTTATCATCGTGATGACAAAGCGGGCCTTCTGTGCAGCATTGAATAAAATGTTCGCAAGGCTTATCTGTTGTGTGCCAGCATTTTTCGCAGCAAAGTTGATTAAAATCTTTCATTTAGTTGCCTCAGCAGTCTCAGTCTTTTTAGCTGTCTGATATTTTTTCAAAATCTTTGGTATATCTTTTACAGTTATTCTTCCGTGATAATCATCATTAACTAAAATGACCGGAGCGATTGAACAAGCTCCGATACAATTAACAACTTCAAGAGTAAATTTTTTATCGCGTGTTGTATGTCCTGCCAAAACTCCTAATTCCGCTTCTAACGCAAAAGTATATTTGCAGAATTTTTAACATGGCAAGCTGTTCCGCGGCAAACACGAATAATATTTTCGCCAAGCGGCATTAAACGGAATTGATTATAAAAAGTTGCCACACCATAAACTCGGCTAAGCGGAACTTTTACAAAATCAGAAATATCTCTTAAAGCATTTTCGGGTAAATAACCATAGATGTTTTGTACGTCCTGAAGAAGGGGATTAATGTGCTTCTGTCATTCGGTTGGTAGTTTTCAAATATTTTATTGTGCATTTTTTCCTCAAGTGTTTCGTATAGTCGCTTGAGTTGTGCATGCAAAATGCCAGATAAGTTAAAACAAAAAGCGCTTTTAAGTAAAAAATTCACATCAATAAATAATAATTAGCAATTAACTTTTCTTGCTTTTGAGAAGTGATTTATTGAATGATGGAAATGATAATAAATATTAAAATATAAAAATTATTCAAAAATACTTGATCATTATATAGTTTTTGAATAAGTTCAAGTTACTACAAACGATATTGAGCGAATATCAAATAAAAATTAATTTCATACATCAATCATTAGGAGGTTCTATGTACAAATTATTTTCCGTTTTTTTAATTGGCGTACTTTTATTGGGAGCAGAAATTACAGCGCAATCAATAACTGTCGGCGTTGGTCAGTATTTTACTGCTTTAAATACCTATGGTCCTATGAGATCTAACACAACGGCAGATCATTGGAACAGGCACGCATATATATATCCTGCTACAGGGCTCACAGGGTTAGGTCATATGGTGCAAATATTGGGAGCATTGAGTTTTTTAAATATGAAGCACTCGACTATATAGGTGGTGAAACATTTAAGATATATATTAAAAATACCTCTGATCCTGATTGGGGTACGGCTGCTCTGGATTGGCCAACTGCCATTACCGGCGCTACTTTAGTTTTTGATGGCGCTCCTCAAGCAAACGTAGCCGGTGATCAGGGATTTAAGAAGTTCTTTTTCTCATCACCTTATACATATGATACTACAAACGGACATAATCTGGCAATATTGGTTGATTACTATCAACCAACTGCTCAGGCTACAGCAATAAGTTGGTTATATGATAGTGACGTTTCATTTCCTCCTTATGCTGCAAATCAATGTAAATATATTAGTGGTACAGGCATCCCTACAAACTCTTTAACTTCTTCAAATGTAAGGCATCCTTATCTAAAGATTAATATTCCGACTGCTATTAATATGGAAGCAACTGCCGTTATACAGCCAAGTCCAACTTCAACTTTGTATGGAAGTTCCCCAGTTGAGGCTAGGTATACTAATACCGGCTTAAATGCGATTTCTAATGGAAACGCTGAAGTTAAAATATTTGACCCGGGTATGAGTCTAGTTTATACTGGTACTGGTGTTTTTGCATCTGTTCTACCAAATGAATTTGTTGATGTGCCATTTTCACAGACATTCACTCCTACAACCTCCGGATTTTATACAGTTCAATCTGTAGTATCTGTTACAGGTGATCTTTACCCTGGAGATGATACCTTGACTACGACGATCAATGTAGTAGTACCGACTTTTCCTGTTGTTATTTGTTATAGCAGAGCTACAGCAAATGAAAGATCAAATATTGATAGTGTTCTGCTAGCATTAGCCACTTTTAATTTCACATCATTTGATACACTTAACAGGGATTTCGGAACCCCCGACTTAACTCACTGGGAAACTGTAATATGGTGTGAAGAAAGTTCAATACCTGCCCTAGAAATTCAAGCTATAGAAGATTTTCTAGACGGCGGTACAACTGGAATGCAAAAATCACTTCTGATTGCAGGAGACGATATTGGGTACTACCATGGCAGATTAGCTTCAACAACTTATGATTCAGTTTTTTATAGTGAATACCTCCATGCTTTATATTTCGCGGATGATGGGAATGGTACAGCAGATCAAAGTAGGATTTGTGGTGTTGCTGTTAATCCAGGTCTGTGTGATTCTCTTACATCATCATTTCCGGATGGTATTGGAGTAGTGAATGGCAGCGTGGTAGCCTATCGATTTAATGATCTTCCCGCAGCAAGCGACACTGTTATAAGTGTTGCTTTTGACGGTACTACATATAACGTACTCTACCATGCATCGAATTTAGAGAAATCGTTATACCTGTTACTGAAGATGTAAGTCAAATAATGTTAGGTTCATTATCTTGGATAGTTGGCGCCGGCGGATCGATTCCGGTAGAACTAACATCATTTACTTCTGTAGTCAGAGATAATGATGTAACTTTAAACTGGAAGACTGCAACTGAAACTAATAACAGTAGTTTTGTAGTTGAAAGAAAATCAAACCACAATAGTCAATTCACTCAGATTGCAAATATTCCAGGTAGAGGGACCACAACTGAGCCTGTAAGCTATTCATATACTGATGTAGATCTAGTTGCTGGTACTTACACTTACAGACTAAAGCAAATTGATTTAGATGGTACCTTTGATTATATCGGTTCCATAGAAGTGGAAGTTGTTCCTCCAAAAGTATTTGCTCTTGAACAGAATTATCCAAATCCGTTTAACCCAACAACCACAATAAAGTATTCAGTTCCAACTTCTGGATTGGTAAATTTGAGTATCTTTAATGTTTTAGGAGAGAAGGTTACTGATTTGATTAACAAAGAAGTAGAGGCTGGTTCTTATGAACTAAACTTTAATGCTTCAAACTTATCAAGCGGTGTTTACTTCTATAAACTAGAAGCTGGTAGTTTTACATCTATCAAGAAAATGATGCTTATTAAATAGCATCAAAATTAGAATGACAAAAAAGCCAGACAATTGTCTGGCTTTTTTATTGGTCTACTTTTTAATTTTTATCTTGTCCCATTCAGCAAAAGCATCTGTAAACGGAACGAGGGCTCTTGGTATTGCTCCATTCATAAATGATGTTATCACACCATATGTTACAACAGGAACATCCATAAGTTTTGCTTCATTAATTCTAGTCTGCAAGGCTCTGTGCGTTAACAAACATCCACCACAATGAACAACAAGTTTGTATTCAGATAAATTGTCAGGCAGATCATTGCCGTGAACAATATCTATATGCAATTCTTTTTTTGTATAACTGCGAAGCCATTTAGGAATCTTTACTGTTCCAATATCATCTTCCAGAGTATGATGAGAACAGACTTCAGCGATTAGTACTTTATCTCCGCTTTTAAGCCCATCAATTTTTCTTAATCCTTTGATGAACAAAGGAAGATCGCCCCTGTGGCGTGCAATTACAAGTGAAAAAGTAGTAAGCCTAATTTGGGGAGGAATATCTTCTATAATACGAGTTACTGAATTACTATCAACAATAACTAGATCAGGATAAGATTTTAGATTATTTAAAGTTGATACAAGTTCTTTCTCGCGACAAACAGTTATTATCGCATTCTCATCAAGCGCTTCTCTTATCATATGAACCTGAGAAAGAATTAATTTTCTGTAAGGCAATGTGTGATCAGCAGGAATAACCATTACAACAACATCACCTTGCTTTACAATATCTTTAACTAACGGCGGTTCATCATCCTCTGGAAGTAGTCTAATCATTCTGCGTTTAAGTTCTTCAATTCCCGCTTTCTCTTTACAAGAAACTTCAAAATGTGTCATCCTAAGTTCTTTAAGTTCTTCTAGTAAAACAGGATTAACACCAAACTCAATTTTATTTACTGCTACGATGTAATTTATCTGAAGTTTATCAAGATATGCAAAAAGTTCAAGTTCCTTGCTTTGCAAAGTTTCACGAGCATCAAGAACAACCAATGCAAAATCTGATGAAGATAAAATTTTTATTGTTTCTGTAATTCGCTGTCTGCCTAGTTCACCTTCGTCATCAATACCAGCAGTATCTACAATTACAACAGGACCATAAGGTAGTAGTTCGTACTTTGTGCTAACTGAGTCGGTGGTAGTGCCCGCAACATCAGAAACCTCAGAAACATTTTTCTCAAGCAGAGAATTTACAAGCAAAGATTTGCCTACATTTCTTCTTCCAACTATGGCTATATGCGGGCGATTTGAATCAACATTCATAAAGATTTGGACTTTCTGTATCTACGATATTTGATAAACACCTAAATTTATTAGGCATATACCACTTCCCTGAAAAAGTCAAAGTTCAAAAAATGTTCCATAGTATAAACCTTCTTTATTTTCAGATATGTTTGCTTTTATGAATGAATATTATTTCACAATTGTGTAGTAATACCAAGATCAAAAAATCATTTCTCTGAATTAAGAAATTATTGAGCTTGACAATTGAATATTAATTCTCCTTTTTTGAAGTAGATATTTTTAATCATTTTCGTTCGGGGACTTTTATGAAAAAGATCATTATTGTTTTCGCTTTCCTTCTTACACTTTCATTTCAAATAAATGCACAGTGGTTTTGGCAAAATCCTTTGCCGCAGGGAAATGATCTATACTCAGTGTGTTTTATTGATGAAAATATTGGTTGGGCTGTTGGAAATGCCGGTACATTTCTAAAAACTATAGATGGCGGTATCAGTTGGATAAACCAAGCGAGCAATGTTACTGACCAGATTAATGATATTTGTTTTACAGATATAAATAATGGCTGGTGTGTAGGGGCTTATGGTACAATTTTGAATACATCGGATGGGGGCGTAAACTGGACAAAACAAATAAGCGGAACAACTGAATGGATTAATTCAGTTTACTTCCGAAATATTTATGAAGGTTGGGCTGTTGGCAACAATGGAGTAATACTAAAAACTGTAGATGGTGGAACGACTTGGGAAAGTGAATTAAGTGGAACGATTAATATACTTTCAGATGTTTTTTTTATAAATAGTAATTTGGGGTGGTCTGTTGGAAACCAAGGAACAATTTTAAAAACTAATGATGGTGGGCAAAACTGGTCAGTTAAACCAATAGGGATTAACAACTGGCTTGGGTCGATATATTTTATAGACGAAAATATTGGGTGGTCTGTTGGTTCTTATGGTACAATCCTTAAAACATTTGATGGCGGCGAAAATTGGACAATTCAATCTGCTGACACTAATGCTTGGTTTTCTTCAATTCATTTCTTTGACAATGACATTGGCTGGATTGTTGGGCAAAATGGATTAATTCTTAAAAGCACAAATGGCGGGAGCACTTGGGATAATCAACCATCAGGTACGGCAGGTAATCTTATTGATATTGACATTATTAATCAAAATAGCAGCTGGATAGCAGGTTTAAATGGAGTTATCCTTAAAACAACGGATGGTGGGACTGGGTGGTCAAAACAATCTCTTGGAACAACAAATAATCTTTATTCAATTTCATTAATAAATCCTACGCTGGGATGGGCAACTGGTCAAAATGGTACGATATTAAAAACCACAAATGGAGGAAATAGCTGGAATAATAGACAAAGTGGAGTTTTGGAAGATCTAAAATCTATCTATTTTATCGATAGCTTATATGGTTGGACTGTAGGAAAAAATGGTTTAATCCTTAATACTACTGATGGGGGATAAATTGGGAAACACATTCAAGTGGAACAACTAGCTACTTAAATTCTGTATTTTTATAAATAAAAACGAAGGCTGGACTACAGGGGTTATCCATATTCAGGTACTATATTGCACTCAACTGATGGCGGTATAAGCTGGAATCATCAATTATTTGGAGAATTATCACATTTAGAATCAATATATTTTGTTAATAGTGAGGTCGGCTGGGCAGTTGGTTATGCGGGTACAATTCTCAAGACAACAAATGGTGGAATTAATTGGTTTCACAATTTAGTAACTCAATTGAGTGGCTTTTCTCGGTACACTTTATAGATGAAAATGTTGGTTGGGCGGTTGGAAATGCTGGTACTATTTTAAAACAACTAATGGAGGAAATAATTGGGTAACTAAAGTGAGTGGAACACAAGTAGTTCTTTATTCGGTCAACTTTAGTAATAACAATATTGGTTGGGTTGCAGGAAATGGAGGTCTAGTATTGAAGTCCACAGACGGAGGTGAAACTTGGGACATACAATTAAAAGAACAAATAAATCTCTTCATTCAATTAATTGCATTGATGAGAATAATGTCTGGCTTGTTGGTGATGGAGGTTCTATTCTCCATACAACAAACGGTGGTGTTACTTTTATTGAAGATGAAAAAAACTCAACTCAACCACAAGAATTTTTACTACAACAAAACTATCCAAACCCATTTAATCCAAGCACAAAAATCAGTTGGCAATCTCCAGTCAGCAGTTGGCAAACTGTAAAGATTTATGACATTTTAGGAAATGAGGTTGCTACTTTGGTTAACGAATATAGACAAGCTGGAAATTATGAGGTAGATTTCGAGTCCACTGTCGGCAACCATCAGTTAGCAAATGGAGTTTACTTTTACAGACTTCAAGCTGGAGAATTTGTTGAAACAAAGAAAATGGTACTGCTTAAATAATTTACCTAAGAACTTTCGGGATACTGTTTTTTAAGCTCAGACATACCTTTGGGATTACCAATGATTGTTAGCCTGTCCCCTTCTATTAAAACAGTATTTCCTTTCGGAATGATGGTTTCTCCGCTTCTTCTTACCATTGCAACAAGGCAATCTTCGGGGAATTTTATTTCTTTTAACTGTTTATTCAAAAGCAACGATGTATGTGTAGTTCCATCCCACAACTAGGAAAAGCATCTGTCTTCATGCAACATCACTTCTTTTATTTCCTGATCATCCTTTGCTGTTTTCCATTCTTCTACAAAAACTTTCTTCATCCACCTTCCGGCTATCTGCGCTAATATTCTAAGATGCTGTGTGGGATCTTTTCAGGACTAACTAAAAGATTGCATTAACATCTTGTTCTTCTTCATCCAAAATCAGTTAACATTTTTTGAATTTCATATGCACACCTTTATTTGCACGGACAAGCACCATTTCTGCTTGCTGCAAACCAAGCAATCTTAAATGTGGTAATGCAATTCCATATTGGAATGTTGTAACCCATCTCAGTGTTCCTTCCTAAGAATTGTTTTTGGATTTGTTCCGCAGTATGCTGAACAAATTGGGATACCACTCGAAGCGTTTTAACAACATCCTCTAAATTTCTGTTTTTCATCTAAATCTATAACATTACTTCTGGTAACAATTTCATCAAAAGGATCCCGAATCTCTCAAACCTTTATCTTTTAAATACCCCGCATTTCCCCTTCAAGCCTGCGTATCGTTGTCTTCCTAATCTTTCCAAAGATGTGATAAATGGCTCGGTTCGTACAACTCTTTTTGCGTATGAGAAATGCCATATAATCCTGCGACCACTGGCCAGTGGAAAAAATAATTGAAAGCCAACCCATCTCGTAATAAATACTATTGGAAGAATGATTTGGCTTAATTTGCATCCAAGGGTATAGAGGGGTGATTTTAAATCCGGATCATAAGATTCAATTCTGCTTTCTCTTATAATAACAATCACGGCTTCAAAGCAAACAAATCTCCAAACATTAAAAAGCTAGAATGCGCTGGCAAGTTTTAGCAATCTTAATCGGGTTCAAAAACGGGAATTATTGAAACAATAGCAGTAATTGTTAATATTAGAGATATAACTGGTGCCCCAAAATGATTACAGGCTTCCTGAATATTTTTAGGAAGAATATGGTCCCCTCTTCCATTGCTAAGAGGGATATATTGAAGCACTCATAATTCCTGCATTAGCAACAGAGATGAAAGAAATAATTGCAACTATAGATAGTAAAATCATATTTACTCTGCCCAGTATGGGGATTGGCTGCTGTAACCACTGAGTTAAATTCGATAAGTTCATTCATTGGAATTACATTGACCATTATCAAGGTACCAACAAAATAAATTATCCTTGGCAATTGCCAAGAGAAAGAAATATTCCAAGGGAATATTTGTTTATTCTCCCCTACCGGATTTTCAATTTCCTCAGAGAGACTTGCAATATTTGTGATG